>NZ_LAVK01000111.1 GCF_001083795.1 Streptomyces sp. SBT349
CGCCCCCACCTACCCCGCCCGAACGGCGGGTCACACCTGGAACCACTCCGTTGTGTGAAAGATCCGTGACGCTCTGTGCGCGGGGCGGATCATGAGGTAGAGAGTGCGGGAACGTGGCCCCGAGTGACCGCCCCGCGTACAGTGGGTGACAACTGAACCGTGCGCGACCGAAGGAGTTGGACATGACGGTGCGCAGATGGGAGGCCGATCCCTCCGCGTTATTCGAGCGGCGGCTGGGGAAATCGGCTGCGGAGCTGGGGAATTCGAAGGACGAAGAGGATTGCCCTGACATCTGGCAGTTGGACAACGGTGACATCGCCGTCATAGGGCGTGACCTCACAGCCGCCTACGCTCCACGCCTTCCGGCAGACGTCACTCTGGCTCCGGACGAGCGGCTGGTCGTCATTCCCGGCACTATGCTCAGTGCGGCAAAGAAAGACATCCCGGATGCTTGACATCAATGTTCCACCGCTGGATTCCTCGCAGGGAGAGAGGCTTGCTCGCCCGGCCTACAGGAATGACTTCCGCAGATGTCGGACCAGCCTTCGCGGCGAGAGTTCCTGGAAGCTGGAACGGCTTCAGCACTTCGAGGAGCAGAACGACCCCAGCAGAGACGCGCTCCGCCGGGGAGACTGGGACCTGGCCCTGCGACTTCTTGAGGAGGAACGCGAGGGCCTGTTGAGGTCGGAGCAGGAAGACAAGCGCAAGGCCGGCCCGTTTCATCGCGTTCGGGTGGTGGAGGAGCCGTTGACGCCGTACCTCCAGTGGGAGTTGCACGCCTTGCGGATCCAGGCCGAGACCGGCAGCAGGATCCGAGTCGTGGATGTCGCCACGGTGGAGTCGATGGAAGCCGGTCGTGGCCTGCTGCCCGAGATGGTGGTCCTGGGAGGTCGGACGCTCTATCACGTGCAATACACGCCGGAGGGAATTCCCGACGGAGCACGGAAGTACACGGATCCTGGCCTCATCGCCCCCTGGGAGGCGCTCATCTCCACGCTTTTCGCGGACGGCGAGAACGTCATCTCCTACGTCAACCGCTACGTCGCCCATCTTCCACCCCCTCGACTAACCACGGAGTAGACCGTCAAAGGGAAAGGGAGCAGCGAAGGCGGGGAACGCCCCGACGGCGACGGCACGCGCTCCGAGCTGTCGGGTTCCTCCCGTGATGTGGTGCAGGCAGGAAACATCAGCGGGGGCGTTCACTTTCACCGGGAGGGCGATTCCTTGGCGCACCTGCCCCGGCAATTACCGGGCGATGTCCGGGATTTCGTCAACCGTGAGGCCGAGCTCCAGCGGCTCGACGCCATCCTGACCGGTGCGGACGGGGATCCGCTCGTGGTCTCCGTCTGCGTGATCGCCGGGACGCCGGGCGCGGGGAAGACCTCGCTCGCCCTCCGCTGGTCCCATCAGGCGCGGGACCGGTTCCCCGACGGGCAGCTCTACGTGAACCTTCGGGGCTACGACCCCGGTGAGCCCGTCACGGCCGAGGAGGCGTTGCACCGTTTCCTGGTCGCCCTCGGCGTTCCCACCGGGGCGGTCCCTCAGGACACGGACGCGGCGGCGGCCCTCTACCGTTCGCTGCTGGCCGACCGCAGGATGCTCGTCCTGCTGGACAACGCCGCGACCGTCGGGCAGGTCCGCCCGCTCCTGCCGGGCAAAGGCCGGTCCCTGGCCGTCGTCACCAGCCGCAGCCGCCTGGCCGGACTCGCCATCAGGGACGGCGCGCAGCGGATCACCCTCGGCACACTCGCGGAACCGGAGGCCGTTGCCCTCCTGCGCGCCGTGACCGAGCGCAGGACCACGGACGACGCGGACAAACTCCTCGAACTGGCCCGGCTCTGCGCCCGTCTGCCGCTGGCCCTGCGGATCGCGGGTGAACGTGCGGTCAGCGACCCTCACGCGGGTCTTGACGACCTCATCGCCGACCTCCGCGACGAGTCGGCCCTCTGGGATGCGCTGAGCACCGGCGACGAGGCGGAGGCCGACGCCGTCAGGACCGTGTTCGCCTGGTCCTACCGGGCGTTGTCGAAGGACGCGGCCCGCGTCTTCCGGCTCCTCGGGCTCCACCCCGGGCCCATGTTCGGGCTGCACGCGGCGGCGGCGCTCGCGGGAGCCCCCTTGCGCAGGACGCGGCAGCTGCTCGACGCGCTCGTCGGCGCCCACCTCTTGGAGCAACCGGCGCCCCACCACTACGAGTTCCACGACCTCCTGCGCGCGTACGCCACCGCGCAGGCCCGGATCGAGGAGCCACCCGCCGAGCGCGACGCGGCGTTGCGCCACGTCCTCGACTGGTACCTGCATACCGCCGACGCGGCGGCGCGCCGGATCGCGCCCCACCGGGACCGGCTCCCGCTGGAAGAGCCGACGGAGGGCGTGGCGCCCCTGACGTTCGCCGACTACGACCAGGCCGTGGACTGGTCGGAACGGGAGCACCACAACGTCCTCGCCGCCGTTCGCGCGGCCGAAGCCGCCGGGCTCGCCCACCACACCTGGCGCCTCGCCGCCGTGCAGTGGCACGCCCAGGCGCCGTCCGCCCCGGCCGCCGACTGGCTGATTGCCGGCGAGGCGGGGCTCCGGGCCGTCCGCCACCTCGGCGACCGCCCGGCGGAGGCGTTACTGCTGGAGCGCCTGGGCATGGGCCACGCGCGCGTCGGTCGCCTCGCCGAGAGCGCGGACCTCCACCGGAGGGCCCTGTCCCTCCGCGTCGAACTCGGCGACCGGGAGGGCGTGGCCGACTCGGTCAACCTGCTGGGCATCGTCGCCCTGCGCGGGCGGCGGCTCACCGAGGCGGAGGAACGGTTCACCGAAGCGCTGTCCGTCTTCCGGGACCTGGGCGAGGAAGGGAGGGCGACGATCGCCCGCGCCAACCTCGCCGTGGTGCGGCACCAGGCGGGGCGGCCGGAAGAGGCCGAGCGGGACGCCCGCGAGATCATGGCCCTCCACCGGGAGCGCGGCAACAAGGCGGGCCTGGGCAACATCCTGCGCCTCATCAGCGCGATCGAGCTGGAGACCGGCCGACCGCGCGAGGCTCTGCGCACCGCCGCCGAAGCGGTCGAGCTCGCCCTCGACCTGCGCGATCACGCGCTGGAGGGCTACTGGCTGCTCGCGCTCGGCGCGGCCCAGCTCGCCGCCGGTCTGCACGGGGAGGCCCTGGTCTCCTACCAGCGCTCGGCGACGCTCCACCGCCGCCTCGGGAATCGCGGCCGTGAGGCGCTGGCCTGGCAGGGGGCCGGTGAGACCTATGCCGCGCTCGGGCGCGGCGACGAGGCGGCCGACTTCCACCGACGCGCCGCCGCCGCCCAGCGAGAGCTGGGCGACCACTGGAACGAGGCCCTCGCCCTCCACGCCCTCGGCGGCGCACGGAACCGCCGCCGAGCCCTGAACCTCCTCGCCACCCACGACGACCCCCGCGCCCTCACCCTCCGCGACCGCATCGCGCTACGCCTGAACGAGCCACGGTGACCGACGGCGTTAATTGATTTGCCAGCGCCCCCCGGGCTGCCTATGCTCCCGTGTTCTGCCTCCTCCCAGGTCGTCGCACGGGTCGCCGCACGCGTGCCACGGCGGGACAGGAGCCGCCCGGACGGCAACCGGGCGGCGCTTCCGTCGCATCCCCTCACCTTCCGTTACCTTCCTCGGATTTCCCGGAGGCTCCGCCGTGCCCGCCCGCACCCCCCTGGACGACGAACGCGACCACCTCGCGGCCTCCCGCGCCGCCCTGCGCGCCATGCGCGCCGATGCCGAGGCGCTGGACATCAGCGATGTCACGGCCAACTGGGTCAACGCCAAGGTGCTGGCCTCCGAGATCGAGCTGCGGATCAAGTCGCTGGCCGATCTCGCCGGGACGCCGCTGTTCTTCGGCAGGCTCGACTACGAGGAGTCGCTGGACGAGGACGGCGAGAGCGGCCGCCGCTTCTACATCGGCCGCCGCCACGTCCACGACGCGGACGGCGACCCCATGGTCATCGACTGGCGCGCGCCGGTGTCGCAGCCGTTCTACCGGGCCTCGAAGCCGGACCCGCAGGGGGTGGCGCTGCGGAGGCGGTTCGGGTACGAGGGCGGGGACCTCACCGCGTACGAGGACGAGCACCTGACCGACCCGGCCGAGGCGGCCACCTCCAGCGCGCTGCTCCAGCGCGAGATCGAGCGCCCCCGCGTCGGCCCCATGCGGGACATCGTCGCGACGATCCAGCCCGAGCAGGACGAGATCGTGCGCGCCTCGCTCGGCGGCACGGTGTGCGTGCAGGGAGCCCCCGGCACCGGGAAGACCGCCGTCGGCCTGCACCGGGTGGCGTATCTGCTGTACACGCACCGCGACCGGCTGGCCCGCAGCGGTACGCTGGTGATCGGCCCGAACCGCTCGTTCCTCCGCTACATCGAGCAGGTGCTCCCGGCGCTCGGCGAGATGGAGGTCAAGCAGGCGACGGTGGACGAGCTGGTGGCGCACGTCGAGGTGCGGGGCGTGGACGACGCCACGGCGGCGCGCGTCAAGGGGGACGCGCGCATGGCGGAGATCCTGCGCCGGGCGGTGCGCGGGGGTGTGCGCATGCCGAGCGAGCCGGTGATGGTGGTGCGCGGCTCGCGGCGCTGGCGCGTTCCGGCCTATGAACTGGAAGAGATCATCCGGGAGTTGGCGGGCCGCGACATGCGGTACGGGTCGGCGCGCGAGGCGTTGCCGCAGCGGATCGCGCACGCCGTGCTGGTGCGGATGGAGCAGGCGGGCGAGGCGCCCGACGACCGGGTGCAGAACGCGGTGGCGCGCACGCCGGCGGTCAAGGCGGTGGTGAAGGAGTGCTGGCCGCTCGTGGACCCGGCGAAGCTGGTGCTGCGGCTGCTGTCCGACGCCGCGTTCCTGGCGGAGCAGGCCGAGGGCATCCTGACGCCGGAGGAGCAGAAGGAGATCCTGTGGGAACGGCCCCCGCGCGGCGTGACGTCGGCGCGCTGGTCGGCGGCGGACGCCGTGCTGATCGACGAGGCGCGGGATCTGGTGGAACGCACCGGGTCGCTGGGTCATGTGGTGCTGGACGAGGCGCAGGACCTCTCGCCGATGCAGTACCGGGCGGTGGGGCGGCGGTGCAGCACCGGCTCCGCCACCATCCTGGGCGACATCGCGCAGGGCACGACCCCCTGGGCGACGGAGACCTGGACCGCGGCGCTGACGCACCTGGGCAAGCCGGACGCGGTGGTCGAGGAGCTGACCCAGGGCTTCCGCGTGCCGCGCGAGGTGATCGCCTACGCCTCGCGCCTGCTGCCCGCCATCGCGCCGGGCCTGGCCGAGGCCACGTCGATCCGGGAGTCGGCGGGCTCGCTCGACGTCCTGCGGGTGACGCCTGAGGAACTGGACGAGGCGGTCGTGACCGCGTGCGGCGCGGCGCTGGAGCGGGAGGGCTCGATCGGCCTGATCGCGGCCGACGCCCGGGTGCCGGCCCTGGCGAAGGCCCTCGGGGCCGCCGGGATGGCTCATCTCTCCCCTGGCGAGGAGACCTCGCGCGAGGCGCGCCTGACGCTGGTGCCCGCCTCGCTGGCCAAGGGCCTGGAGTACGACTTCGTGGTGCTGGACGACCCGGCGGCGGTGGTGAGCGGCGAGCCGGACGAACGCACCGGCCTGCGCCGCCTGTACGTGGCGCTGACCAGGGCCGTCTCCGGACTCTGGATCGTCCACTCCGCGCCACTGCCCGGCGCGCTCGCGACGGCGGCGAGCACCGCCTGACGGGCGCCTGCCGGGCGCCTGACCGGCGGGCAGGGCCTCTAGTGCCGCATCACCCAAGTGCTCCCCCGGACTCCGTCCGGGAGGTGCCCCCACGCACGAGGGCGATCCGGCTCGCTCCTTGCCCGCCAACGGGCAGAAGGGGCCCAGCGATGCACCGCACCGGACGCCGCTCCTCGACGGGCAAACCCTGACCGACGCGGCACTAACGGGGGTCGACCAGTGCCCGCAGCAGGTCGCGCAGCGACTCCTGCTGCGGGGCGGTGAGCGAGGTCAGCGGCGACCGGGCGCTGGTCTCCTCCAGGACGCGGGCGCGGAGCGCCGCCCCCGGCTCGGTGAGCACGATCTGTTTGGCGCGCCGGTCGGTCGGATGCGGTCGGCGTTCGATCAGTCCCTGCTGTTCGAGCCGGTCGAGAACGAAAGTGGCGTTGGACGGCTCGCAGTGCATCCGGTGGGCCAGCTCCCGCGCGGTGATCGGCTCGGTCAGCTCGCGCAACGCGACCACCTGGCTCGGGGTCAGGCCGAGCCCCTCGGCGACGCGGCGGACGTGAACGTCGAGCGTCTGCGCGAACCGGTGCACGAGTTTGCACACATCCCGGTCCATTTGTCCTTCGGTCCAGCCCTCGACCCGTTCCTCGGCCCGCCCCTCGCTCTCCGTCGCCATGGGGCCAGTGTAGCGCCCATGCTTCGAGCCATGATAGTTCTAGTTTGCATGTTCCGAACTCGAACTAGACTGGGCCACATGAGGTCCCCCCTGCCGCTCCCCCTCCTCTCCCTCCTCCTGATCGTCTTCTCCCTCACCACCGGCGAGTTCGTCATCGCGGGCATCCTGCCGGAGGTCGCGGACGAGCTCGGCGTATCGATCCCCTCGGCCGGGCTGCTGGTCACCGCCTACGCGCTGGGCATGATCGTCGGCGGGCCGCTGGTCACCGTCCTGACCGCCGGGGTCGCCCGCAGGCCGCTCGTCGCCGGTCTCGTCACCGTCTCGATCGCCGCGAACCTGGGCTCCGCGGTGGCGCCCAGCCACCCCGTCCTCCTCGCCGCCCGCTTCGCCGCGGGCCTGGTCGTGGCCACGTTCTTCGCCCTCGCGATCACCACCGCCGTCTCCATGGCGCGGGAGGGGCGGCAGGCGTCCACCGTCGCCAAGCTGACCCTCGGCATGAACCTGGGCATCGTCCTCGGCACCCCGCTCGGCACGCTCGTCGGCCAGGGCCTGGGCTGGCGCGCGCCCTTCGTGGCCATAGCCCTGCTCAGCGCCGTTGCCCTGCTGCTGGCGCTGCTGACCCTGCCCGCGGGGCCCGCCGCGTCCCCGCCGACCCCGCCGGCCGCGCCCGCCCGCCGGGCCTCGCCCCTCCGCGAACTGCGGGTGTTCGCGAACCGCGACCTCCAGCTCGCGCTGGCCCTCACCGCCCTCGGCAACGTCGGCGCCGTGGCCGTCTTCGTCTACATCTCCCCGCTCCTCACCGACGTCAGCGGCTTCTCCACCGGCACGGTCCCCGCGTTGCTCCTGCTCTACGGGGCCGGGGCCACCGCGGGGAACTTCCTCGGCGGATGGCTCGCGGACCGCGCCCTGCTCCCCTCGCTCGCCGGACTGCTCGCCGCGCTCGCCGCCGTCCTGGCGCTCTTCCGGGTGGCGGACGGGACCAGGCCCGCCGCGGCCGTCCTCACGTTCGCCCTCGGCGTGCTGGCCTTCGCGATCATCCCCGGCATGCAGACCCGCGTCATGGCCACCGCCACGGCCGCCCCCACGCTGGCCGTCGCGGTCAACGCCTCCGGATTCCAGCTCGCCGCCGCGTTCGCGGGCTGGCTCGGCGGGCGCGTCGTCTCGGACGGCCCGGGACTGCGCGCGCTCCCCCTCGTCGGCGCGGCCCTCACCCTGGCGGGCCTGGCCGTCGCGCTCCACGCCCTGCGCAGGGACCGGCGCGCCCGAGCGGAGGTGGCCGCCCATGCGTGAGAAGGCCGACCGCGAACTGACGGGCAGGGTCGCCCTGGTCACGGGTGGCTCGCGCGGCATCGGCGCGGCCACCGCGCGCGCCCTGGCGGCGGCGGGCGCCTCGGTGGCGATCAGCCACGCCGCGTCCCCCGACGACGCCGAGGAGGTGGTGAACGCGCTCCGTCGCGCCGGAGCGCGCGCCTGGGCGCACCGCGCCGACCAGGCCGATCCGGACCAGGTCACCCGCCTGGTGAACGCGGTGGCCCAGCGCTGCGGACGGCTCGACATCCTGGTCAACAACGCCGCCGCGTACGTCACGGGCGAGATCGGCGGCGACACCGACCCGGCGGAATTCGCACGGCAGCTCGCCGTCAACGTGGGCGGCGTGACCGCGGCCACCCGCGCCGCGGCCCGCCACCTCGGCGACGGCGGCCGGATCATCACGGTCGGCTCCCACCTCTCCACCCGGACCGGCTTCCCCGGCGTCGCCGACTACGCGGCCACCAAGGCGGCCATCACCGGCTACACCAAGGGCGCGGCCCGGGACCTCGCCCCCCGGGGCATCACGGTCAACGAGGTCCAGCCCGGCTCGGTGGCCACCGCGATGAACCCTCCGAACGGCCCCTCCGCCCCCGCCCAGCGCGCCCTGAACGCGATGGGCCGCTTCGGCACCCCGGAGGAGATCGCGGCGGGAATCACGTTCCTGGCCACCCCCGCCGCCTCGTTCATCACCGGCACCACCCTCACCATCGACGGCGGCTACCTGGCCTGACACCTCCCGCCTCCACCCGTCCCCGCCATCCGCCGAACGCGTGCGCACGGCCGTCCGGGGGGACAATGGCGGGGTGGAGGACGACACGTTGCTCACCCGATTCGCGAAGCTGCCCCGGACGCCGGGACCCGGCGTGGGGGAGGACCTGCTGCGGCGCTGGTCCGAGCCGCACCGGCGCTACCACACCCGCGCGCACCTCGCCGCCGTGCTGGACCGGCTGGACGAGCTGAACGACGCCGGAGAGGGCGGGGAGCCGAGGGCCGTGGCCCTGGCCGCCTGGTTCCACGACGCCGTCTACGACCCCCGCGCCGGCGACAACGAGGAGCGGTCGGCCCGGCTCGCCGAGCGGCTGCTCGACGCCGACCCGGACCGGGACGAGGTCGCGCGGCTGGTGCGGCTGACCGCCACGCACGACCCCGCCGACGACGACCGGAACGGCGCCGCCCTCTGCGACGCCGACCTGGCCGTGCTCGCCGCACCGCCCGAGGCGTACGCCGCCTACGCGGCCGAGGTCCGCCAGGAGTACGGCTTCGTCGCCGACGCCGACTTCCGCGCGGGCCGCGCCACGGTGCTGCGCCAACTCCTCGCCGCCCCCCACCTGTTCCGCACGGCCCACGGAGCCGAACGGTGGGAGTCGACCGCCCGGTTCAACGTGCACGGCGAGCTGCGCCTGCTCACCGCGTGACCACCTCGGCAGCCGGCTCGCGGCGCCCGCTCGCCGCCACCACCTGCCCCGCCCGGCTCGCGCCGCGCGACTGGAGCCACGCCCCGCCCAGCGCCCCGAGCACCAGCACCGCGCCCAGCCACGCCGTCGCCGCGTAGCCGAGCCCGGCGCTGATCACCAGGCCGCCGGCCCACGGGCCGAGCGTGTTGCCGGTGTTGAACGCCGAGGTGACCGTGGCCCCGGCCAGGGTCGGCGCGTCGGCGTTGGCCACGTTGAAGATGCGGGCGTTCAGGCCCGGCGCGCACAGGAACGACGCGAGCCCGAGCAGCCCGGAGAGCGTCACCACGGCGACCGCGCTCTCCGCCGTGACCGCCGCCAGCGCCAGCACGGCCGCCGCCGCGCCGAGGCCGGTGTACAGCGTGCCGAACATGTGCGCGTCCGCGAGCCGTCCGCCCAGGACCGTGCCGGTGAACGCGCCGACGCCGTACAGCACCAGCACCACCGGGACCCAGCCCTCGCCGAGCCCGGTGACGTCGGTGAGCAGCGGCGCGAGGTAGGAGAAGAAGCAGAACGTCCCGGCGGCGAACAGCGCGGTGGTGGCGATCGCGAGCCACACCTGCGGGTCGCGGTAGATGACCAGCTCCGAGCGGAGCGGCGGCCGTTCGGCCGCGGACGTGTCCGGGGTGCGGGGAACGAACAGCAGCACCCCGACCAGCCCCGCGGCGGTGAGCAGCGCCACCGCCCAGAACGCGGAGCGCCAGCCGAGGCTCTGGCCGAGGACGGCGCCCCCGGGGACACCCGCGATGTTGGCGATGCTCAGGCCGCCGATCATCACGGCCATCGCGCGCGCCCGCGCCTGCACCGGCACGAGCGAGATGGCGACCGCGGCGCCCACGGCCCAGAAGCCGGCGCACGCCAGCGCGCTCACCACCCGGCAGATGAACAGCAGCCAGTAGTACGGCGCGAGCGCCCCCACCACATGGCCCACCGCGAAGACGGCGAGCAGCCAGACGAGCGTTTCGCGCCGGGGCAGACGCTGGGTGGCGGCGGCCAGCACCGGCGCACCGACCACCATGCCTATCGCGAACGCCGATATGAGCAGCCCGGCGGTGGGGATGGAGACGCCGAGGTCGTCCGAGACCTCGGGCAGCAGCCCGGAGAGCATGAACTCGCTGGTACCGAGGGCGAATACGGCGGCACCGAGGACATAGACGGCGGCGGGGAGCCTGGCGGGGGCCCGGGGAGCCCGGGGAGCGGAGGACACGGTGCGGTCAACAGCCTCTCTCCCCGGCCGCATTCCCCGCACCTGCCGGTGGCACGGGCCCGGGGCCCCATGCGGGGAGTTCCCGCTGGGACCCGGCGCCGCCACAACCGCCGCCGGTCACGCCCGTCATGCCGAGCGCGTCGAGCGCGCCCAGCGCTTGCGCCGCCGCAGACCCGCCGCCCGCAGCCGCCCGACCAGCTCCCTCGGCCCCACCTCGACCGCGCCCTGCGCCACCGCCGCCGCGTACCGCTCGGCCGGAACGTCGTAGTGGTCGCGTTCGAAGGCACGGGGCGGCGCCCCCAGGCGGGCGGCGAACGCGTGCAGCTCCGTGAACGACACGTCGCTGACCAGATGTGACCACATCCGGCCATGTCCCGGCCAGGTGGGCGGATCGATGTACACGGTCACCGGCGCGCCCCGGCGAGCGAGCCCACGGCCGCCACCGCCTCGCCCGTGACCGGGCACACCCAGTACGGATCCTCGCCCAGCTCGGGGTCCACATCCAGCGCGTGCGGCTCCATCTCGTCGCAGACCTGACACAGTGGCCATCTGCCGCGCAGTTCCAGAAGTGCGTCCTGAATGTCCTGGGCGAGAAGCCCGGCGACGAAAACCGCCCCGGCGGGCCACTGGTCGCACCACCAGCGGCGGTGGGAAACTGCCTGCTCAAGCAGGGAGACCTCCTCCGGGCCCGCCACACCGTCCGCGGTGAGATCGGCCAGCACCAGCGCCCTGCCACGGTGGAGAACGTCTTCCGTAGTCGGCTGCTCCATGCCGACCATTGCACCAGAGATCCGGCGGTTTTCCGACCCGTACGAGAACCACGGAGGGCTTGACGGGCCGTCTCGCTCGAAAATACGTTTCACCCTGTGAGGAATGCGATGAAGGAAAATTTCGTCCGCCGGGCCGGAAGACCCCGACCCGTTGCCGTGACGCCCCGACCCGCTCCTCCCGAGCCGGCCGCGCTCGCCGCGAAGGTCCGCACCATGGCGCCCTCCATGACCCGTTCCATGCAGCGGGTCGCCGAGACCGTCGCCGGTGACCCCGCCGGCTGCGCCGCGCTCACCGTCACCGGGCTCGCGGAGCGCACCGGCACCAGCGAGGCCACCGTCGTCCGCACCGCCCGGCTCCTCGGCTACCCCGGGTACCGGGACCTGCGGCTCGCCCTCGCGGGGCTCGCCGCCCAGCAGGCTTCGGGCGCCGCCCCCGCCGTCACCGCCGACATCTCCGTGGACGACCCGCTGAGCGAGGTCGTCGCCAAGCTCACCCAGGACGAGCGGCAGACCCTCACCGACACGGCGGGCGCGCTCGACCTCGCCCAGCTGGAGGCGACCGTCAGCGCGCTGGCCACGGCGCGCCGCATCGACGTCTACGGCATCGGCGCCTCCTCGCTGGTCGCCCAGGACCTCGCCCAGAAGCTCCTGCGCATCGGGCTCATAGCCCACGCCCACTCCGACGCGCATCTGGCCGTGACCAACGCGGTCCAGCTGCGCGCCGGGGACGTCGCCGTCGCCATCACCCACTCGGGCCGCACGGTGGACGTGATCGAACCTCTCCAGGCCGCGTTCGACCACGGCGCCACCACCGTGGCGATCACCGGTCGCCCGGACGGCGAGGTCACCCAGTACGCCGATCACGTGCTGACCACGTCCACGGCACGGGAGAGCGAGCTGCGGCCCGCCGCCATGTCGAGCCGGACCAGCCAGCTGCTCGTGGTGGACTGCCTGTTCATCGGCGTCGCCCAGCGCACCTACGAGACGGCCGCGCCCGCACTGCACGCCAGCTACGAGGCGCTGGCCCACCGCCACTCGCCCCGCGAGCGCTGACGGCGGGCGCGACCGTCGCCCCACCCTCACCGGAGAGAGCCGCTCCCGCCATGCCCACCGAGTTCGATTCGCTGACAACCGAGGCGTACCGCCCCGAGCTGGCGGAGATCGACCAGCTCCCGACGCTCGACATCGCCCGCACGATGAACGCCGAGGACGCCCGCGTCCCGGCCGCCGTCGCCGCGCAGCTGCCGCTCATCGCCGCCGCCATCGACGCCGCGGCCGCACGCATGGCCCGCGGCGGACGGCTGCTCTACCTCGGCGCCGGGACGGCGGGCCGCCTGGGGGTGCTCGACGCCAGCGAGTGCCCGCCCACGTTCAACACCGACCCCGGCGAGGTGGTCGGCCTGATCGCCGGCGGCCCCGAGGCGCTGATCTCGGCCGTCGAGGGCGCGGAGGACAGCAGGCAGCTGGCCGCGGCCGACCTCACGGAACGGGGCGTCACGGCCGACGACGTGGTCGTGGGCGTCTCGGCCTCGGGCCGCACGCCCTACGCGGTCGGCGCCGTCGAGCACGCCAGGGCCGCCGGGGCGCTGACCATCGGCGTCTCGTGCAACGCGGGCTCGCCGCTCGCGGCGGCGGCCGAGTTCGGCATCGAGATCGTGGTGGGCCCCGAGCTGATCACCGGCTCGACGCGGCTGAAGGCGGGCACCGCGCAGAAGCTCGTGCTCAACATGATCTCGACCATCAGCATGATCAGGCTCGGCAAGACCTACGGGAACCTGATGGTCGACGTCCGCGCCTCCAACGAGAAGCTGCGCGCCCGCTCGCGCCGCATCGTCTCGCTGGCCACCGGCGCCCCGGACGAGGTGATCGAGGCCGCGCTGACCGCCACGGACGGCGAGGTGAAGCACGCGATCCTCACCATCCTGGGCGACGTGGACGCGCCGACCGCCGGGCGCCTGCTGGCCGAATCGCGCGGACACCTGCGCGCGGCGCTCGCGGCGGCCCGGCGGTAGGCACGCCTGCCCGGCGTACGGCCCCTCAGCCCCTCACCCGGGCCAGCCGGCCGCGGCGTCCGCGGATCGCGTCGTAGACGCCGGCGGCCGTCGCGCCGTAGATCAGGTGCGGCACGATGTCGGCGGCCCAGCCCTGCGCGCCCCAGCGGGTGGGCTTGGTCACGCCGAGTGCGGCGGCGGGCAGGTCGCTGCCCGCCATGGCGGCGGCGCCGAGCGCCGGAGCCAGGACCCAGCGCGGCACCCGGGCCCTGCGGGGACGCAGCAGCCCGTAGGCGGCGCCGACGGCCAGGCCCGTGCCGTAGCCGAGGAGGGCGCCGACGGCCTGCTCGCGGTGGGGTCCGCTCCGGACGTCGCCGGGGGTGACCCCCGTCCGGTACGCCAGCTCGCCGACGACCTGGTCCGGCGTGCTGCTCGCGGGCCTGCCGCGAAGGAGCATGTCGCCGTAGGTGGTGATGTTGAGAGCCGTGGTACCGGCGGCACCGGCCAGCAGCCCCTTGGTGATCGCATGCATGAACAATCCTCCCGAAACCCCCATCTCGGACATCTGTCCGAGTACCCAGGGACCGGAAGGCCATACGGGCGGGCGCACGCGAAGGGCGGCACCCCGTCGCCGGGGTGCCGCCCTTGGATGCGCGTGCGCGCGGGTGGCGGAGGACTCAGAAGTCCATGCCGCCGCCCATGCCACCGCCCGCGTCGCCGGCGCCGGCGGAAGCCTTCTCCGGCTTGTCGGCGATGACGGCCTCGGTGGTGAGGAAGAGCGCCGCGATGGAGGCGGCGTTCTGCAGGGCGGAACGCGTCACCTTGGTCGGGTCGGGGATGCCCGCGGCCAGCAGGTCCACGTACTCGCCGGTGGCGGCGTTCAGGCCGTGGCCCTGGGGAAGGTTGCGCACCTTCTCCACCACGACGCCACCCTCGAGACCGGCGTTGATCGCGATCTGCTTCAGCGGGGCCTCGAGCGCCAGGCGGACGGCGGCGGCACCGGTGGCCTCGTCGCCCTCCAGGTCCAGCTTCTCCAGCGCCGAGCCGGCCTGGAGCAGGGCCACGCCACCACCGGCGACGATGCCCTCCTCGACGGCGGCCTTGGCGTTGCGCACCGCGTCCTCGATGCGGTGCTTGCGCTCCTTCAGCTCCACCTCGGTGGCGGCACCGGCCTTGATGACGGCCACGCCGCCGGCCAGCTTCGCGAGGCGCTCCTGGAGCTTCTCGCGGTCGTAGTCCGAGTCGGAGGCGTCGATCTCGGCACGGATCTGGTTGACCCGGCCCTCGACCGCGGAGCTCTCGCCCGAGCCGTCGACGATGGTGGTCTCGTCCTTGGTGATGACGACCTTGCGCGCGCGGCCCAGCAGGTCCAGCGTCGCGTTCTCCAGCTTGAGGCCGACCTCTTCCGAGATGACCTGGCCGCCGGTGAGGATCGCGATGTCGCCCAGCATGGCCTTGCGGCGGTCGCCGAAGCCCGGGGCCTTGACGGCGACGGACTTGAAGGTGCCGCGGATCTTGTTGACCACGAGGGTGGACAGGGCCTCGCCCTCGACGTCCTCGGCGATGATCAGCAGCGGCTTGCCGGACTGCATGACCTTCTCCAGCAGCGGAAGGAGGTCCTTCACGTTGCTGACCTTGGAGTTGACGATGAGGATGTACGGGTCCTCGAGCTCGGCCTCCATGCGCTCCATGTCGGTCGCGAAGTAGGCGGAGATGTAGCCCTTGTCGAAGCGCATGCCCTCGGTGAGCTCCAGCTCGAGCCCGAAGGTCTGCGACTCCTCGACGGTGATGACGCCTTCCTTGCCGACCTTGTCCATGGCCTCGGCGATCAGCTCGCCGATCTGGGTGTCGCCGGCGGAGATGGAGGCGGTGGAGGCGATCTGCTCCTTGGTCTCGACCTCCTTGGCCTGGTTCAGCAGGGCCTCGGAGACCTTCTCGACCGCGGCCTCGATGCCCCGCTTCAGGGCCATCGGGTTGGCACCGGCCGCGACATTGCGCAGGCCCTCGCGGACCAGCGCCTGCGCCAGCACGGTCGCCGTGGTCGTGCCGTCACCGGCCACGTCGTCCGTCTTCTTGGCAACTTCCTTGACGAGCTCGGCGCCGATCTTCTCGAAGGAGTCCTCGAGCTCGATCTCCTTGGCGATCGACACGCCGTCGTTGGTGATGGTGGGGGCGCCCCACTTCTTCTCCAGCACGACGTTCCGGCCCTTGGGGCCGAGCGTGACCTTGACGGCGTCGGCGAGCTGGTTCATCCCGCGCTCAAGGCCGCGCCGCGCCTCCTCGTTGAACGCGATGATCTTGGCCATGTGAAGTGGTCCTCCCAGGACTGGGGTGGATTGCTCCGGACCGCGCTGGCGCCCGCGACGGACGGTCCAGGACCCGGCAGCTCCTTTCGCCGCCCAGCCCCCGGACCTCACCGAACCGGTCCTTGCTTGTCACTCTCACCTTCAGAGTGCTAACGCCATGATTAGCACTCTGCCCCCGAGAGTGCAAGCGTCCCTGGCTGCGTGCCAGGTGGGGGCACCTCCCCGGGCCAGGGCACGCGGCAGGGCCCGCACCCCGGGGGGTGCGGGCCCTGTACGATGCCGCGGGTGGCGGTCGGCGATTCAGGCGGTCACTCGGACCATGTCGGCCTGAGGACCTTTCTGTCCCTGCGAGATCTCGAACTCGACCCGCTGTCCCTCTTCCAGAGTGCGGTAGCCGTCCATCTGAATCGCGCTGTAGTGGACGAACACGTCCGCACCACCGTCTACCGCGATGAAGCCGTAGCCCTTCTCCGCGTTGAACCACTTGACGGTGCCCTGAGCCATTCCTAACTCCCCATGTTGCTGGCCCTTTCACGAGACCCCGCACTTCGCGGGCCCGGGTCAGACCTCTCAGACCCCACCCCCCCGGCGGTCGGGGGGTGTGCGCCGGAACGCGTCGACCGCCGCTGAATGTATCTGCACGGACGCCCAGTGCAACAGGCCATTCGAGGGAGAATTCTTGGAGCCACAGAACGGGCAAAAAGCTCAAAATGGGTGAAAGTTGAATCTTTCCGGGGGCCTCAAAAGTGCCAACCCGACAATTGGTGCACCCATTCTCGGCATATTCTTTGCGTCTCGTGTCGCGAATTCACATGCGAGTGGCACGGGAGCGGGACGGGACGCGCCGGGGGCACCGCCACTCTAGCGCTCCCGGCAGGGCCCGCCGCCCCGTTTCCCGAAGGGCGCGGAGCGGCGGCGCGGGGCGTGCCGAGCGGTGCGGAACGTCAGCCTCCGGCGACCGCGGGGATGATCGACACACCGGCCCCCTCGGGGGTCGCGGTGCCCAGCCCATCTGCGAAACGGACGTCGTCGTCGTTCACGTAGACGTTCACGAAACGGCGCAGCCTGCCCTCGTCGTCCAGCACCCGCGCGGCGATCCCCTGGTGGTTCGCCTCAAGATCGGCGAGCACCTCGCCCAGCGTCCCGCCCTCGGCGGAGACCTCGGCCTGACCGCCCGTGTAGGTGCGCAGGATGGTCGGTATTCGGACAGTAACGCTCATGATGCGAGGCCAGCCTCTCGGAACGAGTCCAGGTTCGGTCGAATGATGGCGGTGGGACCGGTGGTCGGGGCCACCGCGTCCAGGGTCTTCAGGCCGTCGCCCGTGTTGAGGACGACCGTGGTCAGCGACGGGTCGAGCGCGCCGGACGCGAACAACTTGCGCGCCACGCCCAGGGTCACCCCGCCCGCCGTCTCCGCGAAGATCCCCTCCGTGCGGGCCAGCAGCTTGATCGCGTCGACGATCTCCGGGTCGGTGACGTCCTCGACCGCGCCCCCGGTGCGCCGGGCGATGTCCAGCACATACGGGCCGTCCGCCGGGTTGCCGATGGCGAGGGACTTGGCGATGGTGTCGGGACGCACGGGCCTGACCGCGTCGTGGCCCGCCTTGAACGCCTGCGAGACCGGCGAGCAGCCCGCGGCCTGGGCGCCGAAGATCTTGTAGGGCTTCTCCTCGACCAGGCCGGTCGCGATCAGCTCCTTCAGCCCCTTGTCGATCTTGGTGAGCTGCGACCCCGAGGCGATCGGGATCACCAGCTGGTCCGGCAGCCGCCAGCCGAGCTGCTCGCAGATCTCGAAGGCCAGCGTCTTGGAGCCCTCCGCGTAGTAGGGCCTGAGGTTCACGTTGACGAATCCCCAGCCCTCCCCCGCCGGGTCGCCGATCAGCTCGCTGCAGAAGCGGTTGACGTCGTCGTAGGTGCCCTCGATGCCCACGACGTCGCCGCCGTATACGGCCGCCATGAGGATCTTGCTCTGCTCCAGGTCGTGCGGGATGAAGACGCAGGACCGCAGCCCCGCGCGGGCGGCGGCGGCGCCGACGGCGCCCGCCAGGTTCCCCGTGGAGGAGCAGGAGAGCGTGGTGAAGCCGAAGGCGCGGGCGGCCTCGACGGCGTTGGCCACCACCCGGTCCTTGAAGGAGTGCGTCGGGTTCCCCGAGTCGTCCTTGACGTACAGGCCGCCGGTGACGCCCAGTTCGGCGGCGAGCCGGTCCGCCGCGACCAGCTGGGTCCAGCCGGGGGCGAGGTTCGGCTTGCCGGCGACGTCGGCCGGCACGGGGAGCAGCGGAGCGTAACGCCAGATGTTCGCCGGGCCCGCCTCGATACGGCGGCGCAGCGCCTCGGGGTCACCGGTGGGGAGGTCGTAGGCCGCCTCGAGCGGCCCGAAACAGGAGGTACAGGCGAAGGCCGGTGCGAGCGGGAAACGCTCTCCGCACTCGCGACAGGAAAGCGCTGTCGCGGGGCCCAGATCGACGGCCGGTGAGGCGTCGGGCGTGGAGTCGGTTTCTGTCAGCGTGGACATGGGTGCGAGGCCCTCTCCTCATCTTTCCCGCGACGGCTCTCGCCGCAGGACGGAATTGGCACCTTCCCCACCGGGCTTCACGCGACGGTCGCTACCGACCGTGCTCGCATGACAACCGGCGGAAGGGTTGCCGGGGCTTCAACGGGCCGTTCCCTCTGCCCCTCTGGATGAGCGGTATGAAGTTGTCGTGCGCGGGACCCGATATCCGGAGGACACCTGCGCTGTTCAAGACTGTAACGGACGGCCCGCACAATGGCCCGGTCCGTCCGATCCGCGAGACAGCGCAGGCGCCCACGGGAATCGCCGGAGAAACCTGCCGACGTTGGGTTCGGACCATGCCAGGAAGGGGCAGATACGGCCATGCAGGTGTAAATGTGGCCGAACGCGAACAGGAGCGACATTCGTGCTGGAAGAGGCAGAGGAGTGGCTGAGCCGCCGGTCCTGGGAAGCCGCTGACCGCCCGCTGCCGCGGCTGTTGAACGCGAAGCGGGCAGCAGGAGCGGCCGGCAGCATCAGCGTGGTACTTCCCGCGCTGAACGAAGAGGCGACCGTAGGCGCCATCGTGGAAACGCTCCGGCGTGACCTGATGGAGGACGTGCCACTGATCGATGAACTGATGGTGGTGGACTCAGGGTCCACCGACCGCACCTCGGAGGTCGCCGCCGCGGCGGGCGCGAAGGTCGTGCACCGCGACGAGATCCTGCCGCGGGTGCCGACCGTGCAGGGCAAGGGCGAGGTGCTGTGGCGATCGCTGCTGGCCACCAGCGGCGAGATCGTCTGCTTCGTCGACGCCGACCTGCGTGACTTCGAGTCCCGGTTCGTCTACGGGGTCCTCGGGCCCCTGCTCACCGAGCCCGGCGTGCATCTGGTCAAGGCGATGTACGACCGCCCGCTCGGCGAGGGACCGGGAGGCGCCCGGCAGGGCGGCAGGGTCACGGAGCTGGTCGCCCGCCCGCTGCTGAACCTCCACTGGCCGCAGCTGGCCGGGGTGGTCCAGCCGCTCGGCGGGGAGTACGCGGGCCGCCGCTCGCTGCTGGAACGGCTTCCGTTCCCGGTCGGCTACGGAGTCGAGCTGGGCATGCTCATCGACACGCTCCACCTCGCGGGCCTCGACGCCCTCGGCCAGGTGGACGTGGGCGTGCGCAAGCACCGCCACCAGGACGGCCAGGCACTGGGGCGGATGGCCGCCACCATCCTGCGAACCGCCCAGAGCAGACTGCCCGGCTCGGTGATGCCCATCCGTCTCGGGCTCACCCAGTTCGAGCGGACCGACAGTGGCGGATTCACGCCGCAGACCCACCCGATCGACGCGGACGAACGGCCGCCCATGGCCACCGTCCCCGAATACGCCGCGCGCAGGGCGGCGTAGTCGGTGCGTCACGCGCCGTCGCACACGCCCGCCCGTCGGAGTGAATCCGGGGGCGGGTGTGACGGGGCACACGTTTCGCGGCCCCTGGGATTGGCTAGCCTCCGCCCGTGACGGATCAGGTGCTGGTCGCGTCGAACCGCGGCCCCGTGAGCTATGCGCTGGGCGACGACGGCTCGCTCACCGCCAAGCGCGGCGGCGGCGGGCTGGTCTCGGGACTCAGCGCGCTCGGCCCGGACGCCGGGACCTGGGTCTGCGCCGCGCTCGGCGACGGCGACCGTGAGGCCGCCAGGCGCGCCGGCCCCCGCCTCGACCCCGCCGAGACCGGCGGGCAGGCCGTCCGCATGATCGACATCCCGCCCGTCACCTTCGACGCCGCGTACAACGGCATCGCGAACTCCGTGCTGTGGTTCGTGCACCACCTGCTGTACCAAACCCCGTTCGAGCCGGTCTTCGACGCCGACTTCGAGGCGCGCTGGTCCGACTACGGCGCGTACAACGCGGCGTTCGCCGAGGCGCTGGCCGAGGAGGCGGCGCCGGGGGCCGCCGTCCTGGTGCAGGACTACCACCTCTCGCTCGTTCCCGGGCTGCTGCGCGCCCGGCGCCCCGACCTGAGGGTGGGGCACTTCTCGCACACCCCCTGGGCGCCGCCCGAGCTCTTCCGGGTGCTGCCCGACGCGGTCGCCCGCGAGGTGCTGCTCGGCATCCTGGGCGCGGACCGCGCGGCGTTCCTCACCCGCCGCTGGGCGCGCGCCTTCGCCGACTGCTGCGCCGACCTGCTGGGCGCGGAGGTGACGGAGGACTCCGTCACACACGGTGGCAGGACAACGCGCCTGGGCGTCCACGGGCTCGGCGCGGACGCGGACTTCCTGCGGGAGCGGGCGTTCCGCGAGGACGTGGACGAACGGCTCGCGGCGCTGCGGGAGCAGGTCGGGGACCGCAAAACGGTGGTGCGGGTGGACCGCACGGAGCTGTCGAAGAACATCGTGCGCGGCCTGCTGGCCTACCGGCGCCTGCTGACCGACCGGCCGCAGTGGCGGGGGCGCGTGGTGCATGTGGCGTTCGCCTACCCCTCACGGCAGGACCTCGCGGTCTACCGCGCCTACACGGCGGAGGTCTCGCGGGTCGCGGACGAGATCAACGCGGCGTTCGGCGCGGACGGCTGGACGCCGGTGGTGCTGCATGTGAAGGACGACTTCGCGCGCTCGCTGGCCGCCTACCGGATGGCGGACGTGGCACTGGTGAACCCGATCCGCGACGGGATGAACCTGGTGGCCAAGGAGGTCCCCGTCGTCTCGGAACGGGGCTGCGCGCTGGTCCTCTCGCGTGAGGCGGGGGCGGCGGCCGAACTGGGCGAGGACGCGCTCCTGGTGAACCCGTACGACATCGCGGGCACGGCCGAGGCGCTGCACGTGGCCCTGTCGATGGACCCCGACGAACGATCCGAACGCACCAAACGCCTCGCCGCCGCGGCCACGGCGCTTCCGCCGTCGGCGTGGTTCGTGTCACAGGTTGAGGCGTTGCGGGACAGGTGACCCTGCGGGTGGCCTGCGGCCGGCTTGGCCGTTCGTGGCTGGGGCGGTTTCCGAGGCTTTACGCAGCCCCGTTGGGGCGAGCCTCCAAGATCGGGGGCCCTGATCGGGCACGTGCGGGCAGGTGCACAGCCTGCCCGATCCGCCGGCCAGCGTAAGGGCCCCCGATCTCTCGCCCCAACGCGGCTCCCGCCCAAAGCCTCTCCAACCGCGACCGGGGGTGAGGCCCTCGCGGGCCGGGGGGACCTGGACTCTTTTGGTTCTTCAGCGCACTTGGAAGTTGGGGGGCGTGCGGGTCGACCACGAGCGCCTGCGGAGCGGAAGAGGTCCGGGGGGCCGAGGGCGGGGACGCTTCTTTCGTTGTTGGGCGCGCGGCAGTTGCGGGGCGCGCGGGCCGGTTCCGAGCGCTGTTCGGGCCAGGAG
>NZ_LAVK01000112.1 GCF_001083795.1 Streptomyces sp. SBT349
GGAGGGGGGCACGGGTGGTGGGGCGGCCAGTCCGGCCAGTCGGGCCAGTGCGGCCAGTCGGGCCACGGCGGCCGCGGCCAGTCGTGGTGGTGGCAACCCGCCGGCGTCGCCCCGGCGGTGCCGCCGCCGACGACGACGGCCAGCAGGAACGTGGCACAGGCGGCGCCGGCCGCCATCCGGCGTGCGCGCTGCGTCGTCTTCACGGAGCGATACTGCGCCCGCGCCGCCCGGAGCATGAGGCCCGCGGCGTGTTTTCGCCGGATGTGATGAAAAAAAGTCCGGAAAGGATTGAGAGGCTCATCCCCGCGTCGCCCGGGCCGAGTTGACGAGCCGCAGATAACGGTCCCAGTCCCACAGCGGCCCCGGGTCGGTGTGCGTGGCGCCCGGGACCTCGTGGTGGCCGATGATGCCCGAGCGGTCCCCGGGGATGCCGTAGGTCGCGCAGAGGAACGCGGTCAGCGCCGCGGACTTGGCGTACATCGCGTCGGTGAACCACTCGGGCTCGTCGACCCACCCCTCGTGCTCGATGCCGATGCTGCGGGTGTTGTAGCCCCAGTTGCCCGCGTGCCAGCCGATGTCGGCGTCGGCGACGCACTGCGCGACGCGCCCGTCGGCGGCGACGACGTAGTGCGCGGAGACCTCGCGGGAGGGGTCGGCGAAGATGCCGATGGTGTCGCGGTAGGTCTCCTGGGCGACGTGGATGACGACATGGTCGATGGGGTGGCTCAACGGGCGCCTCGCCGCGGTGAGATTGGAGGCGTCCGCGGGCGTCCACTCGGCCCCGGGGAAGCCCGGGGGCCCCGCGGCGGGCGAACGCCCCGCGCCCGTCGGTGCGTTCGGCCGCCGGGCGGGCAGGGCCGCGGCGGAGGCCCTCATCGTCGCGGCGGTGGCGACCACGGCCGCGCCGCCGCGCAGCAGGGCACGGCGGGCGGAGGCGTGCCGGTGGGAGGGTGGCATGCGTTCATGCTGACGCCCCGTCGGGCGCCCTGCCAAGCCGTGCCGCTTCGCGGAGTTGGGCCGATGAGCGCGCCCGACCCTGTGGGACGTGTCACCTCGGGCCCAGGGTGCTGGGTGTGTCGAGGGCCGTTCTGACCGCGGACCTGGCGGCGCCCAGGAGCGGTCCGTCGGGACCGAGCGGCGAGGCGGTCACCGGCACCGGGGTGCTCCGGCCGCCCGCCGCCACCGAGGTGCGCCGGGTCAGCTCCCTGCCGACGGGCGGCAGCAGCCAGGGGGCGAGCCGCGCGAGCGTGCCGCCGATGACCACCTGCCGCGGGTCGAGCAGGTTGACGGCGCCCGACAGGGCGATGCCCAGGGCCGTGCCCGCCTGCCGCACGGCCCGCAGCGCCGTGGGCTCACCCGCCTCGCAGCGGGCGGTCAGGGCGCCCATGCGGACGCCGGGCCCCGGTTCGAGCCCGGCGGCCCGCAGCACCGCCTCGGCGCCCGCGTACGCCTCCAGGCAGCCGCGACCCCCGCAGGAGCAGGGGCGGCCCAGCGGGTGCACCGGCAGGTGGCCCAGCTCGCCCGCGAACCCGTGGGCGCCACGCAGCAGTTCGCCGTCGATCACCAGGGCGGCGCCGATGCCGATCTCGGCCGAGACATGGACGAAGCTGTCGGGGCCGCCGTCCGCGGCGCGGCCGTGGTGGCCGGACCACAGCTCGGCGAGCGCCCCCAGGTTGGCCTCGTTCTCGACGGCGACCGGGCCCAGGTCGCCCGGCAGGAGTCCGGCCAGGTCGGTGCCGTGCCAGCCGAGGTTGGGCGCGCGCAGCACCGTGGCGGTGTCCCGGGCGACCAGGCCCGGCACGGCGACCGCCAGGCCCGCGGGCCGCAGCCCCACCGCCTCCGCCTCGTCGGCGGCCCGGCGCAGCATTCCGCTGACCTGGGCGAGGACGGCGGCCGGGTCGCTCGCCTGGTTCCTGCTCTCGTGGTCGATCCTCACCCGCACCTGGCCGCGCAGGTCCATCACGCAGACCGCGAGGTGGTCCACGCCGATCTCCGCGCCGAGACCGCAGGGCCCCCGGTCGGCCAGGAGCAGCTCGGTGCCGGGGCGCCCCACCGCGCCCGACCGGCCGGGGCCGCGTTCCACGACCAGCCCGCGGCGCAGCAGCTCGTCCACGAGCGTGGAGACGGCGGCCCGGGTCAGCCCGATCCTCGCCGCGACGGCGGCGCGGGAGAGCGCCCCCTCGGCGGCCAGGGTGTGCAGCACCCGGGAGAGGTTCCGCTGCCGCATCTCCGCCTGGGACGCGGGGGCGGGCTGGACCACGGCGTCCTCAGCGCTGCCGCAGCAGCGCGTCGGCGCCGGCGAGGGTGGCGTCCAGGCGGGACAGGGCGTCGTCGTCGCGCTCGACGGCCCGCAGGCTCTCGCCCTCGGTGGTGCCCCAGTCGCGGGCGACCGCGGCCGGGTCGCGGCCGAGCAGCAGTCCGGCGGCTTGGGCGGCGGCGCCGATCGCGACCAGCTCGTCCGCGGCCGGGACCTTGACCGGGCGGCCCGAGAGACGGCGCACCGTCTCGCGCCACGCGGTGCCGCGGGCGCCGCCGCCGATCAGCAGGATCGGCTCGGTGGGGTCCGCGGCGTCGTCGAGCACCAGGTCGAGGGCGCGCAGCAGGGCGAAGACGGCGCCGTCGTAGGCGGCTTGGAGCAGCTGCCCGCCGGTGGTGCCGTGCCGCAGCCCGTGCACGAGGCCCGAGGCGTAGGGCAGGTCGGGGGTGCGTTCGCCGTCCAGGAAGGGCAGGACCACGGCGCTGCCGCCGGGTTCCACCGCCTCGCGGTCCAGGCCGAGCAGGGTGGCGAACCGGTCGACGGCCTGGGTGCAGTTGAGGGTGCAGGCCAGCGGAAGCCAGTCGTGGCGCGCGTCGGCGAAGCCCGCGACGATGCCGCTGGCGTCGGTGGTCCGCCGCTCGCCGACCGCGTAGACCGTGCCCGAGGTGCCCAGGCTGAGCACCGGGCGCCCCGGGCCCAGGCCGAGGCCCAGGGCGCCCGCCATGTTGTCCCCGGTGCCGGCGGCGACGAGGATGCCCTCGGGCAGGGGCAGGCCCGAGCGGGCGGTTCCCGCGGGCTCGCCCGAGGCGACCACGCGCGGCAGCAGCGCGGGATCGAGGCCGACATGGGCGAGGATCTCCTCGTCGTAGCGCTCCGTCGCCGAGGACCACCACCCGCTGCCCGAGGCGTCGCCCCGGTCGGTGGTGCCCCCGGCCACGCCCTGCCCGGTCAGGCGCCCGGTCAGATAGTCGTGGGGGAGGCGCACCGCGCGCGTGGCGGCGGCGGCCTCGGGCTCGTGCTCGGCGAGCCAGGCCCACTTGGTCACGGTGAACGAGGGCGCGGGAACGCTGCCGGTTCGCTCGGCCCAGGCCGCCGGCCCGCCGAGCTCGTCGATCAGGCGGTCGCGCTGGGGGGCGGAGCGGGTGTCGTTCCACAGCAGGGCGTTGCGCACCGGGCGCCCCTCGGCGTCCAGCGTGACCAGGCCGTGCTGCTGGCCCGCCACGGACACCGCGGCGGCCTGCTGGGCGGCGGGGCCGCACTGCGCGAGGGCCTGGGCGAGGGCGTCCCACCACTGCTCGGGGTCGCTGTCGTGCGCGGGGGTCACCACGTTCGGCGCCTGCCCGCGGGCCACGACCGAGCCGGTGGCGGTGTCCACCACCAGAACCTTGGTGGACTGCGTGGAGCTGTCCACGCCGATGACGAGGGGTCCATCTGGAGCGGCCATGGGCGCGGTCCTCTCTTGCGGGTCGTGCACGCCGGGTCGGGGGGTTTCCACAGGGGGCCCGTGCATACTAATTTGTCAACGGCCATGACGAAATACGGGGAGCCGAGGAGCAGCCATGTCATATCAGCCCACTTCCGCGGACAAGTTCACCTTCGGTCTGTGGACCGTCGGCTGGCAGGGCCGCGATCCCTTCGGTGACGCCACCCGTCCGGCCCTGGACCCGGTCGAGTCGGTCAACCGGCTGTCCGAGCTGGGAGCCCACGGCGTCACCTTCCACGACGACGACCTCATCCCGTTCGGCGCCTCGGCGAGCGAGCGCGACGGGCACATCAAGCGCTTCCGCCAGGCCCTGGACGCCACGGGCATGGTGGTGCCGATGGCCACCACCAACCTCTTCACCCACCCCGTCTTCAAGGACGGCGCCTTCACCGCCAACGACCGCGACGTGCGCCGGTACGCGCTGCGCAAGACCATGCGCAACATCGACCTGGCGGCCGAGCTGGGCGCGGAGACCTATGTCGCCTGGGGCGGCAGGGAGGGCGCCGAGTCCGGCGGGGCCAAGGACGTGCGCGCCGCGCTCGACCGGTTCAAGGAGGCTTTCGACCTGCTGGCCGACTATGTGACCGAGCAGGGCTACGGGCTGCGGTTCGCCCTGGAGCCCAAGCCGAACGAGCCGCGCGGCGACATCCTGCTCCCCACCGTCGGGCACGCCCTCGCCTTCATCGAGCGCCTGGAGCGCCCCGAGCTGTTCGGCGTGAACCCCGAGGTCGGCCACGAGCAGATGGCCGGGCTCAACTTCCCGCACGGCATCGCCCAGGCGCTGTGGTCCGGGAAGCTCTTCCACATCGACCTCAACGGGCAGAACGGCATCAAGTACGACCAGGACCTCCGGTTCGGCGCCGGTGACCTGCGGTCCGCGTTCTGGCTGGTGGACCTGCTGGAGTCGGCCGGCTACGAGGGCCCGCGGCACTTCGACTTCAAGCCCCCGCGCACCGAGGACTTCGACGGCGTGTGGGCGTCGGCGGCCGGCTGCATGCGCAACTACCTGATCCTCAAGGACCGCGCCGCCGCCTTCCGCGCCGACCCGGCCGTGCAGGAGGCGTTGCGCGCCGCCCGCCTGGACGAGCTGGCCCGGCCCACGCTGAACGAGGGCGAGACGGCCTCCGCGCTGCTCGCCGACCGTTCCGCGTTCGAGGACTTCGACGTCGAGGCCGCGGCCGAGCGCGGCATGGCGTTCGAGGCCCTCGACCAGCTGGCGACGGACCACCTGCTGGGCGTCCGCGCCTGACGCGTTCCCCGGCGGCGCGTTCCCCCGCGCCTCCGGCCCGCGCCCCCGGCGCCGCGTACCACCGCGGCCCGGGGGCGCGGCGCTTCCCGGGCCGCTCGCGGTCTCCCGCGTCCGGCCCGCGGCCTCTACCGTGACGGGTGGAGCAATCCGCGCTGGGACGGCCGTACGCGCTCCGCACCTTCCCCCACCGTGCTCACCGCCGCTGCGGGGCGGCGGGGAGCCAGACCGCGAAACGGAGCCGCAGCGATGCCACGTCCCGACACTCCGGCCGGCAGCACCACGAGAGGAGGCGGCGCGCGGCGCGGGTGGCTGCTCGTGGCCGCCCTCTGCCTCGGCCTGCTCACCCCCTTCCTGACCGCGCCCGCCGCCCAGGCCGCGCCGGTCACCGTGCTCAACGGCACCCGGTTCACCGATCCGAACGGCGACCCGGTGCACGCCCACGGCGGCGGCGTGCTCAAGGTCGGCGCCCACTACTACTGGTTCGGCGAGAACCGCCAGGAGGACGGCAACGGCTTCCGCTATGTCTCCGTCTACCGCTCGACCGACCTCGCGACCTGGGAGTTCCGCAACCACGTCCTCACCCAGCAGTCCGACCCCGAGCTCCAGAACGCGAACATCGAGCGCCCCAAGGTCATGTACAACGAGGCGACCGGCCAGTTCGTGATGTGGATGCACAAGGAGAACGGCCAGGACTACAGCGAGGCCAGGGCCGCCGTCGCCGTCTCGGACACCGTGGACGGCGACTACGACTGGCGCGGCAGCTTCCGGCCGCTGAACCACATGTCGCGCGACATCACGGTGTTCACGGACGACGACGGCGCCGGATACATGGTCTCGGCCGCCCGGGAGAACTACGACCTGCACATCTACCGGCTGACCGCCGACTACACGGCGGTCGCGTCCCTGGTGGCCAACCCCTGGCCGGGCGGGCACCGCGAGGCGCCCGCCCTCTTCAAGCGGAACGGCGTCTACTTCATGCTGACCTCGGGCGCCACCGGCTGGTCGCCCAACCAGCAGCAGTACGCCACCTCCACCAGCCTCGGCGGCGGCTGGAGCTCCATGCAGAACGTGGGCGACGCCACCGCGTTCGGCTCCCAGACCGCCTGGGTGCTGCCGCTCCAGGGCTCGGGCGCCACCTCGTACCTGTACCTGGGCGACCGCTGGGGCAACTCGTTCAACGGCCGCGTCAACGACTCCCGGTACGTCTGGCTGCCCCTCACCTTCCCCACCGACCGCACGCTGTCCATGAGCTGGGCCCCCGAGGTGGTCCTCGACACGGCCGCGGGCACGGCACGGGGGCAGGGCGGCCCGTACGAGACGCTGACCGCCCGCCACTCGGGCAAGTGCCTCGACATCCCCAGCCAGTCCCACACCGCCGGCCAGGAACTGGCGCAGTACACCTGCAACGGCGGCCTCAACCAGCGGTTCTGGGCGCGTGACGCCGGCGGCGGCCACGTCCAGCTCGTCGCCCGGCACAGCTCGCTCTGCCTGGCCGTGTCCGGCGGCTCGACCGCCGACGCCGCCCGGGTGGTGCAGAGCGCCTGCGGCGGCGGGCAGGAACAGCAGTGGCGCCTGACCGACGCGGGAGGCGGCCACGTGCGGATCGAGGCCAGGCACAGCGGCAAGTGCCTCGATGTCTCCGACGAGTCGGCCGCCGACAGCGCCCGCCTCATCCAGTACACCTGCTCCTCCGCCGCGCACCAGCAGTTCCGGCGCGCGACGGTGTGATCCGGCGGCGAACGGTCATCACCGCGAGGCCCGCGACGATCAGCGCCACTCCGGCCCAGGCCAGGGCGGAGAGCCGTTCGCCGATCACCACCACGCCGAGCACCGCGGCCACCACCGGCTCGAACAGGGTCAGGGTGGTCGCGGTGCTCACCCGCACCCGGGCCAGGCCCGCGCCGAAGAGCCCGTACGCCAGCCACATCGGGACCACCGCCAGGTAGGCCGCGACGGCCACCCCGCGCGGCTCGGAGACCACCGCCCCGCCGGTGACCACGAAGAGCGGCAGCAGCACGCCGGCGCCGAGGCCGAACAGCGCGCCCATCGAGGCGCGCGCGGAGTGGCCCCGCCGGATGAGACGGGCGCCCGCGTAGGCGTACGCGGCATAGGCGGCGCCGGTCAGCAGGGCGAGCGCCACGCCCGCGCCCACGCGGTCACCGGCCGCGCCGCCCGCCCCGGAGGAGCCGGCCGCCACCAGCGCGGCGCAGCCGAGCGCCGCCGCGGCGGTCGCCGCCAGCCAGCGGCGGGTCAGGCGGGCGCCGTCGAGCACCCGCTCCAGCACCGCGGCGACCACGGGCGCGGTGCCGATGCTCACGACGGTGCCGATCGCGACGCCCGCCAGGTCCATCGAGGTGTAGAAGGCCAGGGGATAGACGACGACGCAGGCGGCGCCCAGCAGCGCGCACCACAGCGCCGCGCCCCCGCCGCGCAGCAGGGCGAGCGCGGAGCGGGCCGCGACGGCGAAGGTGAGGAGCCCGCCGACGCCCATGGTGGCCGCGCCGATGGACAGGGCGGAGGCGGCGTCCGGGGCGAAGTGGGCCGCGGTGCCCGTGGTGCCCCACAGCGCGGCGGCGGCCAGCACCAGCGGCGCGCCCGAGCGCGCGGCACCGGCCGCTCCGGCACCGGCCGTTCCGGCACCGGTCGTTCCGGCGCGGGGCGCGCCGGGGGAAGGGGAGGAGTGAGTCATGGGAGGCGTCCTGCTCCGTTGAGTTCCGAGGGGAATCAGCTCGGCGGGAGGGCGCGCCCCGGCACCGGCCCCTGGCTCACCGCAGGGCGGGAGCGGGCCGGAGAGAGATCAGACCGGCGATGTGCGCGAACGAGCGCCGCGCGCCCTCAGCGGGCAGCCGGAGGCGGCGTGACGGTGTGCCAGTAGGACGATCGCATGGTCGCAGCATAGCGAAGCTCACCGTGGCTCCGTGCACCAGGACCGCAGCAGCTCGACCACCTCGGCGGGCCGCTCCTCGTGCAGGAAGTGACCCGCGCCCTCCCAGAGCACGACCCGGGAGCGGGGATGCGCCGGCAGGCCGCGGTCCCAGGCGGCGGTGGCGGGGGAGGCGTGCACGGTCAGAGCGGGGCAGCGCCTGCGCCGCAGATACGCCTCCGCCGCGGGCCGCCGCCCGAAGGCGCCCGGGGCCAGGTACATGCCCGCGCGGTAACGGGCCAGGACGGCCGGGTCCGTCGCGGCCATCAGCCCCTCGTGCCGGCGCCGGACGGCGGGAGGCGTGGCGTCGGTGAACGCGCGCCGCACGAAGCGCACCGCCCAGGCGGAGCCCTCCCGCAGCAGCGCCTCCTGCTCGGCGGGGAGCCGGGTCGCCGCGTCCGGCGCGTCGCCGCCGTAGCCGGTCGCCAGCGTTACGACGGACCGCACCAGCCGCGGATGCTCCACGGCGAGCGCGGTCGCGACCTGCCCGCCCATCGAGTGGCCGACCGCGACGACGGGCCCGGTGCCCAGGTCGCGCAGCCACGCGGCCAGGTCGGCGGCCACCTCGCGCGGCGCGCAGCGGTCGGGGCGGTCGGGCGTCGCGCCGTGCCCCGGCAGGTCGGGCACGAGCACCCGGTGGTGCGGGCGCAGCCCCGGCAGGTGGGCGGCCCAGTCCCGGCCGTCGCAGCCCCACCCGTGCAGCAGCAGCAACGGGGGCCCGCCGCCCGGAGGCGTGCCGGTGTCCACGGCGGCGGGCCGGAAGACGTCGGGCGGTGTCATTGGTGGCGCTCTCCCTCTCGCCCGGTCCCTCAGCTCCCGGCCCGGCCCACCGAGGCGAGCGCGCCCTCCAGCGCGAACGTCGCGGCGCCCAGGCTCACCGGGTTGACGCGGATGGGGCTGAGGACGATCTCGGTGGTCTCCCGGGGGCGGCGTAGGGCGTGGCGGGCGACCGCCTCGCGCGCCAGGCCGAGCAGCGGGGCGCCGAGGCGCCTCGCCACCCAGCCGGTCAGGATGACGATCTCCGGATCCAGCAGGTTGACCAGGTCGGCGAGGGCGGCGCCCAGGTGGTCGGCGGTCCGTCGCAGCACCTGGTCCGCAACCGGGTCGCCCTCCCGGCAGGCGCGGGCCAGCCGCGCCACGGTCGCCGTCTGGTCGTCGCCGGCGAGCAGCGGGCTGCCGGGGCTGATCTCGGCGAGCGTGCGCATGATGCCGGGGGCGCCGACATAGCTCTCCACGCAGCCGAGCCGACCGCAGCGGCAGCGCCGACCGTCCGGCACCAGCCGGGTGTGGCCCCACTCGCCCGCGCTGTTGGAGGCGCCGCGGTGCGGTGCGCCGCCGAGCGCGAAGCCCGCGCCCACGCCCGTCCCCAGGTTGGCCACGATGGCGTCCTCGCGGCCCGAGGCGGCGCCGAACCACAGCTCGGCGACCAGGCAGGCGCGCATCGGGTTGTCCAGGTGGAGCGGGAAGGGGATCTCGTCGGCCAGCAGGCTCAGCAGCGGCACATGGTGCCAGTCCCAGTTGGCCGCGTACACGGAGACGCCGCCCTCCCGGTCCACCATCCCAGGCATGCTGATGCCCGCGCCCAGCACGGGGGCCCCGGTCGCCGCCCGCCCGGCGGCGGCGCGCACGGCGGCCCCGATGCGCCGGGTCAGGCGCGTGGGCTCCCGGTCGCCCGGATCGAGCTCCTCGTGGGCGCGGGCCAGGGTGCGCAGGGTGAGGTCGACGACCTCGGCGTGGACATAGGTCTCGGCCACATCGACGCCGATGAGCGCGCCGCCGCCCGGGTTGACCTCGAACAGCCCGCGCGGTCGGCCGCCGCCCGAGTCCTCGAACCCGGCGTCGACCAGCATGTCGTGGGCGATCAGCTCCGCCACCAGCGTGGTGACGGTGGCCGGACTGAGGCCGGTGGCCGCGGCGAGCCGGGGCCGGGACGCGGGCGACTCGGCGATGGCCTGCCGCAGGACGCGGTAGCGGTTCGCCGTGCGGATGTCGCGTGAGGTCGTCCTCACCTCACTCCTCGGTGCCGTCCTTGCCCTTCCTGCGGAACCACCGGCGCTTGCGCTGCCGGGGCGGGCGCTCGCGGCGCCGGCCCGAGCCGTGTATCCAGCCCGCGGGCGGGTCGTCCGAGCGCCAGGGCTGCGGCGCGGGCGCGCCGTCCTTCCAGCGCTCCCTGAGCATCCGGGTCCGTGCCGCGGGCTCCTGCACCTCGGCGCCGCGGACAAAGCTCTCGTCCAGCACGACTTCGTCCCACTCGTCGCGCTCGGGGCCGTCCTGCCCCTTCGGCTCGGTCCCCACGGGATCGCCCTCCGTCCGCTGTCGGTGCGCGCACTCCGTCGCATGATGAACGCCACGAGGGGCCGGGTGGTTCCAGCCCCTCGCGGCGGGTCGCCGCGTCCGCGGCGGGGAGCCCGTTACGAGGAGCTCTCGGCCGCCTCGGCGGCCTTGCGCTCCTTGCGGTTGGCCCGCAGGCTGGTGAACGTCGTCACCACGAGCACGCCGCAGATCACGCCCAGCGAGAGCGGCGTGCTGATCTCCGGCGTGTTCACGCCGGACTCGTGCATGGCGTGCAGCACCAGCTTGACGCCGATGAAGCCGAGGATGATCGACAGCCCGTAGGAGAGGTGCACCAGCTTCTCCAGCAGCCCGCCGATCAGGAAGTACAGCTGGCGCAGGCCCATCAGCGCGAAGGCGTTGGCCGTGAACACGATGTACGCGTCCTCGGTGAGGCCGAAGATCGCCGGGATCGAGTCGAGGGCGAAGAGGATGTCGGTGCTGCCGATCGCCAGCATCACGATCAGCATCGGGGTGATCAGGCGGCGCCCGTTCTCCCTGATCACCATCTTGGTGCCGTGGTAGCGGTCGGTGGCCGGGAAGCGGCGCTCCACCAGCTTCAGGAAGCGGTTCTCCTCGTACTCCTCCTCCTGGTCCTTCGCCCGTGCCTCCTTGATGAGCTGCCAGGCGGTCCAGATGAGGAACGCGCCGAAGATGTAGAAGACCCAGGAGAACGAGGCGATCAGCGCGGCGCCCGCGGCGATGAACGCGCCGCGCAGCAGCAGGGCGATCAGCACGCCCACCAGCAGCACCCGCGACTGGTACTCGGGGGGCACGGCGAACTTCGTCATGATGAGGACGAAGACGAAGAGGTTGTCCACGCTGAGGGACTTCTCCGTGACATACCCGGCGAAGAACTCCCCGCTGGGCGTGCCCCCTTCGAAGATCAGCAGGCCGATGCCGAAGAGGACGGCCATGGCGACCCAGATGGCCGACCATGTCCCGGCCTCCTTGAGCGACACTTCGTGGGGCTTGCGCCCGAAGAAGAAGTCGACGGCGATCAGTGCGCAGAGCACCGCCACCGTGAGTACCCACATGGTCAACGAGACGTCCACTGTTCCTCCGGTCATCCGACGTTTGTCGCGAGAATTTCCTTGGCGCGGCATGTCGGGGGAGCACTAGGGTCCCCGTCCATGACCGCATCCATCAGCGCGCATCCCCGGTTCGCCGTCGCCCTCGCCGTGCTCGGGCTGGAGGGCGTCGAGATCCGCGCCTTCCCCGAGGCAACCCGCACCGCGGCCCAGGCGGCCGAGGCGATCGGGTGCAAGCTTAATCAAATAGTAAAGTCGCTGGTGTTCGAGGCGGATAAGGAGCCGGTTCTGGTCCTGGTGGACGGCTCGTCCCGCGTGGACACCGAGCTGGTCCGCGCCGCGCTCGGCGCCTCGGAGGTGCTCCGGGCCTCCGCCGGGACCGTCCGCTCCGCCACCGGGTACGCCATCGGCGGCGTGCCCCCCTTCGGCCACACCACCGCCCTGCGCACCCTCGCCGACCGCGGGCTCCTGGCGCACGACACCGTCTGGGCCGCGGCGGGCACCCCGCACACCGTCTTCCCCCTTCCCCCCGCCACGCTGGTCGCCCACGCGTCGGCGACCCTCAGGGACGTCGCACAGCGCCAGACCTGACGCCCCTGGTGGCGGCCCGGGTCGCGGCCTCCGCGCCCGTGGCCGCGGGCATCGCCCCGACGCCGAGCGGCGGTTGACCGCCCGAACGGCGCCCCCTCCGCCGAAAACAAGGTGCCCGGGGCCTGACCCGGACGGCATCATCACCGGCCATGGACTCATCCGCCTCCGGGCTCCGCGTCTACCGCCAAGTCTTCCGCGTACCCGGGGCCAGGGGGTTCATCGCGGCCAGCATGATCGGCCGCATGCCCATGGCGACGCTCTCCCTCGGGACCGTGCTGCTGGTCACCCATGTGACCGACAGCTACGCCACCGCCGGCGCCGTCGCCGCCGGGGGAGCGGTCTGCTACGCCCTGATCGTTCCCCGGCTCGGCTACCTCATCGACCGGTTCGGCCAGGGCCGGGTGCTGCGTCCGCTCGCGCTCGCGTTCGGTCTCGCGGGGACCCTCTTCCTGCTCGCCGCCCAGTTGGGGGCGCCGGTCTGGGCGCTGTTCGCCACGGGCGCGGCGTTCGGTGCCCTCATGCCGCCGCTCAGCGCGCTGGTCCGCGCCCGGTGGAGCCACCTGGCGGGCGGCGACACCACGGGCACGCTGCTGACGTCCTCCTACTCCTTCGAGTCGGTCGCCGAGGAGATGATCTTCGTCGTCGGCCCGCTGCTCGTCGCGGCGGTGGTGCTCGTCCACCCGGTCCTCGGCGTCGCCACCGTCACGGTCTTCGGCGTGACAGGCGGCCTGCTCCTCGCCGCCCAGCGCGGCACGGAGCCTCCCGTGCTGCCGCTCCGGGAGACCGCCTCGCGGGCCATGTCCGTCTCCGGGCTGCGGCTGATGTGCGCCGTATACGTGTGCACCGCCGCGATGTTCGCCGGGTGGGAGCTGAGCACGCTGGCGTTCGTCGAGGAGTTCGGGTCGCCCTGGCAGCTCGGCGCGGTGATGTCCACCTACGCGCTGGGCAGCGCCGTCGGCGGCCTGGGGTACGGCGTACGGAAGTGGCGGATGCCGCTGGACCGCCGCTTCCTGCTGGCGATCTCGGCCGTCGTGGTGGGCATCGGCCCGCTGTGGGCCATGCCGGGCGTCGGCGCGCTGTGGGTGTACTCGTTCTTCTCCGGCCTGCTCATCGCGCCGACGATCATCGCCGGATACAGCCTGGTGCGCCAGGGCGTGCCCGCCGAGACCCTGACCGAGGGGATGGCGTGGCTGTCCACCGCCGTCGGCCTCGGCCGGGCGCTCGGCGTCCTGGCGGCCGGCCTGGTCATCGAGGCCCACGGGGCGCGCTGGGGCTACGCGTTCACGCTGGCCTGCGGGTGTGGCGCGCTGGTGATCGGCGTCCTCGGCATGCGCCACCTGCGGGAGATGGCCGCCCCCAGGCTCGACCGCGCGGCCTGATCCCGAACGGCGCGCCGGCGTCGGGCGGGCCGAAACCGGCGCGCCGCCCGACCAGTCGGCGTCCCCCCTGGCGGCCGACCGGGTCGCCCCCCGTGAGCGATCCGGTCAGCCGCACCGGCCGTCCAGCGGGAGGTCGGCCCAGACCACATGGCCCGGCTCGGCCTCCCGGGGACGCACCCCCCAGACCGTGGCCAGGGCGCAGACCAGCAACAGCCCCCGCCCGCCCTCCTCGTCCTCTCCCACGCAGCGCGGCGCGTGCCGCGGCCCCATCCCGTCGCTGGCGACGGCGACCCTCAACAGGGGGCCCAGAAGCCGCAGTTCGCAGCCGACGGACTCGCTGTCCGTGTGGCGCAGCGCGTTGGTGACGAGCTCGGTGATCACCAACTGCGCGTTGTCGCAGGTCTCGACCGGCGCGCGCCACTGCCTCAGCTGCTGGCGCGTGAGGCGGCGCGCCTCGGCGGCCGACGTGTCCACGGCGGGCAGCCTGAAGCGGAGATGGCCGTTCGCGAGGACGGCGGTCTCTGGCCGCGACATGGGCTGAGCGTGCGAGGAGGAAGCCACCGCACCACTGTGCGGGTTGTTCCTCGCATCCGGCAAGAGCCATCCTGCAAATTACAGAATCGTTGATATCAGTCTGTTGTGATCGTTGATGTCGTGACAGACTTCCTGTGAGCAGGGGAAGTTGAGGAGGTGAGCGGGTGCCCGGCGGGCAGGTGAGCGGAGCGGCCACCGTTCTGCGGCTGGTGCTGGGACGGCGCCTTCAGGACCTGCGCGAGGCGGCCGGGCTCTCGTTCGAGGACGCCGGACACACCCTCGACGTCACCCACGCCACCATCCGGCGCATGGAGAAGGCCCAGGTCGGGCTGAAGGTCCCGTATGTCGAGAAGCTGCTGCGGATCTACGGGGTCACCGACCAGCGCGAGGTCGACGGCTTCCTCGACCTGGTCCGCGAGGCCAACCGCCCCGGCTGGTGGCACCGGTACCGCGACGTCCTTCCCGACTGGTTCAGCGCGTTCGTCAGCCTGGAGGCCGAGGCGGACCAGATCCGCGCCTACGAGCCGCACTACATTCCCGGCCTCCTCCAGACCGAGGCGTACGCCGCCTCCGTGCTCCGCGCCGGGATGCCGCACGCCCCCGCCTCCGAGATCGACAGGCTGGTCTCGCTGCGCCTGGCCCGCCAGGATCTCCTGTCCCGCAAGCAGCCCCCGCTGCTGTGGGTCGTGATCGACGAGACCGTGCTCCGCCGCCCCGTCAGCCGGCCGAACGTGATGCGAGCCCAGGTCTCCCGGCTCATCGAAACGGTCGCCGTGCCGCATGTCAGGCTTCAGATCATGCCGTTCTCCGCGGGCCTGCACCCCGCGATGTACGGGCCCTTCCACCTCTTCCGCTTCCCCGTCACCGAGCTGAACGACGTGGTCTGCGCGGAGAACCTGGTGGGGGCCGCCTACTTCGACCAGCGCGACGACGTGTCGACCTTCAGAGAGGCGCTGGACCGGATGTGTGCGCAAGCTGCGCCAGTGCACCGCACTGAGGCCATCCTCAGTGGGATTCGCAAGGAGATCTGAACGATGGATCGCATATACAACGGGATGCCCGCGACCGAACTCGGTGTGGAGGGCTGGCTGAAGCCCTGGAGCGGTGGCAACGGCGGGAGTTGCGTCGAGGCGCTGCCGCTGCGCGACGGACGGGTGGCGCTGCGCCAGTCGACCGACCCGGACGGACCGGCCCTGATCTACTCCGACCATGAGATCCGGCGATTCATTCAAGGAGTCAAATCGGGCGAGGCGGACTTCCTTCTCGCCCGTTCGCGGGGGACCGGCACGGTGCCCGCCCACGGGGGGGCGGACACCGTGCCGGTGCAGCACGGACACAGAGACGGAGCAGGATGTGAGTGAAGAGGGCTTCGCGGCCGAGCAGATCGACACCAGCAGGGCCCACCCCGCGCGGATGTACGACTACTACCTCGGGGGCCAGGACAACTACGAGGTGGACCGGGTGGCCGCCGAGCGCGTCGTCGAGCTGCTGCCGGACATCCACATGGCGGCGCGGGAGAACCGCAGCTTCATGCACCGGGCCACCAAGACCGTCGTCGGGCGCGGCATACGCCAGATCATCGACGTGGGCACGGGCATACCGACCTCGCCCAACACGCACGAGGTCGCCCGCTCCATCGCCCCCGACGTGCGGGTCGCCTATGTGGACAACGACCCGATCGTCAGCACCTACGCGGGCGCCAAGCTGATCAACGACGGCAACGCGGCGTTCGCCCTGGGGGACCTGCGCGACCCGAAGGCGGTGCTGGAGCACCCGGCCGTCTGCGACCTCATCGACTTCGAGCAGCCCGCGGCCCTGCTGCTCGTGGCCATCCTGCACTTCATCGAGGACGCGGCCGACCCGGCGGGGCTGATCAGGGCCATGACCGAGCCGCTCGCCCCCGGGAGCTGCCTGGTGATCAGCCACGGCACGCGCGACCTGCACCCGCCGGAGCGCCTGGCCGAGGTGGGGAAGGTGTACAGCGGCTCGACCTCGACGCTGACGCTGCGGCCCCGGGAGCAGATCCTGTCGTTCTTCGAGGGGTTCGACATCATCGATCCCCCGGGGCTGGTGCAGCCGCCGTTCTGGGCGCCGGAGGCCCCGGTGCCCGACGACCCGATGCTGCGCGGCCTCGGCTTCTACTGCGCCGTGGGCGTCAAGCGCTGAAGTCGAGGCCGCGCGGCCCGTCGCGAGCCGTGGCCCCGGTCAGGAGCCGGTGACCTCCCGGAAGGCGAGGGAGAACGTGGCGGGGCCGGCCGTCAGGTGATAGTGCGGCAGCGGCCCCGGGCCGCAGGACTGGCTGCCGATGCCGTGCTGGGCGTGGTCGAGGTTCACCCAGACCGTGTCCGACGGCACCAGGTCCGTGGTGTGCTCCGCGGCGTCCAGGTGCGCGCTGGTCCAGCGGCGCGCGGTGAACCAGAACGGCGCCGAGCCCGCGGTCACCCGCACCCCGGGCCCGTCCGCGGAGTGCAGCTCCGCCCAGCGCACGTCGGCGCGGGCGCCGTTCTCCTGCGGCCTGACATACGGCGTCTGCATCGCGTCCACCGAGGACTCGTACCGGCCGAGGGCCGAGGCGGCCCGGGTGTCCGGGTACGCCTCGCCGGGGCCGCCACCGAACCACCGGGCCCGCCCGTAGGCGGCGGGCAGCCCGAGCAGCAGCCCGAGCCGGGGGAGCGGGCAGGGCCAGTCGCCCTCCGCCTCGACCGTCACGGTCAGCCGCAGCTCCCCCTCGGCGGAGGTCCACCGGTAGGCGGCCACCAGCCCGAGGTCGGTCGCGGCCGGGGCGACCCGGGTCCGCACGGTCAGGCTGTCGCCGTCCGTGTCCACGCCGTCGACGCGGTGGCGCATCCGGTGCAGGCCGATGTCCCGCCAGCGCAGGCCGTGCCTGGCGTCCGACTGCCAGGAGGCGCCGAGGTCGTTGTCGGTCGGCGCGCGCCAGACGTCGAGGCGCGGGGGCGCGGCGAGGGTGAGGTCGCCGAGGTGGGTGAGTGCGCCGCTCGCCGCGTCGAAGACGCCGGGGCCGAGCGCGATCGTGCCATCGGCGCGGCGCGGGACCGCCGCCCCGGCCGCCGGGGTGGGCGCGGTGGGCGTAGTGGGCGCGGTGGGCGAGAACGCGGTCTCGGCGACCGGCAGTTGACCCCAGGCCACGGGGTGGCCCTCCGAGGCCCAGGGCAGGTCGCGGGCGAGCGCGGCCCTGACCGTCCAGACCGCCTCCCCGGCGCGGTCGCTGGCCGGGGCCGCGGGGAGCGCGACCTCGGCCGAGGCGCCGGGCGTGAGCTTCGGTACGTCGAGCGCCCCCTCGGCGACGAGCTCGCCCTCGACCTCGTAGGTCCAGGTGAAGGCGAGGTGGGAGAGGTCGGCGAAGTCGTGGCCGTTGGCGACGGTGACCGTTCCGGCCTCCGCGTCGCCGGTGATGCGTACCGGTTCGATGACCTTCTTGTACTCGATCAGTCCGGGGGAGGGGGTGCGGTCGGGGAAGAGGAGGCCGTCGCAGACGAAGTTGCCGTCGTGGAGTTCCTCGCCGAAGTCGCCGCCGTAGGCGAAGTAGGAGCGGCCGTCGGCCGTCTCCTTGGGGAGGCCGTGGTCGATCCATTCCCATACGAAGCCGCCCTGGAGGCGCTCGTGGGTCTCGAAGAGCCGCTGGTACTCGCTGAGTCCGCCCGGCCCGTTGCCCATGGCGTGGGCGTATTCGCACAGGATGAACGGGAGCGCGCGCCGGCGTGCGTCGGCTTCGGGGTCGGGCAGCGGCTCCTCCTCGCGCCGGCCGATCAGCTCGACCTCGTCGTGCGGGGCGTACATCCGGGAGTAGAAGTCGCTGTCGGGGCAGGCGCGGTCGTTCTCGTAGTGGACGGCGCGGGAGGGGTCGCGCTCTTTGATCCAGGTGGCCATGGTGCTCAGGCCCGGGCCGGAGCCGCACTCGTTGCCCAGGGACCAGATGACGACGGAGGGGTGGTTCTTGTCGCGTTCGACCATGCGCCGGGCGCGGTCGAGCAGGGCGGGGGTGAAGCGGTCGTCGGCGACCGGGTTGCCGCGCCAGTCCCCTATGAAGGTGAAGCCGTGGGTTTCCAGGTCGCATTCGTCGATGACCCACAGGCCGAGTTCGTCGCACAGGTCGAGGAAGGCGGGGTGGGGTGGGTAGTGGCTGGTGCGGACGGCGTTGATGTTGTGCTGCTTCATGAGGAGGATGTCGCGCCGCATGGTCTCCAGGTCGAGGGCGCGGCCGGTGTCGGGGTGGAACTCGTGGCGGTTGACGCCGCGGAAGAGGATGCGGCGGCCGTTGGCCTTGAACACGCCGTTCTCGACGGCGACCGTGCGGAAGCCGATGCGCAGCGGGATCCGTTCGCCCTCGGTGGTGAGTTCGGCCGGGTAGAGGCGGGGGGTCTCGGCGGTCCACGGCTCGACGGGGACCGCGGCCTGCTCGCCGGTGGCCAGGTCCAGGCCGAGTTCGGGGACGGTGATCCGGCCGGCGGGCGTGCAGTCCACACGCAGGGTGCCGCGGCCGGTGGTGTGGTCGTAGCCGGCGTGCACGAAGAAGTCGGCGGCGGCCTGCTCGGGGCGGTGCAGCAGGGTGACGTCCCGGAAGATCCCGGGGAGCCACCACATGTCCTGGTCCTCCAGGTAGCTGCCGGCCGACCACTGGTGGACGCGGACGGCCAGCACGTTGCGGCTGGGCCGCAGCAGGTCGCCGACGGCGAACTCGTGGGGCAGGCGGCTGCCCTGGAAGGTACCCAGCTCGCGTCCGTTGAGCCAGACCCGGGCGCAGGACTCCACGCCGTCGAAGCGCAGCACGCTCTCACCTCCGCCCTGGCCGTGGCCGGGCCAGTCGGCGGGCAGGTCGAAGACGCGGCGGTGGTCGCCGGTCGGGTTCTCGGTGGGGACGCGGGGCGGGTCGACGGGGAAGGGGTAGGTGACGTTGGTGTAGGCGGGCGCGCCGTGGCCCTGGAGCACCCAGTGGCCGGGGACGGCCACCTCCGCCCAGCCGGTGGTGTCGGCTCCGTCGCCGGTGAAGGCGGTGTCGGCGCCCTCGGCGGTGGGCGAGAGGCGGAAGGCCCAGGTGCCGCCCAGGGAGAGGCGGGCGGCGTCGGATGTGGCGTACCAGGCGCGGGCGGGCAGGGTGCCGCTGCCGGGGGACGGGTCCTCGTAGTAGGGGAGCCGGTCGTCCTCGGGCCGGGTGTCCATGAGTCTCCTCTGGCTGCGGGCGCGGTCGGCAGACCTCCCCGCGATGTTGGAATCTGTGGCTCGCTGTTCGATAACGCTAGATCTGGATCCGGCTTTGGACAACCCTTCGGGAAAGCCGGGACCATCGCCGGCCGGGCGACACTCCGGGCGGCCGGCGTCGTTGTCGTTCACAACGGCGCAACAGCCTTGACATGGGCACGACTTGGCGAGGGTAGGGCGCCGTTGCACCACTCGTCCCCCCACGAACCCCCGGAGGTTCCATGAAGCTGCGCCGTTCCCTGTCGCTGGCCGCCACCGCGGTCGTCGCCCTCGGCGTGTCCGCCCTCGGCCCCATGACGGCCTCGGCCCAGGAGCCCGCGGCCGCCGCCCACTATGTGGCGCTGGGCGACTCCTACTCCTCCGGCGTCGGCGCCGGAAGCTACGACGAGGCCAGCGGCGACTGCCGCCGCAGCACCGTCGCGCACCCCGAGCTGTGGGCCGACGCCAACGCGCCCGCCTCGTTCCAGTTCCCCGCCTGCTCCGGAGCCACCACCACCGACGTCCTGAACAACCAGCTCGGCACGCTCGACGCGGCCACCACGCTGGTCAGCATCAGCATCGGCGGGAACGACGCCGGTTTCGCCGACACCATGAGCACATGCGTGCTGGAGGGCACCGACGCCTGCCTGTCCGCCGTGGCCGCCGCCAACGGCGTCATCTCCGGCACCCTGCCCGGCCGCCTGGACGCGCTCTACGGAGCGATCCGCGCGGGCGCCCCCGACGCCCAGGTGGCCGTGCTCGGTTACCCGCGGATCTACGAGCCGGGCGGGGACTGCTCGTTCGGCATCGGCGAGGAGTCGCGGACCGCGATCAACGGCGCCGCTGACAACCTGCACGAGGTGATCAGCAAGGCCGCGGCCGACCACGGCTTCGCCTACGGCGACGTGCGGCCCGCGTTCACCGGCCACGAGATCTGCTCGGGCGACGAGTGGCTGAACAGCATCACCCTGCCCGTCGGGGACTCCTACCACCCCAACGCCGCCGGTCAGTCCGACGGTTACTACCCGGTGCTGGAGAGCCTGGCCTGACGGTCAGCCCGCCGCCGCCCCGCCGCCCCGCGCGGTGGCCAGGGCGGCAGCGGGATCCGCCTCCCCGGGACCCACCGGCCACCAGCGCCCGCCCTCCTTGCGGAACGGCCACCACCGGCCGTCGGGCCCGCGGCGCAGCTGCACCCCCTCGCCCACCACGGTCCAGCGGTTCCCCGAGGCGCGCAGCACCGGGCGCGCCTCCTCCTCGGCCAGGGCCGCCGCCACCTGCTCGTGCGCCCGCGCCGGAGCGGGCCCCGCGTCCGGGTCGAGGACGGCCAGCGCGGCGCGCCCGCCGGCCTGCCAGGCCCGCACCGCCGTGCCGAACTCCCGCCCGCCGCGCCCGGATCCCCGGGCCAGCCGCTCGGCGACCGGGGCCGGTGGCCCTCCCGAGGCCATCCGCACCGCGTCCTCCCACCGGCTCAGCGGCGCGGGCGGCGCCTGCGTGGCGTGCCGGGGTCCCAGCGCCTCGGCCAGCAGCCGAGCGGCCCGCACCGCCGTGTCACGGATCAGGAACTCCAGTGCCGCCACGTCGAGTCCGGGCGGGGGCTCGGCCCCGCCCGCCAGCGCGGGACCCGTGCCGGGCTCCGTCACCAGGGGCGGAGGCTCGGGCAGCGAAGCGCCAGCGCCCCGCGCGTACGCCTCGGCCGCCGGTTCACCCGTCGGCTCGCCCGCCGGGAGATGCGCGGGCGTGCGGGCCTCCTCGGCGCGCGCCGCGCTGCGCCGTTGCAACTCCTCGGTCAACTCCCGCTCGCCACGCCCCCGCAGCAGCAGCAACAGGAACGGGTCGGCGTCCAGCAGCCGGCCGACCTGGTAGGTCAGGGCGGCGGTGTGGGCGCAGTGGTCCCACTCGCCGCACTCGCACGCGGGCTCCAGGTCGCCGACCCCGGGCAGCAGGTCGACCCCGGCCGCCTCGGCGTCCTCCACGAGGCGCGGCTCCATCTCCCGGTCGAGCAGCGCGGCGATGTGCCCGGCCTCGCGGGTGGCCGTGTCCAGCAGCCGGTTCCACTCGGCCTCCGTGAGCAGCCGCAGCAGCACATCCGCCCGGTGGGCCGTGCCGTCGGGATCCCGCACCACGGCGGTCAGCCGCCCGGCGCGCACCGAGACGGCGCCGACCGCCCCCGCCCTGGCGTGCCGGCGGCCCCTCGGTG
>NZ_LAVK01000113.1 GCF_001083795.1 Streptomyces sp. SBT349
CGGCAAACTGGCAGGGGCCAGCGGAGCCCACAGAGCGGCAGCTCACCTGGCAGGCGCCGCCCCCCGAGCCGCCCGAGCCCTTCACGCCCGCCCCCACCGCCAGCGCGGGACCCGGCCGGGCAGGTGGCGTTCCAGGTCGGCGGCGCCGCCGACGACCTGACGTTCTGCCTCGACGACGTCTCCCTCGCGGACGGCGCCGCCGCGGCGGTGAGCCCGGCGAGCACGGTGCCCCCGGTTCTGCGAGCGTGGAGGGGGATGCGCCGGCGCGCACTCCCGCGTGCCGGGCGGCGCCCGGCGCGACAGGCGACAGGTGAGGAGTGGACGCCGCGATGGTGTGCGAACGGCGGCTCGGACCGTTCGGCGTGGGCGGGCCCACGGCGGAGACGGTCCTCGACGGCGGCAGCGTGCCGCCCGGCGGGACCCTGGCCGGGGAGGTCAGGCTGCGGGGCGGAGGCGCGGACGTCGAGATCGAGGAGGTCACGCTGGAGCTGGTCGCCGGGGTCGCGGGGAACGACGCGCCCTTCGCGCGGTTCAGGGTGGGCGGCGGCTTCCCGCTGGCCGCCGGCGAGCGGCGCGCCGTCCCGTTCGCGGTGGCGCTGCCCTGGGAGACGCCGGTCACCGAGCTGCACGGCCAGCCGCTCGGCGTCCCGCTCGGGGTGCGGACCGGGCTCGGCGCCGCGGGCGCGAGCGACACCGGCGGCCTCGATCCGCTGGCCGTCGCCCCGCTGCCCGCGCAGGACGCCGTCCTGCGGGCGCTCGGCCGTCTGGGCTTCGGCTTCCTCTCCGCCTCGCTGGAGCCGGGGCGGCTGGCCGGGACGGGTCAACAGCTCCCGTTCCGCCAGGAGTTCGGGCTCATTCCGCCGGAGCACTACGCGGAGGGGGTGCGGGAGGTGGGGCTCACCTTCCTCGCGGGCACGGGCGGGGTGGAGGTGGTCCTCGGGACGGGCGACGCGCCCGACCGCCACGCCGTCGGCCACGACAGCGTCGGGCGCACCGACTGGACGGCCGAGGTCGACGCGTGGGTGCGCGGACTGCTCGAACGCCACCGCTCGGGGCTCGGCCTGGGCGCGGCGCTGGCGGCCGGGGTGGTGGGCGGCCTGGTGGCCGCCGAGGTCATGGAGGACCTCGGGGACGCCCCCGAGGCGGGCCCGGCGGCCGAGGGCGGCGGGCGCCACGGGCGCCGTCGGGGCGGCGGAGCGGACTGAACGGCACGGCGCCGCCGGTGCGCGGCGGTGGCGGGGACATCGGCCTGGCCTCGTTCACCCGCCCGGCGCCGACCACGGTTCGTCGGCTGACCGACGAGCTGGGCCGCGCCGCGCCCCGGGGAACCGGCGCCCGGCGGTGGCGGCGACATCGGCCTTGCGTCGTTCGTCCGCCTGGTGCCGAGCGCGGTTCGTTGGCTGATCGATGAGCTGGGCTGCGCTGCGCTCCCGGGAACCGGCGTGTGGCGCGGCCGGTGTCCGGCGGTTGCGGGGACATCGGCCTTGCGTCGTTCGTCCGCCTGGTGCCGAGCGCGGTTCGTTGGCTGATCGATGAGCTGGGCTGCGCTGCGCTCCCGGGAACCGGCGTGTGGCGCGGCCGGTGTCCGGCGGTTGCGGGGACATCGGCCTTGCGTCGTTCGTCCGCCTGGTGCCGAGCGCGGTTCGTCGGCTGACCGATGAGCTGGGCCGCGCCGCGCCCCCGGGGAACCGGCGCCCGGCGGTGGCGGCGACATCGGCCCTGCCTCGTTCGTCCGGCCGGTGCCGAGCGCGGTTGGTTGGCTGATCGATGAGCTGGGCCGCGCCGCGCCCCCGGGGAACCGGCGCGCGGCGGTGGCGGCGACATCGGCCTCGCGTCGTTCGTCCGCCTGGCGCCGAGCGCGGTTCGTTGGCTGATCGATGAGCTGGGCCGCGCCGCGCCCCCGGGAACCGGCGCGTGGCGCCGCCGGTGTCCGGGGCGGCCCGGAGTCCGCCACCGCTGCGTGCCGCGGGGCGAGCCGTCCGGCGGGCCGGTGGCGCGGGCGCCCCGCACCGGGGTGGCCGCGCGCCGCTGCGCCAGGTGTTTGATCGCAACCTCGGCGCGCGGTGATCGTTGATTTCGGAGGGTCGCCGCCGGCGCCCGGCATGTGCCAGCCCCACGCGTCATCCGCGCACCTGCCGTCTCCTCTTCTCCCTGGAGAGTCAACCGCGATGGACACGCAGGGGATGGCCGGTCTCATGTGGAGCGGTGACGGCCACGGCCGCGACGACTGCGGCAGGGACGAACCCGGCCACCGCCTCGTGCGCGTCGTCCACGAGGGGGACGGGACGATGACCGCGACGGCGCGCCCGCCCGGCGGCCACCCGTTCTTCCGCGACCTCGCCGCGCGCGCCGACCCCCGCTACCTCGTGGAGGTCGGTCACCAGCTCTTCATGCTGCACCTGCTGCGCAGCGGGCGGCGTGCGACCCGGCGCCCCAGCCTGGTCAGGCGGTTCACCGTCATGGGGGGCGCGGCGCTGCGGCCCGACGCGGCGCTCGACGTCGCCCTGCGCTACCGGTGGACCCGCAGCGGCGACGACGTCGAGCGGGCCGTCGCCGTCATGACGGCGCACCAGTGCGGGCGCCCGGTGGGGCGGGCCGAGAGCACGATCCTGGTCGTGGAGCGCGACGTCCTGATGGCCACGCGGGTCGCGGACCGCGGGTCCGCCACCGGCGGCCCGCCGTGCGTGGACACCCGGTCCACCGGCGTGCGCGACCCGGCGGCGGTGGGCCGGGTCCGCGCCCACGACGTGCTGCTCGACGCGCCGCCGCGGCCGGCGGACGGCGGCTCCGCCGCGCACCTGCTGGTGCCCTCGGGCCACGACTTCTTCTTCGACCCGCCCGTCGACCACGTGCCGGGGGCCGCGTTACTCGAGGGGTTTCTTCAGCTCGGCACGGCGGCCGGTCTGGTGGACCGGCCGACGCGGGTGGCGTCGCGGTTCGTCCGGTTCTGCGAGACCGACCGGCCGTGCCTGCTGACCGCCCACCGGGACGACGGGGCGGCCACGGCCCGTATGACCGCCTGGCAGGCCGGTGCCGTGGTGGCGCACGCGACGGTGTTCTGACGGAGGAGGAGAACGGGAAGTGACCGGTGCCGACGGGGAGTTCCGCAGCTATGTGGAGGAGTGCCTCGACGCCCTCGGGGAGTCGGGGGAACGCGAGGCCCTCGTGCACGGGGAGCGGCGCGTGCGGGCGCGGGAGCTCCGCGACCTCGTCCACCGGCTGGCGCGCGCCCTGCGCGTGCGGGGCCTCGGCCGGGGCCAGACCGTCGCCCTGCTCGGCGGGAACCAGCCCGAGACCCTGGCCGTCCGCTACGCCGCCCACCTCCTCGGCTGCCGGGTCACCCACCTGGACGCCGGGCTGTCGGCCGCCTTGCAGGCGGCGCTGGTGCGGGACGTCGAGACCAGGGCGCTGGTCGCCCCGCCGCGCCTCGCCCGGCACGCGGCCGGGCTGGCCGCGGGGGCGCCGGTGGAGCACGTGCTGACGCTCGGACCCGCGGGCGTGGACGCGGGCCCGAGCGTCAGCGGCCGCGACCTGCTGGAGGAGGCGGGGCGGGAGTCCGCCGAACCGCTGCCGGGCGCGGCGCGGCCGGACGACGTGTGCTGGATCCGCCACACGGGCGGCTCCACCGGCCGCCCCCAGGCGATCTGCACCACGTTCGCCCAGGTGAGCGCGGAACCGGGGACCCCCTGGCCGCAGGAGCGCGGCGCGCGGCAGCTGGTGTGCACCGCGCTCTCGCACGCCGCGGGACCGCTGGCCGACCGGACGCTGGGCGGCGGCGGGGCGGTGGTGCTCCAGGAGGACTTCGACCCCGCGGGCGTGCTGGCGGCGGTCGAGCGCGAGAGGATCACGCACCTCTTCCTGCCGCCGCCCCTCCTCCACCGGCTGCTCGACCACCCGGACCCCGACCGCCGCGACACCTCCAGCCTGAGGGCGCTGGTCTACGGCGCCCACCAGGCGTCCCCGGCCCGGCTGGCCGACGCGCTGCGGAGGTTCGGGCCGGTGCTGTGCCAGGTCTACGGCCGGTTCGAGGCGGGCGGCATCGCTGCGCTCACCTCCGCCGAGCACGACCGGGACCGCCCCGAGCTGCTGCGGACCGCGGGGCGGGCCCGGCCCGGCGTCGAGCTGACGATCCGTGACACCACGGGCCGTGGCCTGCCGGTCGGCGAGATCGGGGAGATCTGCGTGCGCTCGGCGGGCGTGATGCAGGGGTACTGGAAACGCCCCGAGCTGACCGCCCGGGCGCTGCGGGACGGCCGGCTGCACACCGGGGACCTCGGCCATCTGGACGAGGAGGGATACCTCACCCTCGTGGACCGGCCGGAGGAGGTGATCACCCTCCATGGCCTCCATGTGGACACGGGCGAGCTGGAGGAACTGCTCGACTCCGACCCGGGGGTGCTCAGGAGCGCCGTGTTCGGGGTGCGCGACGCGGACGGGACGGAACGGGTCCACGCGGTCGTCGTCCCGGCGCCGGGCGTCCCGGCGCCGGGCGTTGCGGGTGGGGCGGGCGCCGTGGACGTGCGGCGGCTGCGCGCGCTGGTGCGCGGGGAACTGGGCGAGCCGTACGAGCCCGCGGTGATCGCCTTCGCCGGGGAGCTGCCGCTGAACCGCGAGGGAGCGCCGGACAAGAGGCTGCTGCGCCGGAACGCCACGCGCCGTCCCGCCTCCGAGGGGATCGGCCCCGTGGCCGTCGGCGTGGCCAGGGCGCGGGCGCTGGAGAGCGACCGCCGGGACCGGCTGTTCGCCGACCCGTACGCGGCGGCCCTCGGCCGCCGCGGGGGCGACGGAGGTGCTGCGCCATCTGGCCGTCAGGACCCGGTTCTTCGACGACTACCTGCTCCACGCGGCGGCGGACGGCGGCTGTCACCAGGTCGTGGTGCCCGCGGCGGGCCTCGACACGCGGGCCTTCCGGCTGAACTGGCCCCCGAACGTCGCCTGTTACGAGATCGACGCCCCCGAGATGATGGCCTTCAGGGAACGGGTGCTGGCCGGGCAGGCGGCGGAGCCCGCGGTGGCGCGGCGGGTCCCGCTGGCGGCCGATCTGCGCGGGGAGTGGACCAAGGCGCTGCTGGGGGCGGGCTTCGACCCCGCCGAGCGGAGCGCGTGGCTGGTGGAGGGGCCGCTGATCCATCTGGAGGCGGCCGAGTCCACCCGGCTCCTCGGCGAGATCGGCGACCTGGCGGCCCCGGGCAGCAGGCTGGCCCTGGCCCACGGCCTCGACCCCGGCGAGGCGGCCGGGCCGGACTCCGAGCCGGGCTCCGGGCCGGGCTCCGAGCCGGACGGGGATCCGGCCGGTGCCCCTCGCCCGCCCGGGAGCGCCCCCGAGGAGGACCCCGCCGCGTGGCTGACCCACCACGGCTGGCGGGCGACCCGCCACGACCGCGCCGCCGCGGCGACGTCCTACGGCCGCCCGCCCGGCTACCTCACCCCCCGCCTCAGTTACCTCACGGCCGAGCGCCGCCCGCCGGCGGTGGCCCCGGCCGTCCAGGGGCGCTCGTAGGACCGCGAGGCCGTGCGCGTTACCCAGTCGTAATCTTCTGACCCCTTTTGTTTCTTCTTGTTCGCACCTACCTTCGTGCGCAATCGGTTGCGCATACTGCTTGCGCATGTTTGCAAGGAGTTGAGACAAAGGTGTCGGTGGTCACGATTCGCGACGTCGCGCGGGCGGCGGGGGTGTCGACCACGACCGTGTCCCGGGCGCTGTCCGAGACCGGCCGGGTCAGCGCCGCCACCCGGGAGCGGATACGCAGGATCGCCAGGGATCTCGACTTCAGGCCCAACGAGCTGGCCAGGAGCCTGGGCGCGAGCCGGAGCATGACCATCGGGGTCGTCGTCCCCGACATCACCAACCCCTTCTTCCCGCAGCTCATCGCGGGAGCGGAGACCGCGGCCCGCGAGAGCCACCGCACCATCTTCCTCGTGCAGTCGCCCGACGGCCCGAGCGCCGCCGACGACCTCGCGCAGCTGCGGGCCAAGCAGGTCGACGGGATCATCCTGGTCGGCAACCCGTTCCCGCACCCCGCCGAACTGGCCGCGGCCGTCGGGGACACGCCGCTGGTCGTGGTCGACCGCGGCGCCTCGCTGCCGAACGTCGCCACCGTCAGCAGCGACCACCGCCTCGGCGGGCGCATCGGCGTCGAGCACCTGGTGGCGCTCGGCCACACCGGCATCGCGCATCTGGCGGGCCCCGCCGGGCTGGACGTCACCCAGGCCCGTTCCGCCGGTTACCGGGAGGCGATGGCCGCGGCGGGGCTCGCGCCGCGGGTCGTCACGGCCGGGTTCTCCGCCGAGGACGGGGAACGGGCCGCGCGGCTGCTGCTGGCCGGGTCGCCTCCGGTCACCGCCGTCACCGCGGCCAACGACCTGGTGGCCATCGGCGCCATCCGCGCGCTCAGCGACCACGGCCTCGACGTGCCGGGCGATGTGAGCGTGATCGGCTACGACGACATCGGCCTCGCCTCGTTCGTCCGCCCGGCGCTGACCACGGTCCGCCAGCCGACCGACGAGCTCGGCCGCGCCGCGGTCCGCACGCTCGACGCCCTGATCGCGGACCCGGCGTCCCCGCCCCGGCCGGCGCCGCTCCCGGTCGCGCTCGTCGAACGCGACAGCGCGGGCGCGGTCAGCACGGGGAGGGCGGACGCGTGAGCCGGGCGGTGCGCGTCGTCGGCAGCCTGAACCTCGACCGGCGGGTGAGCGTTCGGCGGCTGCCGGGGCCCGGCGAGACCGTCGCGGGCCGGGAGCCGGTGACCGGGCTCGGCGGGAAGGGGGCCAACCAGGCCGTCGCCGCCGCCCGCGCCGGGGCCAGGACCGCCCTGGTCGGGGCGGTGGGCGACGACCCGGCGGGGGAGTCGGCCGTGCGGGCGCTGACGTCCGCGGGCGTGGAGGTCGCGGGCGTGCGGGCCGTCGCCGGGGTGGCGACCGGGAGCGCGTGGGTCACCGTCGACGCGGGCGGCGAGAACGCCATCGTCGTCTGCCCGGGGGCCAACGCCCGCCTGGGCACGGAGGACGTCCGCCGGGGGCTCGCCGCCGCCGGGCCGGGTGACGTGGTCGTGCTCCAGCTCGAAGTCCCGGGCGACGCCGTCCGGTTCGCCGCCGCACTCGGCAGGCGCCGCGGCGCGACCGTCGTGCTCAACGCCGCGCCCGTGCCCGAGGCGCTCGGCGGGCTGCTGGACGACGTCTCCCTGCTGGTGGTCAACGAGCACGAGGCGCGGGCCATCGCCCGCGCCGCCGGGGTGGAGCCGGGCGAGGACCCCACCGCCCTGGCCCGCGCGCTCGGGCTGACCGTCGTCCGCACCCTCGGCGCCGACGGCGCGACCGCCGCGACCGGGCGCCGGGTCCTGCACGCCGCCGCGCCCCGCGTCCGGGCCGTGGACACCACGGGCGCGGGCGACGCCTTCACGGGATACCTGGCGGCGGCGCTGGCCGCCGCCCCCCACGACCTGGCCGCCGCGCTCGACGGCGCGGTGCGGGCCGGGGCCCTGGCCGTGACCCGTCCCGGGGCCCTCGACGCCATCCCGCACGCGAAGGAGGTCTCCGCGCCCCTCCCGACCCGCCCCCCGGACGGGCACACGACAGCAAGGAACGCGACAGCAAGGAACGCGACAGCAAGGAACGCGACAGCAAGGAAGAGGACATGAAGATCGCCCTGGGCAACGACCACGCGGGACTGGCGCTGAAGGGACACGTCCGCGCCGCCCTGGAGGAACTCGGCCACGAGGTCACCGACTACGGCACCGACGACGAGGCCCCCGTCGACTTCCCCGACATCACCCGCGCGACCTGCGAGCCGGTCCGCACCGGCGAGGCCGACCGCGCCGTGCTGGTGTGCGGCACCGGCGTGGGCGCGGTGATCGCCGCGAACAAGATCCCCGGCATCCGCTGCTCGCTGGGCCACGACACGTACTCCGCCCACCAGGGCGTGGAGCACGACGACACCAACGCCATCGCCATGGGCGCCTGGCTCATCGGGCCCGCGCTGGCCCGCGAGGTGCTGGCCAGCTTCCTGGCGGCCCGTTTCGACAACGACGAGGCGACCGTGCGGCGCGTCGCCAAGCTCCGCCGGATGGAGCTGGACGCCGCGGCCGAACTCACCGGCGGCACCTGACCGTTCCCCGGGCCGCCGGTCCCGGCGGCCACCCGGACCTCCGCCTCCCCCCGTCCCCACCCCTCAGCACCGGGTTCCCCAGCCCGGACACCGCAAGGACGTCTATGACTTCCCCCATAGTTCTGCGTCATCCCCAGGACGTGGTCTCGCTCGTCAACTCCGGCCGCATACGCGGCGGCAACTCCCGTTTCATCCTCGTCATCGCGCTCGCGGGCATCTTCATGGACGCCTACGACTTCACCTCCATCGCCTTCGGGCTCGACTACGTCAAGGAGGACTTCGGCCTCTCCTCCTGGATGCTCGGCGTCACCTCGGGCGCGATCCTCGTCGGCGCCCTGCTCGGCTCGCTCGTCGGCGGTTCGCTGATGGACCGGATCGGCCGCGAGAAGGTCTTCACCGCCGACCTCGTCATCCTCATCGTCGCGACGCTGCTGTGCGCGATCGCGCCGAACGCGTGGTTCTTCCTCGTCGCCCGCTTCATCATGGGCTTCTCGGTGGGCGTCGACTACCCCGTGGCGCTCAGCTTCATCGCCGAGTACTCGGCCCAGCGCAACAAGGGCCGCGCGCTCAACATGTACGCGCCCGTCTGGTACGTGGCGGTCGGCTCCACGTTCGTCGTCCTGCTGATCGGCTACGGCCTGTTCAACCTCCTCTCCTGGGACATCGGCGAACTGTGGCGCGTGGTCGTCGCGTTCGGCGTCATCCCCACCGCGATCGTGCTCTACCTGCGGCGCAAGTACCTGACCGAGTCCCCGACCTGGCAGGCCATGAACGGCGACCTGCACCAGGCCGCGGCCACCGTGCGCAAGGTGTACGGCATCGACGTGGTCGTGGCCGAGGACGCCGTCCTGCGGATGCCCAAGGCCGGGTCGAGCGAGTCGGTGTGGAAGAGCTTCGGCCGCCTGTGGAGCCCGAAGTACCGGCCGCGCACGATCCTCTCCCTCCTCGTCAACTTCTGCCAGGGCGGCGAGTACTACGCGGTCGGCTTCTCCATCGGCGTGGTCACGCAGGAGGTGCTGGGCGACACGGTGCTGACCGGCATCATCGGGCCGATGACGTTCAACCTGATCTTCGGCGTCGCCGGCGGCCTGCTCGGCACCTATCTGGCCCCCCGGATCGGCGTCAGGAAGCTCGCGCTCTACGGCTTCTGCGGCACCACCGGCTGCCTGCTGCTGGTGAACGTCTTCGGCAAGGGCTCGTTCACCGGATCCATCTGGATCGCGGCCGTCTTCCTCGGGATGTTCATCTTCTCCCACGCCTGCGGCCCCGGCACCCAGGGCGTGGTCCTGGCGACCATGTCCTACCCGACGTCGTTCCGCGGCGCGGGCGTCGGCTTCGCGCAGATCGGCAACCGCCTCGGCGGCACCCTCGGCCTGGTGGCCTGGCCCGCCCTCACCGACGCGCACGGACTGAACGCGCTGCTCTTCCTCGCCGTCGTCCCGCTGATCGGCCTGATGTCGCTGCTCATCATCCGCTGGGACCCGACCCATGTGGACGTCGACTCCGACGACTACACGGCCCCCAGGACGAAGGAGGTGGCCCGATGAGCCGCTCCGCCCCCACCGTTGTCGCGTTCGCCGGTCTCGGCGTCATGGGACTGCCGATGGCACGCAACGCGGCCGCCGCCGGGTTCGACGTGCGGGCCTACGACGTGGATCCCGCGGCGGCGGAACGGGCCGCGGCCGCGGGTCTGCGGACCGTGGGAGCCCTGCCCGAGGCGCTGCGCGCGGCGGACGTGGTGGTCACGATGCTGCCGGACACGCCGCAGGTCGAGGAGGTGGTCAGGGGCGGCGAGGGCGTGCTGGCGCACTGCCGCCCCGGGACGGTGCTGGTCGACATGAGCACCGTCTCGCCGGGGGCGACGGCCGACCTCGCCGCCGAACTGGCCGCCCGCGGGCTCGCGATGGTCGACGCGCCGGTCAGCGGCGGGGTGCGCGGGGCCAGGGCGGGCGAGCTGTCCATCATGGCCGGGGGCGAGGCGGCCGACGTGGAACGGGTGCGGGCGGTGCTGTCCGCCCTGGGCCGGGTCACCCACGTCGGGGCCGCGGGCGCGGGCCAGGTGGTGAAGGCGTGCAACCAGGTCGCCGTCGCGCTCACCATCCAGGCGGCGTGCGAGGCGTTCACGCTGGGCGCGCGGTTCGGCGTGGACCCCGAGGCGCTGCGCGCGGCGCTGCTGGGCGGCGCGGCCTCGTCCTGGGTGCTGGAGCACCTGGGGCCGCAGATGACCGGGGGCGACGACAGCGCCGGGTTCCGCATCGCGCTCCAGGTCAAGGACCTGCGGATCGCCACTGAGGCGGCGTCCGCGTCCGGCACCCCCCTGCCGGGGGCGGCCGGCGTCCTCCAGCTCTACCTGGCGGCCGTGGCGGGCGGCCAGGCGGGTGACGGCAACCAGGCGCTGACCCGCGTCTACGAGCGCCTCGCGGGCGTCACGATCGCCCGCCGGGACCCCGGCGCCCCCGAGGGCTGACGCCGCCTCACCGCTCCGGCCCCCGGCGGTCGCGCTCGCCGCGGGCGGGCGCGGCCTGCCGGGGAACGGCACCCCGGGGCGCGCGGGCGCGCTCGTAGTGGCGCCTGGCCTTCAGCCGGTTCCCGCAGGCGGCCATCGAGCACCAGCGGGCCCGGCCCGCGCGGCTGCGGTCCAGCAGGAACAGCCGGCACTCCTCGTTGCCGCAGGGGCGCAGCCGCCCGGGCAACTCCTCCTCGATCCGCGCCCACGCCAGGACGATCCGCGCGGCGAGCGCGGCGTCGGGGGGCGCGGTCAGCCGCCAGGAGACGCCCGTGTCGCCCAACTCGGGCACGCGGGCCGCCCCTTCGAGCGCCGGGGCGAGCGCCCGCGCTCCGCGCTCCCCCCGGATCACCTGCGCGAGCCCCTCGCGCACGGTCCGCAGCCGCTCCGCCTCGCGCGCCGTGCCGCTCCCGTCGTGCGCCCGCGCCCAGGCGCGCAGCTCCCCCTCGTCGGCGAAGCGGTCCCGCTCGACGCCTCCGCTGACCGGGCGGCTGTTGAGCAACTCCAGGAGCAGCGCCGCCTCGTCCGTCTCCATGTTCACTCTCCTAACCGTATTACATTGCTTGACTGGTTAGCAATGCCGTGCTTGGCTGCCCCGAGTCTCACTGGTGAAACCGGCGAAAGAGGTTAGATCCCATGGCTCCAGTGCACCACCGCACCGCGAAGGTGGGGCCCCACCCGGTCTTCTACCGGGAGGCCGGTCCTTCCGACGCCCCCACCGTGCTGCTGCTGCACGGCTACCCCGCCAGCTCGCACCAGTTCCGCGCGCTGATCCCGCGACTGGCGGACCGCTACCACGTGGTCGCCCCGGACTACATCGGGTTCGGCTACTCCGACGCCCCGTCCCCCGACGCCTTCCCCTATACCTTCGACGCCCTCACCGACGTCGTCCTCGGCCTGGTCGACACGCTGGGTCTGGACCGTTTCGCCGTCTACGTCCACGACTACGGCGCCCCCGTCTGCTGGCGGATCGCGCTGCGGCGCCCGGAGGCGATCACCGCCGTCATCACCCAGAACGGCAATGGCTACGAGGAGGGGCTGGCCGACTCCTTCTGGGGACCGGTCCGCGCCTACTGGGACGACCCCAGCGCCGAGAACGAGGCGGCGGCGCGCGAGGCGCAGTCGCTGGAGAAGATCCGCTGGCAGTACCTGCACGGCCTGGACGACCCGTCCCTGGTCAGCCCGGACACCTGGCACCACGACCACGCGCTGATCAGCCGCCCGGGGATGGACGTGGCCCAGCTGAGCCTGCTGCGCGACTACCGCACCAACCTCGACGTCTACCCGCGCCTGCACGACTGGCTGCGCACCTCCCATGTGCCGCTGCTCGCGGTGTGGGGCGGGCGCGACGAGATCTTCCCGCCCGAGGGCGCCCGCGCGTTCGCCCGCGACCTCCCGGACGCCGAGATCCACCTGCTCGACGGCGGCCACTTCCTGCTGGAGAGCCACCTCGACGAGGCCCTGCCCCTGATCCGCGACTTCCTGAAGCGCACCCAGCCCGGAAGTTGACCGCGTCGCGGTCCGGACAGTTCAGCACGCGTTCACGGCATGGGCGGATGATCCGCCCATGCGCAACGAACCGACCCCCCTCGACCGCCGCCGCTTCCTCCTGGCGGGCGGCGGCACCGTCGGCGCCGCGGCCGTCGGCCTCACCACCGGCGCCGGCGCCGCACGGGCCACCCCGGCCGCCGGTCCGGATCCCGCCCGCGGCGCCGGCTTCGCGCTGCTCGGCGACACCCAGATCGACGTCTCGGTGCCGGACCGCACCGCGTGGGTCACCGGGGTCTACCAGGACATCGCCGCCGCCGGACCGCCCTTCGTCCTGCACGTCGGCGACATCGTCGAGCACGGATCGGCCGAGGAGTACGACGCCTACCTGGGCACCCTCCCCGCCGGGCTCCGCCCCAGGATCCGCCATGTCCCCGGCAACCACGAGTGGCGCTGGGACGCGACCGCGGGCGAGCGCTACCGCGCCCTCTTCGGCCCCTCCCGGTACTCCTTCGACGCGCTCGGCATCCACTTCGTCGGCCTCGACCCCAGCCACCTCCTCCAGGAGCCCGGCGGCTTCGGCCGGGCCGGCGTCGAGTGGCTGGAACGCGACCTGCGCCGCGTCGGCCGGGACCGGCCCGTCGTCCTCCTCTCCCACTTCCCCTTCGGCGGCCCGAACGTCTACGTCAGCGACACCGAGCGGCTGCTCGACGTCGTCCGCGCCCACAACGTCCGGGCGATCTTCGCGGGCCACATCCACGCCGAGGAGGTCGGCCGCTTCAACGGAACGACGCAGCTGACCGTCCGCGACGCCCGCTCGGGCCCGCGCTGGTACTGGGTCGAGAAGGCCGAGGAGGCGGGCGGCCCCGTGCTGCGCGTCACCGCCGTCGAACGCGCCGCCGACGGGACCGTCACCCGCCGCGAGGCGGCCGACGTGCCGCTGACCGGGCCCCGCCCCGGCGCGGGGGCCCGCCCGCGGCGCGTGGACCTCGACCCGGCGGCCGTGGCGGCGGGAACCCTCGGCGTCACCGTCCGGCTGCCGCGCGGCGCGGGCCCGTTGACCACCAGCGCCCGCGTCCATCCGCAGCACACCTACGGCGGCAGGAACGCCGAGGGCTGGCTCGACCTGGCGGCGGGCGACCGCGGCGGGAGCGCCACCGGCGCCCTCGACGTCTCCGCGCTCGCCCCTGGCACCCACCGCGCGACCGTGCGCGTCACCGGGGAGGACGGCGCCTGGCACGAGGAGACCCTCGGATTCACCGTCCCCGGCGCCTCGGGGCGGGTGCGCTGGAGCGAGGAGCTCGGCCACCCGGTGCAGGGCGGACTCACCGCCCACGGCGGCCTGGTGGTCGCCGCCACCACCGGGGGCGGCGTGCTCGCGGGCGAGCCGGACCGCCACCGCCTGCGCCGCCGCTGGTCCGCGCGGACCGGCCCGGTGTACGGGCAACCCGCGTTCGCGCCCGGCGGCGACACCGTCTACGTGCCCTCCGCCGACCACACCCTCACCGCGCTGCGGGCCAGGGACGGCCACCGCCGCTTCGCCTACGACGCGGGCGCCCCGGTGCTCGGCTCCCCGCTGGTCACCGACCTCGCGGGCCGGGCCGCCGTGGTGGTCTCCGCGGGCGAGGCCCGGCACGCGATCGACGCCGACACCGGCGAGCGGCTGTGGACCGCGACCGGCCAGGGCATGTTCGCCGGGCGGGCGGCCTGCGACGGCGACCGCGTCTACACCGGCTCCGCCACCGGCGACGCCTACGCCTATGACGCGGCCGACGGCACGGTGGTGTGGCGGTTCTCCACCACCACCCGCACCGGCCCCTACGCGCGGCACATCTACGGGCCCTGGTACGACACCCTGGAGGTGCTTCCCGGCGGAACGGTCCTGGTCGGCACGGTCTCCGGGATCTTCGCCCTCGACGGGGCCACCGGCGCGCAGCGCTGGACGCGCGCCGGCTCCTACGGCTACGCGCCCAAGCTGCGCCACGAGGGCGATGTCGTGCTCATCGACGACTTCGCGAGGACCGTCACCCGCCTCGACCCCGCGAACGGCGAGGTCAGGTGGACCGCCGACACCGGCGTGCGCGCGCTCAACACGGGCGCGGCCGTGCGCGACGGCATCGCCTGGATTCCGGGCACCACGGGCCGGCTGACCGCCGTCGACCTCGCCGACGGCACCGTCCGCGAGAGGCTCCAGCTCACCACGGCCCACTGCTACGGCGCCCCCGCCGTGGTCGGCGACCTGCTCGTCCTCGGCGACCAGGACGGCACGCTGCGGGGGGTGTCCCTCCCCGCCTGACGGGCGCCGAGCGCCCTTTCCGGTGAACTCGTCGGCCGGCATCCGGAGTTCGGCCGCGATGCCGGCCGGGAGCGCGAGGCCCGGGTGGCTCGGCGGGTGAGCCCGCGACCGAAACGCTGTGTTCCGGGCGAGCCAATACCTGTCGTCACGAAATGAGAAATCGGCGCGACTCACAATGAGGGTTTCTCATCCGACAGGCGGAACAGCATTATTTAGGCCACTTGGCCGAGCGTGCCGTGCTAGTGTGGTGCTTGGTTGCAGTTGTGGTTCCCACACGTCAAGTGTTCTCATCAGCTCTCTGGGCCGCTGGAGCACTTTTGTATTTCCGGTACTTTTCCGGCGGGGTAATCATCGCGGCGACGCGGGGTTCGCGCAGTGCGGACTCCGAGATCTGCCCCAAAGGAGAAACGACATGGCTTCAGGCACCGTGAAGTGGTTCAACGCGGAAAAGGGCTTTGGCTTCATCGAGCAGGAGGGCGGCGGCGCCGACGTCTTCGCCCACTACTCGAACATCGCCGCCCAGGGCTTTCGCGAGCTGCAGGAAGGTCAGAAGGTGACCTTCGACATCGCGCAGGGCCAGAAGGGCCCGACGGCGGAGAACATCGTTCCCGCCTGACGCGCTCACTTCGCAGCTGGGGTCCGCGCCGTACGGCGCGGGCGCCAGCTCGTTGCGTATGACGGCGCCTCGCCCTTCGCGCCGCGGCGATATCGCCGGCCCGGCCCCGCGACCAGGCGCGCATGCCTCGTTCCTTTCGGCGCCGACCCCGCGCGTATTCCTCGCCGATCAATTTCGGCTCTGTTTTTTATTTGGCTCGTTCTTGCAATTCTCTGTGCGCTTCGTATGCTTCGGGAATTCCTTGATACGTGCCACGTCAAGGAAGGTTCCCCATGAACCGCACACGTACAGGTGATCGCTTCTCCCGGACCCGCTCCGGAAGCTCTGGCTCCGGCAGGGACCGTGGCCGCTTCGCGGCCGTGGCGGGCGGCCGTTCCGGCGCGCCGAGCCGTCAGAAGGGGCAGGGACGCCGGCAGTCCTCCCCGCAGGGCGCGTTCGCCCCGCCGGTGACGACCACCCCCGGGCTCCCCGCCGTCGAGGCGTTCGCCGAGCTCGACATGCCGGCGCCGTTGCTGGCCACGCTCGTCCGCGAGGGCGTGACCGAGCCGTTCCCCATCCAGGCCGCGACCCTGCCGAACGCGCTCGCGGGCCGCGACGTCCTCGGCCGCGGCCGGACCGGTTCGGGCAAGACGCTCGCCTTCGGCCTCGCGCTGATGGCACGAACGGCCGGGCAGCGCGCCCAGCCGCGGCAGCCGCTGGCCCTCGTCCTCGTTCCCACCCGGGAGCTCGCGCAGCAGGTCACCGACGCCCTCACCCCGTACGCGCGCTCGGTGGCGCTGCGCCTGGCCACGGTGGTCGGCGGGATGTCGCTCGGCAAGCAGGCCGGCGCCCTGCGCGCCGGCGCGGAGGTCGTCGTCGCGACCCCGGGCCGGCTCAAGGACCTCATCGACCGGGGCGACTGCCGGCTCGACCAGGTCGCGATCACCGTTCTCGACGAGGCCGACCAGATGACCGACATGGGCTTCATGCCCCAGGTCACCGCGCTGCTCGACCGGGTGCGGCCCGGTGGGCAGCGGATGCTGTTCTCGGCCACCCTGGACCGCAACGTCGACCTGCTCGTCCGCCGCTACCTGGCCGACCCGGTCGTCCACTCCGTCGACCCCTCCGCGGGAGCGGTCACCACGATGGAGCACCACGTGCTCCTGGTGCATGGCCCCGACAAGCAGCAGATGACCACCGAGATCGCCGCGCGAGAAGGCCGGGTCATCATGTTCCTCGACACCAAACACGCGGTGGACCGGCTGACCCGGTCCCTGCTGAACAGCGGCGTCCGCGCCGCGGCCCTGCACGGCGGCAAGTCCCAGCCGCAGCGGACCCGGACCCTGGCCCAGTTCAAGACCGGGCATGTCACGGTGCTGGTGGCGACGAATGTCGCGGCCCGCGGAATCCATGTCGACAACCTCGACCTGGTCGTGAACGTGGATCCGCCCAGCGACCACAAGGACTATCTGCACCGCGGGGGCCGCACGGCCCGCGCCGGCGAGTCCGGCAGCGTCATCACCCTGGTGACGCCCAACCAGCGCCGCGAGATGAGCCGCCTGATGGACGCCGCCGGCATCCGCCCCCAGACCACCCAGGTCCGTTCGGGTGACGCGGAGCTGAGCCGCATCACGGGCGCCAAGGCCCCCTCGGGCATCCCGGTCACGATCGCCGCGCCGGTCGTGGAACGCCCCCGGCGCGGGGCCTTCTCCTCGTCCCGTGGCCGCGGCGGTCGCACCTCCCAGGAACGGCGCGCCGGGCAGGCGACGCGGGGCACGGCACGGCAGCGGTCCGCCGTCGCCACGGCGGCCTAGGCCCTCGCTCGGCCGCCCCGCTAGCCTTCACTCGGCCCCTTCCTTCTCGACCCGTGAGGCATCATGCGCTGCATCATCGCTCGATTCCCCTTCGACCTCTCCAAAAATGGCGTGCTGGCCGCGATGCGGGGGGTCAAGCCCGAACCGATCACGGGTGACTCCGTGATCATCGGCCGCCGCTCCTACCCCGCCAAGCAGGTGGGCGAGGTCATCACCTCGCAGGATCGCCGTGACTTCACCAGCGGGGAAGTCATCCGAGCCATGACGCGCCTCGGCTTCACCTGCCGGTCCCTGTCCGAGTCCGCGCCGGCGCACGGTCTCACTCCGCTCCAGGCCGCCTCGGAGATGCTGGGCAACTCCGCGTCGACCCCGCGCTGACCCGACAACGCCCGGGGCCCCGCCGACAGGCGTCGGCGGGGCCCTCCTCGGTTGGCGCGTGGGCCGGTCGGCTCACTGGTCGGAGTAGCTGAAGTCCCCCACGGTCCAGGCACTGACCTCCCCGATCGCGACGCGGTACATCCCGCCCGTCTCAGGGATCCCGATGTTGCCCTGGAGGATCCGGGCGACATGGAAGTGCAGATGCGTGGGCGCCTCGCCGCGGGCCGACCGGCCCGCCGCGCGGTCCGCGCCGAAGGAGCGGGAGAACGGGCCGAGGCGGTCGGAGTCCGTCAGGACCTCGGACACGCGCTTCCTCCACACGGCCTCGGGAGCCAGCCGACCGGTGATGACGGCGCCGCCGACCACCACGGTCAGCGACATCTGATTGCTGTGCTCGGACTCCACGGTGACGGCGATGTCAACGAGCAACTCGTCAAGGTTCGACATGAGAGTCGATCCTATGCATCCCGGGGCGCCGTCGATCAGCCGTTCCACGTCGTGGCCCGCTCCACGCAGAAAGCCCCGAGAGCCCCGAGAGCCCCGAGAGCGCCGGGCCCCACGCCCGGCGGCCCGCCGTTCACCGGTTTCCCGCCGACGGCCTGACACGGTCGGACGTTGCTCCGTGAACTCCCCTCAGTGCACGCGGAACCGGGCCGTGAGCGTGTCGACGAGCTCTCGCCACTGGGAGGCCTCGGTGGTCCGTGCCGGCCCCGGGGAAGGCCGTGCGGCATGCGGATCGAGGATGGACGCCACCAGTCGGCCGAGCGGCTGCGCCGGGCTCAGCGCCTCTCGCGCCGCGTCGTCGCCCGCCCACGCGCCCACGTCGAGGAGCAGTTCACATGCCTGGGCCGGCCAGTACGGATCCGGGCGTCCCGTGCCCCACGAGACCGGGGACAGGGCGTCGATGTCCCCGGCGATGCACTCCTCGATCCCACCCGGCGTGTAGCAGTTGATGTCGGCGATGTGAATCTCCAGCTCACCGGCGCGGGCCCGTTCCCGGATGGCGGGCCATGTCGAGGTGGCGGCGAGGTCATGCCCGGTCGCGCCGTGGTGCGCGGGCCAGCGCGCCAGCCCTCGGTGGGTGCGGAACACCTCGATCCGCCCCCCGGACGGCCGTCCCCTTCGGGGGAAGACAAGATCCACGGTGACGGCGAAGGAGCGCAACGTGGCAACGGTGTGGCCGCGCGGTGCGGCAACGGCCCGGCCGGCCGGGGGAGTTCATGGCCGGGAAGGGATATCGCGAAGGGCGGCGGAGGCTGAACCCCCGCCGCCCCTGACGATCAGCCCGAGGTGCTATTCCGGCTGTTATTTCACGTCTGGACGCAGCCGACGTACTTCGTGCTGTTGAAGTTGGTCGAACCCTTCGCATTGATGCGGGCAATTTCGTTGCCCGTGCACCTGTTCTTCTTCCCGTCCCATGCGCCGGTGTAAAGCTTCAAGGTGCTGTTGGTACTGTTCCTCGCCGACAAGGTGCCGAACGGCTTGTCCACCGTGTGCTGCTTGACGATGAGTTCATTTCCCCCGGCGTTCTTCGCCGAGAAAAGATGCCCGTAGACGGTGACGGCGGCGGACGGAGGCTCGGCGGCGGTGGCGGTCATGGGGCCCGCCAGGATTCCTGCGGCGAGGGCCACGGGAATGGCGAGCAGGGACATTCGCTTGAACAGCATGGAGAGCTCCTGGATTTCGTGGGGGTGGCCTGCGTTTTCCTTGCAGGGTCGCCGTGATTATCGGCTCCAGGAATCCGGGCCAAACTCCCTGTTCCATCTTCTCCTTGATTTTGCGAGACCGGACAGCTGTCGACCGAATGCGCGAGCCGCCCTTCCGGAATCCGCGCATTCCGAGTGACGTATCCGTCGGCTCAGGGGAGATGCCGACGGACGGTGTGCGGGGGGCCTCCACGCGTGGGGTGATGACTACCCGATCTCAGGTCACCAACGTGTTGCTTTCTGTTCTGGAGTTCGTTGTGCGGAATGCGCGTCCCGGACGAGGATTGTGGTCGACCCGCGGTCGAATATGCGGTGTTGTTGCCGCATCCCGACGAGCGGCACCGACGCGGCGTGCGGGCGCGTGGTCAGGGCCGATGGGGTCAGCACTCGATGATGTTCACCGCGAGGCCGCCGCGGGCCGTCTCCTTGTACTTCACCGACATGTCGGCCCCGGTCTCCTTCATGGTGCGGATCGCCTGGTCCAGGGAGACGTGGTGGCGGCCGTCGCCGCGCAGGGCGAGGCGGGCGGCGGTGATGGCCTTGACGGCGGCCATCCCGTTCCGTTCGATGCACGGGATCTGGACCAGGCCGCCGACCGGGTCGCAGGTCAGGCCGAGGTTGTGCTCGATGCCGATCTCGGCGGCGTTCTCGACCTGTTCCGGAGAGCCGCCCAGGACCTCGGCCAGGCCGCCGGCCGCCATCGAGCAGGCCGAGCCGACCTCGCCCTGGCAGCCGACCTCGGCGCCGGAGATCGAGGCGTTCTCCTTGAACAGCATCCCGATCGCCGAGGCCGTGAGCAGGAAGCGGACGACCCCCTCCTCGTCGGCGCCCGGCACGAAGTCCAGGTAGTACCGCAGGACCGCCGGGATGATGCCCGCGGCGCCGTTGGTCGGGGCGGTCACCACCCGGCCGCCCGCGGCGTTCTCCTCGTTGACCGCCATCGCGTAGAGGGTGACCCACTCCATCGCCTGGGCCGCGCCCCCACCCTCGGCGCGCAGGCGGCGCGCCGAGGCCGCCGCGCGCCGGCGGACCTTGAGGCCGCCGGGGAGCACGCCCTCGCGGTGCAGGCCCTGTTCGACGCAGGCCCGCATGACCTCCCAGATCGCGAGCAGCCCGGCGCGGATCTCCTCGTCCGTCCGCCAGGCCCGTTCGTTCTCCAGCATCAGGCCCGAGACCGAGAGCGCGGTCTCGCGGGTCAGGCGCAGCAACTCGCCGCCCGTGCGGAACGGGTGACGCAGCACCGTGTCGTCCAGCCGTATCCGGTCGGCGCCCACGGCGTCCTCGTCGACCACGAAGCCGCCGCCCACCGAGTAGTAGGTCTTGGCCAGCAGCGTCCCGCCCCCGGCGTCGTCGGCGCGCAGCGTCATGCCGTTGGCGTGGTAGGGCAGGGCGCGGCGCCGGTGGAGGACCAGGTCGGTGTCGGGGTCGAACGGGACGGAGTGCGCGTCGCCCACCTCCGCGCCCAGCAGCCGCAGGCGCCGGGTGGCCCGGACGCGGGCCACCTCCTCGTCGGCGCGTTCCACGTCCACGGTGTCGGGGGCGTGGCCCTCCAGTCCGAGCAGCACGGCCTTCGGGGTGCCGTGGCCGTGGCCGGTGGCGCCGAGCGAGCCGAACAGCTCGGCGCGCACGGCGGCGGTGCGGGTGAGCAGGCCCTCGTTCCTCAGCCGGCGCGCGAACATCCGCGCGGCGCGCATCGGCCCCACCGTGTGGGAGCTGGAGGGGCCGATGCCGATGGAGAACAGGTCGAAGGCGGAGAGGGCCACGGGGCGCTCACTCGCTGGTGAAGGCGGCGTACTCGGCGGCGGTCAGCAGGTCCTCCGGCTCGCCCGCGGCCGGGTCGACGCGCACCCTGAACAGCCAGCCCGCCTGGAACGGCGCGGAGTTCACCAGCGCCGGGTCGTTCACCACGTCCTGGTTGACCTCGGTGACCTCACCGGTCACCGGCGCGTACAGGTCGCTGACGGACTTGGTCGACTCCAGCTCGCCGCAGGTCTCGCCCGCGGTCACGGCGGTCCCGGCCTCGGGAAGCTGGACATAGACGACATCGCCGAGCGCGGTGGCCGCGTACGCGGTGATGCCGACGGTCGCCACGCCGTTCTCGACGGCGGACAGCCACTCGTGTTCCTTGCTGTACCGAAGCTGCTCCGGGTTGCTCATGACGGTGATTCTCCTGAGGGGTGGCGATCGGGCGGGGTGGG
>NZ_LAVK01000114.1 GCF_001083795.1 Streptomyces sp. SBT349
GGGGTGGGCGGTTGTCGGTGGCGGCGGTCAACGGGCCGCGGGCGACGGTGGTTTCGGGTGAGCCCGGGGCGTTGGACGAGTTGCTGGCCGCCTGTGGGGCGGATGGGGTGCGGGCTCGCCGAATTCCGGTGGATTACGCGTCGCATTCCGCTCAGGTGGATGGTCTGCGGGAGCGGATCCTGACGGATCTGGCTTCCCTCGCCCCGCGTTCGGGGTCGGTGCCGTTCTACTCCACGGTGACGGGTGGGGAGTTGGACACCGCGGGTCTGGACGGGGCGTACTGGTTCGAGAATCTGCGGGGGACGGTGCGGTTCGCGGCGGTGGTGGAGTCGCTGGTCGCTCAGGGCTTCGGGATATTCGTCGAGGCCAGTGCGCATCCGGTGCTGACGATGGCGATCGAGGATGCCACCGCCATCGGCTCGCTGCGGCGGGGCGAGGGCGGGATGGACCGTTTCGTGGCCTCGCTCGCCGAGGCATGGGTGCACGGCGTTCCCGTGGCCTGGGACCGCGTTCTCGCGGGCGGTCGGCATGTCGACGTGCCGACCTACCCCTTCCAGCACCGGCGTTACTGGCTGAACGCGGCCCCCGCCGGTGCCGTGGACGTCGCCGCGGCCGGGCTTGCCGCCGAGGAACACCCGTTGCTCGGCGCCGCGTTGCCGCTCGCCGACAGCGAGGGCCACGTGTTCACCGGGCGGCTGTCCCTGACCGACCACGCGTGGCTCGCCGACCACATGGTCCACGGCATCGTCGTCCTCCCGGGCACGGCCATCGTGGAACTCGCCCTCCACGCCGCGGGACGCACCGGCTGCGGCGCGGTCGAGGAGCTGACGCTCGAAGCGCCCCTGATCATCCCCGAGGACGGCGAGGCACAACTCCAGCTCGCCGTCGGCGGCCCCGACGGCGACGGCCGACGCCCCCTCACCCTCCACTCCCGCCGGGCCGACGAGCCGTGGACGCGGCACGCCTCGGGCACCCTCGCGAGGGAGGCGGCGCCCGCCGCCTTCGACCTCGCGGCCTGGCCACCGGCGGGCGCGATCCCCGTCGACGTGGCGGAGCTTCAGGCGCGTCTGGCCAAGACGGGACTCGACTACGGGCCCGCCTTCCGCGGCCTGCGGGCGGCGTGGCTGTCCGAGGCGCCTCCCGGTTCGGCGGCGGGCGGGCCGGAACCCGAGGTTTACGCCGAGGTCGTTCTCCCGGAGGGAACGGGCTCCGGCTACGGCCTGCACCCGGCGCTGTTCGACGCGGCCCTGCACCCGATGGACGCCGGCGGCCTGGTCGCCGAATCCGACGCGGCCCGCCTCCCGTTCGCCTGGTCCGGAGTCGCCCTGCACGCCACCGGGGCGACCGCGCTGCGCGTGCGGCTGTCGCGCGCCGTGGACGCCGCGGGGGCCCAGGAGGGCGTGGCCCTGCGGATCGCGGACGGCACCGGGGCGCCGGTGGCCACCGTCGCGTCGCTCGCGCTCCGCCCGCTCGCCGCGGACCAACTGCGCGGCGCCGGCGGGCAGGACGGCCTCTACCGCGTCGAATGGATCTCGCTGCCCCCGGCCACCGCCACCCAGGACACCGGCGCCGGACGCGACACCGATGCCCTCGTCCTCCATGACCTCGCCACCGACCCCGAGGACCGGCGCGGCACCGTCGCCTCCGTCCACGACGTGACGGCGCGTGCCCTGGCGAGGGTGCGGGAGTGGCTGGACGACGAGCGTTCCGAGACGGCGCGCCTGGCGATCGTGACGAGCGGAGCGGTGGCGACGGGCCCGGGGCAGGACGTGCGCGACCTCGGGTCCGCGGCGGCCTGGGGGCTGATCCGTTCCGCGCAGGCCGAGCACCCGGACCGTTTCGTGCTGGTCGACGTGGACGAGGACGCGGCGTCCCGCGCCGCGGTGCCCGCCGCCGTCGCCGCGGCCGTCGCGGCGGGCGAGCCGCAACTCGCCGTCCGGCGCGGCGCGGTCGTCGTGCCGCGCCTGGCCCGGGTCCCGGCCGCCACCGGGCCGCTGCCGCGGCCACGGCCCGACGGCACCGTCCTGATCGTCGGCGGCACCGGCACCCTCGGAAGTCTCCTGGCCCGCCACCTGGTGGCCGAGCATGGCGTGCGGCACCTGCTGCTGGTCGGCAGGCGCGGCCCGGAGACGCCGGGCACGGCCGAACTCGTCGCGCGGCTCGACGGGTTCGGAGCCAGGACGACCATCGTGGCCTGCGACGCCGCCGACCGCGACGCGCTGGCCGCCGTGCTGGCCGCGATACCGGAGGAGCATCCGCTCACCGCCGTGGTCCACGCCGGGGGCGTTCTCGACGACGGCATGGTGCACACGCTGACACCGCGCCAGGTGGAGCGGGTCCTGCGGGCCAAGGTGGATGTCGCCACCCACCTGCACGAACTGACGGCGGGACTCGACCTGTCGGCGTTCGTGCTGTTCTCCGCCGCCGCGGCCACCTTCGGCCGCCAGGGGCAGGGCAACTACGCGGCGGCCAACGCCTACCTCGACGCCCTCGCCGCCCACCGCCGCGCCACCGGCCTCCCGGCGACCTCCCTCGCCTGGGGCCTGTGGGAGCGGCGCAGCGACATGACCGGGCACCTGGACGGGGACGCGCTCTCGCGCATCGCCGCCGCCGGGATGCTGCCGCTGGACGTGGCCGAGGGCCTGGCGCTCCACGATGCCGCGCTGCGCGGCGCCGACGCGGTCGTCACCGCGGCCAGGCTCGACCCCGAGGCGCTGCGCGGGGACGCCGTCGCGCCGCTGCTCCGCGGGCTCGCCCGCCCCGCCGCCCGCCGAGGACCCGGGGCCGGTCCCGGCACGCCGGCGGCCACGGCCGAGGGCGGCGGGGAGGCCGAACTGCGCCGGCGGCTCGACCCGTTGACCGTCGAGGACCGCGAACGGGCCCTGGTGGAGCTGGTCCGTACCCAGGCGGCCGACGTCCTCGGACACGCGTCGGTCCACGCGGTGCCTCCGCACCGCGGGTTCCTGGAGGTGGGGTTCGACTCCCTGACCGCCGTCGACCTCCGCAACCGGCTCGGCCGCGTCGTGGGACGGCGGCTCTCGGCCGTGCTCGTCTTCGACCACCCGACCCCCGCCCGGCTGGCCCGGCACCTCGGGGCGCTGCTGTGGCCCGAGGGCGGCCGGCCCTCGGGCGCGGCCACGGAGGCCGGGCAGGCGGCACCACCGGAGACGGGCGACGCGGCGGCGACGGCGGACGCGGCTGACGCGGCGCCACCGGGCGGCGAGGACATCGACGCCGTGCTCAAGGACGCGACGGCCGACGAGGTCTTCGCCTTCATCGAAGCGCAGATCATCGACCGCGAGAAGGGCGGGCCACGGGGTGACCACTGAGGAGAAGCTCCTCGACTACCTCAAGCTGGTGACGGCTGATCTCCACAAGACCCGCCGGCGCCTGAAGGACGTCGAGGAGCGCGCGCCCGAGCCCATCGCGATCGTCGCCATGAGCTGCCGCTACCCGGGCGGCGTGCGGTCGCCCGAGGACCTGTGGCGGTTCGTCGCCGACGAGGGCGACGCCATCTCGGAGTTCCCCACCGACCGCGGCTGGGACCTGGACACCCTCTACGACGAGGAGCCCGGCAAGCCGGGGAGGACATCGGTGCGGCACGGCGGCTTCCTGCACGACGCCGCCGACTTCGACGCCGAGTTCTTCGGCATCAGCCCGCGCGAAGCCCTCGCCATGGACCCCCAGCAGCGCCTGCTGCTGGAGACCTCCTGGGAGGCGATCGAACGGGCGGGCATCAACCCCCGGACGCTCCGCTCCACCGCCACGGGCGTCTTCGCCGGCGTGATGTACCACGACTACGCCTCCCGGATGCCCACCGCCCCCGAGGGCCTTGAGGGGTACTTCTACAACGGGAGCGCGGGCAGCGTCGCCTCGGGGCGCGTCGCCTACGCTCTCGGCCTCGAAGGCCCCGCCGTCACCGTGGACACCGCCTGCTCCTCGTCCCTCGTCGCCCTGCACCTGGCGAGCCACGCCCTGCGCCAGGGCGACTGCACCATGGCCCTGGCCGCGGGGGCGACCGTGCTGGCCAGTCCCAACCTCTTCATCGAGTCGAGCCGTCAGCGGGCTCTCGCCGCCGACGGCCGCTGCAAGGCGTTCGCCGACGCCGCCGACGGCGCCGGGTTCTCCGAGGGCGTCGGCGTCCTGCTGCTCGAACGCCTCTCCGACGCGAGGCGCAACGGGCACCCCGTGCTCGCCGTCGTCCGCGGCAGCGCCCTCAACCAGGACGGCGCCAGCAGCGGCCTCACCGCGCCCAACGGGCCCGCGCAGGAACGAGTCATCCGCCAGGCTCTCGCGAACGCCGGGCTGACCACCGCCGACGTGGACGGCGTCGAGGCGCACGGCACCGGGACCCGACTCGGCGACCCGATCGAGGCCGAGGCGCTCCTCGCCACCTACGGGCGCCACCGGGATCCCCACCATCCCCTGTGGCTGGGCTCGTTGAAGTCGAACATCGGCCACACCCAGGCGGCGGCGGGCGTCGGCGGCGTCATCAAGTCCGTGATGGCGATGCGCCACGGGGTGCTGCCGAGGACGCTGCACGTCGACGCGCCCTCCTCCCACGTGGACTGGGACGCGGGCGGCGTGCGGCTGCTGACCGAGTCGATGCCGTGGCCCGAGACGGGCCGCCCGCGCCGCGTCGGCGTCTCCTCGTTCGGCGCCAGCGGCACCAACGCCCACGCCATCATCGAACGGCCGGAGCCCGAGACGCGGCCCGTTCCCGACGTCCCCCTCCACGGCGCGGGACCGGTGCCGCTCGTCATCCACGGCAACGCCGCCGCCGCCGTCCCGGCCCAGGCGGCCGCGCTGCGCGACCACCTCGCCGCCCAGCCCGGGTCGCCGCTGCGCGACACGGCCGACGCCCTGGTCGCGACCCGCGCCGCCCTCGACCACCGCGCCGTCGTCGTCGCCGACGACCGCGACGGCGCGCTCGCCGCCCTCGCCGCGCTCGCCGACGGCAGGCCCGCCCCCGGCACGTTCACCGGCCGCGCCCTCCCCGGCGCCGACCGGCCGGTCATGGTCTTCCCTGGCCAGGGCTCGCAGTGGGCGGGCATGGCCGTGGACCTGCTGAACGCCGCGGACGCCGCCGAGCCGGGAACCGGCACCCCGGGTCCCTCCGACGCCACCCGTGCGTTCGCCGACCGGATCGCCGCGTGCGAACGCGCCCTCGCCGAGCACGTCGACTGGTCCCTGACCGGCGTCCTGCGCGGCGAGCCGGGCGCCCCCACGCTGGAGCGGGTCGACGTCGTCCAGCCCGTGCTCTGGGCGGTGATGGTGTCGCTGGCCGAGCTGTGGCGCGCGCACGGCGTTCAGCCCGCCGCCGTCGTCGGCCACTCCCAGGGCGAGATCGCCGCGGCCTGCGTCGCGGGGGCCCTGTCCCTGGACGACGCCGCCCGCGTCGTCGCCCTCCGCAGCAAGGCCCTGCTCCTGCTCGCGGGGGACGGCGGCATGGTGTCCCTCGCCCTGTCGGCCGACGCCACCCGCGCGCTCCTCGACCGCTGGGCCGGCCGCCTCGCCGTCGCCGCCGTCAACGGCCCCCGGGCCACCGTCGTCTCCGGCGAACCGGCGGCCCTGGACGAACTCCTCGCCGCGTGCGACGCCGACGGCGTGCGCGCCCGGCGCGTTCCCGTGGACTACGCCTCGCACGGCCCGCAGGTCGAGCGCATCCGTGACGAACTGCTCAGCGCCCTGGCGCCCCTCACCCCGCGCGCCGCCACCGTTCCGTTCCACTCCACCGTCACCGCCGAGCCCCTCGACACGGCGGGCCTCGACGCCGCCTACTGGTACACCAACCTCCGGCACACCGTTCGCTTCGAGGAGACCACGCGCGCCCTGCTCGCCGCGGGCCACGCCCTGTTCATCGAGGTCAGCGCCCACCCCGTGCTCACGGCGGCCATCCAGGACACCATCGAGGCCGCCGAGGCGGAGGCCGCGGCCCTCGGCACGCTGCGCCGCGACGAGGACGGGCCGCGACGGTTCCTCGGCTCGCTCGCCGACGCGTACGCCCACGGCGCCGACATCGACTGGCGCGGCACCGGCATGGGCACGGCCACGGGCAACGGTACGGGCACGGGCAACGGAACCGGAGCCGCCACCGGCGGGTCCGTTCCGCTGCCGACCTATGCCTTCCAGCGCAGGCGCTACTGGCTCGACGCACCCGCCACCACCGCGAGCGCCGCCGGGCTCGGCCTCGGCACGGCGGAACACCCGCTGCTCGGGGCGCGCGTGGCGCTCGCCGACGCGGACGGCGTCCTGTTCACCGGCCAGATCTCCCCGCGCACCCAGCCGTGGCTCGCGGGCCACGCCGTGCACGGCACCGTGCTGCTCCCCGGCACCGCCCTGCTCGAACTCGCCCTCCAGGCGGGCGACCACGTGGGCTGCGGAACCGTCGACGAGCTCACGCTCGAAGCGCCGCTGGTCCTGCCGGAACGCGGCCCCGTGTTCATCCAGCTCGTCGTGGACGAACCCGACGCGAACGGCCGCCGGGCGCTGCGGCTCTACTCGCGCCACGACGAGGCCGGGCCCTGGACCCGCCACGCCGAGGGCGTCGTGTCCCCCGGCGCCGAAGGACCCGATGCCGCTGACACCGGCCTCACCACCTGGCCGCCGCCCGGAGCCGAACCGCTGCCCGTCGACGGCCTGTACGAGCGGCTCGACGCGAGCGGATTCGCCTACGGCGGCGCGTTCCGCGGCCTGCGCGCCGCCTGGCGCCGCGCCGGGGTGTCCGGCGACGAGCTGTACGCCGAGGTGGCCCTCCCCGACTCCGCCAGGGACGACGCGGAACGCTACGGCCTGCACCCCGCGCTGCTCGACGCGGCGCTGCACCCGCTGGCCCTGGCCGACCCGTCGGCCTCGGGCCGCGACCGGGGGCGGCTGCCGTTCTCCTGGACCGGCGTCACCCTGCACGCCGTCGGCGCCGCGGCGCTGCGCGTCCGCCTGCTGCCCCTGGCGGCCGACCGGGTCGCCGTCACCGTCGCCGACACCACGGGCGAGGTCGTCGCGCAGGCGCGTTCACTCGACCTGCGACCCGTCTCCGACGCGCTGGCGCTCGGCGACGCGAAGGGCGCCGCCCTTCACGCCGTCGACTGGCGGCCCCTGCCGGAGACGGGGGCCGCCGAGGCTCCCGCCGAGCACGCCGTCCTACGGCTGACGGACGGGCCGTCACCCACCGCCCCCACCGACCCCATCGCCGCCGTCCATGGCCTGGCGGGGCGTGTGCTGGTGGCGGTGCGGGAGGTGTTGGAGCGGGGTGGTCGGCTGGTGGTGGTCACCGGTGGTGCGGTGGCCGTGGGTGCGGAGGGTCGGGTGGTGGATCCGGCTGCTTCGGTGGTGTGGGGTCTGGTGCGGTCGGCGCAGGCTGAGCATCCGGGTCGTTTCGTGCTGGTGGACACGGACGCGGACACGGACGTGGACATGGCCGATGAGGTGTTGGCGGGTGTGCTGGCGTCGGGTGAGCCGCAGGTGGCGGTGCGCGAGGGGCGGGTGTTCGTTCCGCGTCTGGAGCGCCTGCCGGAGGTCGTGGGCGAGGTGCCGCCGTTCGATCCCGAGGGGACGGTTCTGCTCACCGGCGGAACGGGGACCCTCGGCGGGCTGACGGCCCGCCATCTCGTCACCGAGCACGGCGCGCGTCACCTGCTGCTTGTCTCCCGGAGCGGCGACGAGGCCGAGGGCGCGGGCGAGTTGGTGGCCGAGTTGACGGCGCTGGGGGCCTCGGTCACCGTGGCCGCCTGCGACGCCGCCGACCGGGACGGCCTGGCCGCCGTCCTCGACACCCTCTCCGACGAACACCCGCTGACCGCCGTCGTGCACGCCACCGGCGTCCTCACCGACGGCCTCGTGGACTCCCTGACGGAGGACGCGCTCGGTGAGGCGCTGCGGTCGAAGGTGGACGCGGCCTGGCATCTGCATGAACTCACCGCGGGCCTGGACCTGGCGGCGTTCGTGCTGTTCTCGTCCGCGGCCGGGGTGTTGGGCAGCGCGGGGCAGGCGGCGTATGCGGCGGCCAACGCGGCGCTCGACGGCCTCGCGGGCTTCCGGCGCTCCCAGGGCCTTCCGGCGGTGTCGCTGGCCTGGGGCCTGTGGGCCGAACGCAGCACGATGACGGGTGGGCTCGGCGAGACCGACCTCGCCCGCATGGCCCGCGGCGGCATCAAGCCGCTCACCACCGCCCAGGGCCTGGCCCTCCTCGACCAGGCGCTGGCCGACCCGCGGCCGGGACCCGCGGGAGCGACGCTGCTCGCCGCACGCCTCGCCCCCGTCGCGGCCTCGCCCTCGCTCCCCGCGCTGCTCGCCGGCCACGCCGCGCCCGCGGCGCCCCGGCGCAGCCGCCGCCGGGCCGCCGACGCGCCCGCCACGCCTCGCCTGCGGCAGCGGCTCACCGCGCTCTCCGAGCCGGAGCAACGCCACGCCGTCCTCGGCCTCGTCCGGGAGAACATCGCCGCCGTCCTCGGTCACGCCTCGCCCGACACCGTCACACCGGGCCGTGCGTTCAAGGACCTGGGCTTCGACTCGCTGACGGCCGTCGAACTGCGCAACCGGCTCTCCGCCGAGACCGGCCTGCGCCTGCCCGCCACCCTGGTCTTCGACCACCCCACCCCCGAGGCGCTGGCCGACCTGATACGGCGGCAGGTCCTCGACCAGGCCCCCGAGCAGCGCCGGATCATCCCCACCGCCGTGGACGAGCCGGTGGCGATCGTGGCGATGGGCTGCCGGTATCCGGGCGGGGTGGCCTCGCCCGAGGATCTGTGGCGGCTGGTGATGGAGGGCGGCGACGCGATCTCGGCGTTCCCCGAGGACCGCGGCTGGGACGTGGACGCGCTCTACGACCCGGACCCGGAACGGCCGGGGCGTTCGTATACGCGGCACGGCGGATTCCTCGACGGGGCCGGGGACTTCGACGCGGAGTTGTTCGGGATCTCGCCGCGTGAGGCCCTGGCGATGGATCCGCAGCAGCGGTTGCTGCTGGAGACCTCGTGGGAGACCTTCGAGCGGGCGGGCATCGACCCGCTGTCGCTGCGCGGGACGGACATCGGCGTCTTCGCGGGCGTGATGTACCACGACTACGGCAGCCGCCTGCACACCGTTCCCGAGGACGTCGAGGGCTACCTCGCCACCGGCGCATCGAGCAGCGTGATCTCCGGACGCGTCGCCTATACCTTCGGGCTTGAGGGCCCCGCGGTGACGGTGGACACGGCCTGCTCGTCGTCCCTGGTGGCGCTGCATCTCGCGGCCCAGGCGCTGCGCCGGGGCGAGTGCTCCATGGCGCTCGCCGGTGGCGTGACCGTCCTGTCGTCACCGGCCCTGTTCACCGAGTTCAGCAGGCAGCGCGGCCTTTCGGCGGACGGCCGGTGCAAGGCGTTCGGCGCCGGGGCGGATGGCGCCGGGTTCTCCGAGGGCGTCGGGGTGCTGCTGCTGGAGCGGTTGTCGGACGCGCGGCGCAACGGTCACCGGGTGCTGGCGGTGGTGCGGGGGAGCGCGGTCAATCAGGACGGCGCGAGCAACGGGCTCACCGCGCCGAACGGACCCTCCCAACAGCGGGTGATCCGGGCCGCGTTGGCGGGTGCGGGGGTGTCGGCCGGTGAGGTGGACGTGGTGGAGGCGCACGGCACGGGCACCACCTTGGGTGATCCGATCGAGGCGCAGGCGTTGCTCGCCACCTACGGCCAGGGCCGGGAGGGTGAACGGCCGTTGTGGCTGGGGTCGTTGAAGTCGAACATCGGGCACGCCCAGGCGGCGGCGGGTGTGGGTGGTGTGGTCAAGATGGTGCAGGCGATGCGGCACGGGGTCCTGCCGCGCACGTTGCACGTGGACGAGCCGTCGCCGCATGTGGACTGGGACGCGGGTGCGGTGCGGCTGCTGACCGAGTCGGTGGAATGGCCCGACACCGGCCGCCCCCGCCGCGCGGGCGTCTCCTCCTTCGGGGCGAGCGGGACGAACGCCCACGTCATAGTCGAGGCTCCCACCGCCGCGCAGTCGGGAACGCCGAGCACTCCTGCCTCCGCTCCGCCGGTCCTGCCGTTGGTGGTGTCGGGTGCGGGCGAGGGGGCGTTGCACGCTCAGTTGGCGCGGGTGCGGGGTGTCGAGCCGTCGGTGGATGTGGGGTGGTCGCTGGCGATGGGCCGGGCCGCGCTTGATCACCGTGCGGTGGTGCTGGGGTCGGACACCGTGGTGGGTGAGGTAGTACCTGGTGGCAGCCGGGTGGTGCTGGTGTTTCCGGGTCAGGGGTCGCAGTGGGTGGGGATGGCGGTGGGGTTGCTGGATGCCTCGCCGGTGTTCGCGGAGGGGATGGCCGCCTGTGAGGTGGCGTTGAGTCCTTTTGTCGACTGGTCGCTCTGCGAGGTGCTGCGTTCGGAGGACGAGGGCTGGCTTGAGCGGGTTGATGTGGTGCAGCCGGTGTTGTGGGCGGTGATGGTGTCGCTGGCCGGGCTGTGGCGTTCGTATGGTGTGGAGCCCGCTGCCGTGGTCGGTCATTCGCAGGGGGAGATCGCCGCCGCCTGTGTCGCCGGTGGGTTGTCGTTGGAGGACGGCGCCCGCGTCGTCGCTTTGCGGAGCAGGGCGTTGCTGGGGTTGTCCGGCAGGGGTGGGATGGTGTCGGTCGCGGAGCCGGTGGCCGAGGTGGAGGGGCGCATCGCCGGGTGGGGTGGGCGGTTGTCGGTGGCGGCGGTCAACGGGCCGCGTGCGACGGTGGTTTCGGGTGAGCCGGGGGCGTTGGACGAGTTGCTGGCCGTCTGTGAGGCGGATGGGGTGCGGGCTCGCCGCATTCCGGTGGATTACGCGTCGCATTCCGCTCAGGTGGATGGTCTGCGGGAGCGGATCCTGACGGATCTGGCGCCTGTTGTGCCGCGTTCGGGGTCGGTGCCGTTCTACTCCACGGTGACGGGTGGGGAGTTGGACACCGCGGGTCTGGACGGGGCGTACTGGTTCGAGAGTCTGCGCGGCCGGGTGCGGTTCGATGAGGCGGTGCGTGCGGCGCGGGCGGACGGGCATGGGGTGTTCGTCGAGGCCAGTGCGCATCCCGTGCTGGTGCCCAGCCTGGACGAGGCCGTCGCCGTCGGCTCGTTGCGGCGGGGCGAGGGCGGGATGGACCGCTTCCTGACCTCGCTGGCCGAGGCGTGGGTGCACGGCGTTCCGGTCGCCTGGGACCGCGTGTTCGCCGGCGGTCGGCATGTCGACGTGCCGACCTACCCCTTCCAGCGGCAGCGCTACTGGCTCGACGCCGACACCCGCGCCGCCTCGTCCGCCGACGGGCTCGGCCTGCGCGGGACGGAACACCCCCTGCTGGGCGCGGGCGTGGAGTTGGTGGGCAGCGACGGGTTCTTGCTGACGGGCAGCCTGTCACTGCGGCAGCACCCGTGGCTGGCGGATCACGCGGTCAACGGCGCCGTCCTGCTGCCCGGCACGGCGATGCTGGAGATGGCCGTGCACGCCGGTGACCAGGTCGGCTGCGGACACGTGGACGAACTCATCCTCGAAGCACCGCTCCTCCTCCCCGACACGGGGAACACCCACCTCCAGCTCACCGTCGCCGCACCCGAGGGGGACGGGCGGCGCGCCGTCGCCCTCCACTCTCGCCCGCCGGGCTCCACCACCTGGACCCGCAACGCCACCGGCTTCGTCTCCGCCGAAACGGCCGCCCCCGGTGCCGGGACCACCCCCTGGCCGCCGCCCGGCGCGGAACCCCTCGGCGCCGACGCGCTCTACGATCACCTCACCGCGGGCGGCTTCGGCTACGGCCCGGCGTTCCGCGGGCTGCGCGCCGCCTGGCGCAGCGGTGACGAGCTGTACGCCGAGGTGGAGCTACCGGAGGCGGCGGCCGGACGCGGGACCCGGGACTTCGCGCTGCACCCCGCGCTGCTCGACGCAGCGCTCCACGCCCTGGCGCGCGCCGTGCTCGTCGGCGACGAGGGCGCCTGCCGACTCCCGTTCGCCTGGCACGGAGTCACCCTGCACGCCGCCGGCGCGTCGGCGCTCCGCGTCCGCCTGCGCCTGGCGGAGAGCGGCGATGTGTCCCTCACCGTTCACGACCGGCACGGCAGCCCCGTCGCCGACGTCGCCGCGCTGCGGCTGCGCGCCACGGACGGCCCGCTGCGCCCGGCCGTGCCCGGGAGCAACGGCGGGCTGTACCGGCTGGGTTGGACGCCGCCGACCGCGCGGGTCGCCGCCGACGACGAGGCGGTGGAGGCCGTATCCGTCGACTTCCGGGGCCCGCACGCCGACGCGCACGACGTTCCCGCCGCGCTGCACGGCGTGACCCGACGCGCCCTGGCGACCGTGGCGGAGTGGCTGGCCGACCCCGCCAACGAGGCGCGTCGGCTGGTCGTCGTGACCCGGGGTGCGGTGGCGACCGGCCCGGACGAGACCGTCAGTGACCCGGTGGCCGCCGCCGTGTGGGGCCTGGTCCGTTCCGCGCTGATCGAGCAGCCGGGCCGGTTCGCGCTGCTCGACGTGGACACGGTCGCGGACGCCGACCCGCTGGCGGATCCGGTGGTCGCGGCGGCCGTGGCCTCCGGGGAGCCGCAGCTCGCGGTACGCGCCGGCACCGTGTCGGTGCCTCGGCTGGAACCGGCCGACCGGCCGCGCGTGCCTGACCCGCCGCCGTTCGCCGACGCCGGCGGCACGGTGCTGATCACCGGCGGCTCCGGCACGCTGGGCCGCCTGCTGGCCCGCCACTTGGTGGCCGAACGCGGCGTCCGCGACCTGCTGCTGGTCTCGCGCCGGGGCGCCGACGCTCCCGGGGCGGCCGAACTCGGGGCGGAACTGGCCGCGTGGGGCGCCAGGGTGGAGCACGCCGGCTGCGATGTCGCCGACCGGGAGGCCCTGGCCCGGCTCCTCGCGGGGCGTCGCCTGTCCGCCGTCGTGCACACCGCGGGCATCCTGGACGACGGAGTCGTCGGCACTCTCACGCCAGAGGGGCTCGCCCGCGTGCTGCGCCCCAAGGCGGACGCGGCCTGGCACCTGCACGAGCTGACCCGCGAGCAGCCGCTCACGTCCTTCGTCCTGTTCTCGTCCGTCATCGGCACGACGGGCGGCGCGGGGCAGGCCAACTACGCGGCGGCGAACGCGTTCCTGGACGCGCTGGCGCTGCACCGCAGGTCGCTGGGCCTTCCCGCCGTGTCGCTGGCGTGGGGCCTGTGGGCCGAACGCAGCGGCCTGACCGCCGCGATGAGCGGCACCGACGTGGCGAGGATGGCCAGGGGCGGCATCGCCCCCCTCGACTCGGCCACCGGCCTGGCCCTGTTCGACGCGGGCTCGGCGCCGGGCGGGACGCTCGGTGACGCGGTCGCCGTCGCCGCGACGCTGAACGCGACGGTGCCCGCGGGCGAGGACGTTCCCGCGGTGCTGCGCGGCCTCGTCCGCTCCGCCGCCCCGGCCAGGCCGACGCTCGGCGCGCCCGCCGCCCGCGGCGGCGGCCTCGCCGACACGCTCGCCGGACTCTCCCCCGACCAGCAGCGCGAGGCGCTCATCGATGTGGTGCGCGCCCAGGCGGCGCACGTCCTGCGCCGCGGCAACGCCTCCTCGGTCGACCCGGGCCGCGCGTTCAGGGAGCTGGGCTTCGACTCGCTGATCGGCCTGGAGCTGCGGAACCGGCTCAACGCGGCGACCGGACTGCGCCTGCCGTCCACCGCCGTCTTCGACCACCCCACGCCGCACGCCCTCGCCGACGTCCTGCGGACCCTGCTGCTCGGCGAGGACACCGCCGTGTCCGCCGCGCCCGCGCTCCCGGCGCCCGCGGTGGCGGGGGGTGGCGAGGATCCCGTGGTGGTCGTCGGGATGGCGTGCCGGTATCCGGGCGGGGTGGATTCGCCGGAGGCGTTGTGGCGGCTGGTCGCGGAGGGGGTGGATGCCGTTGGGGCGTTCCCGGTGGACCGCGGCTGGGATGTGGCCTCGCTCTACGATCCGGATCCGGAGCGCGTGGGTCGGTCGTATGTGCGGGAGGGTGGGTTCCTGCACGAGGCGGGGGAGTTCGACGCCGGGTTCTTCGGGATCTCGCCGCGTGAGGCGCTGGCGATGGATCCGCAGCAGCGGTTGCTGCTGGAGACGTCGTGGGAGGTGTTCGAGCGGGCGGGGATCGATCCGGCCTCGGTGCGTTCCAGCGCCACCGGCGTCTTCGCGGGCCTGATGTACCACGACTACGCCTCCCGGCTGTCCACCGCGCCGGACGGCTTCGAAGGACACCTGCTCACCGGCAACACCGGCAGCGTCGCGTCCGGGCGCGTCGCCTACACGTTCGGCCTTGAGGGGCCGGCGGTGACGGTGGACACGGCGTGTTCGTCGTCGCTGGTGGCGTTGCATCTGGCGGCGCAGTCGCTGCGGAGCGGTGAGTGCGCGATGGCGCTGGCGGGCGGCGTCGCGGTGATGGCCACGCCGGGAACGTTCGTGGAGTTCAGCCGGCAGCGTGGGCTGGCGCCGGACGGGCGGTGCAAGCCGTTCGCGGAGGGGGCGGATGGGACGGGTTGGGCCGAGGGTGTCGGCGTGCTGCTGCTGGAGCGGCTTTCCGATGCGCGGCGCAACGGTCACCGGGTGCTGGCGGTGGTGCGGGGCACCGCCGTCAACCAGGACGGCGCCAGCAACGGCCTGACCGCGCCCAACGGCCCGTCGCAGCAGCGGGTGATCCGCGCGGCGCTGGTCAACGCGGGCCTGTCGGCGAACGAGGTGGACGCGGTGGAGGCGCATGGCACGGGTACGGCGCTGGGTGATCCGATCGAGGCGCAGGCGTTGCTCGCCACCTACGGCCAGGGCCGGGAGGGTGAACGGCCGTTGTGGCTGGGGTCGTTGAAGTCGAACATCGGGCACACCCAGGCGGCGTCCGGCGTCGCCGGGGTCATCAAGATGGTGCAGGCGATGCACCACGGGGTCCTGCCGCGGACCCTGCACGTGGATCAGCCGTCCTCCCATGTGGACTGGGACGCGGGCGCGGTGCGGCTGCTGACCGAGTCGGTGGAGTGGCCCGACACCGGCCGCCCGCGCCGCGCCGCCGTCTCCTCGTTCGGCATCAGCGGCACCAACGCCCACGCCATCCTCGAACTCCCGCTCGCGGAGCCCGCGGTGGGGGACACGGCCCCCGCGCCCCCGGCGCCCGGCGACGGCACCGCCGCCCCCTGGATCCTGTCGGCCAGGACCGCGAGCGCGCTGCGCGCCCAGGCCGCCCGCCTGCGCGACCACCTCGCCGCACACCCCGGGCTGCGCCCCGCCGACATCGGCCACTCCCTGGCCCTCACCCGGGCGACGTTCGAACACCGCGCCGTTCTGCTCTCCGGCGCCGACGCGCTGCCCGCCCTCGCCGCCGACGAGGCCCCCGAGCCGTCGGGCCTCGTGCGGGGCGCGGCGATCACCGGCGGCAAGGTCGTCTTCGTCTTCCCGGGACAGGGCTCGCAGTGGGCCGGGATGGCCCTCGAACTCATCGAGCAGTCACCGGAGTTCGCCTCCCGCATGCGGGAGTGCGCCGACGCCCTCGCCCCGCACACCGACTGGTCGCTGCTCGACGTCCTCGCCGAGCCCGGCGCGCCCCTCCTGGAGCGCGTCGACGTCGTCCAGCCCGCACTGTTCGCCGTCATGGTGTCGCTGGCCGAGCTGTGGCGCGCCCACGGCGTTCAGCCCGCCGCCGTCGTCGGCCACTCCCAGGGCGAGATCGCCGCGGCCTGCGTCGCCGGTGCCCTCACCCTCGCCGACGCCGCCGCCGTGGTGGCACTGCGCAGCAGGGCGCTGCGCGCCCTTTCCGGACTCGGCGGCATGATCTCCGTCGCCGCCCCCGAGCACGAGGTGGTGCGCCTCCTCGCCCGGTGGGACGACCGGCTCTCCGTCGCCGCCGTCAACGGTCCGGGCAGCGTCGTCGTCTCCGGCGACCCCGACGCCCTGGACGGGCTCCTCGGCGCCTGCGAGGCGGAGGGCGTACGCGCCCGGCGCATCGCCGTCGACTACGCCTCCCACTCCGCGCAGGTGGAGACGCTCCGCGAGGACATCCTGGCCGCCCTCGCCGGGATCGCCCCCCGGCGGGCCGCCGTCCCGTTCCACTCCACCGTCACCGGCGCCCCCGCCGAGGGACCCGAGCTGGACGCCGCCTACTGGTACCGCAACCTGCGCGCCACCGTCCGCTTCGGGGACACCGTGGACGGCCTCCTCGCCCGCGACGACACGCTGTTCATCGAGGTCAGCCCGCACCCGGTGCTCACGGTCGGCATGTCCGGGTCCGTCGACCTGCCCACCTATGCCTTCCAGCGGGAACGGTTCTGGCTGGAGGCGCCCGCCCCGGCCCGGGACCGTTCCGAGACGGACTCCTGGCGCTACCGCATCGGCTGGGCCCCGCTGCCCGACACCCGGGCAGCCGCCCAGGGGCGTTGGCTGGTCGTCGCGCCCGCCGCCCTCGCCGGGGACCCGCACGTCCTCGCCGCCGCGGCGGCGCTCGCCGAGCACGGCGCGGACGTCGTGCCGGTCGCCGCCCCCTCCGGCGCGGACCGCGAGACCCTCGCCGCGCTCCTGCGCGCCACGCTCCCCGCTTCCGAAGCCGCGCCCGGGACCGACCCCGAGGCGGCGCCCGCCGCCGGGGTGCTGTCGCTGCTCGCCCTGGACGAGGCGTCGCACCCCGGCCTCCCGGACGCGCCCGCGGGGCTCACCGGGACGGTCGCCCTCGTCCAGGCCCTCGGTGACGCGGGCGTCACGGCCCCGCTGTGGCTCGCCACCCGCGGCGGCGTGGCGACGGACCCCGGCCGCGCCCCCGGCAGCACCGCGCAGTCCCTGGTCTGGGGGCTCGGACGCGTCGTCGCCCTTGAGCACGCCGACCGCTGGGGCGGCCTCGTGGACCTGCCGCCCGCCCTCGACGCCCCCGCCGGGGCCCGGCTCGTCGCCGCGCTCACCGGGGTCCGCACCGCCGACGCCAAGCCTGCCGACGCCCCCGAGGACCAGCTCGCGATCGGCCCCACCGGCACGTTCGTCCGCAGGCTGGTGCGCGCCCCCGCGCGCCCCACCCCCGAGGACGCGCGCTGGCGCCCGCGCGGCACCGCCCTCATCACCGGCGGCACCGGCGCCCTCGGCGCCCATGTCGCCCGCTGGCTCGCCCGCAACGGCGTCGAGCACCTGCTGCTCCTCAGCCGCAGCGGCCCCGCCGCCCCGGGCGCCGACCGCCTCGGCGCCGAACTCGCCGAGCTGGGCGCCCGCGTGACGGTCGCCGCCTGCGACGCCGCCGACCGGGACGCGCTGGCCGCGGTCCTCGACGCGATCCCGGCCGAGCACCCGCTGACCGCCGTCGTGCACACCGCCGCCGTCCTCGACGACGGCACCGTGGAGACCATCCGGCCCGAGCAGGTCGAACGCGCCCTGCGCCCCAAGGTCACCGCCGCCGTCAACCTGCACGAGCTGACCCGGGATCTGCCGCTCGACGCGTTCGTGCTGTTCTCCTCCATCGCGGGCACCCTCGGCATCCCCGGGCAGGGCACCTACGCGCCCGGCAACGCCTTCCTCGACGCGCTCGCCGAGGAGCGCCGCGCCCAGGGGCTCCCCGCCACCTCCATCGCCTGGGGCGCCTGGGCCGACGGCGGCATGGCCGCGAACGACGACGTCGCCGACCTGCTGCGCCGCCACGGCCTGGCCGGAATGGCGCCGGAACGCGCCGTCGCCGCGCTCGCGGACGCCGTGGACGCGGGCGACCCCTGCGTGTCCGTCGTGGAGATCGACTGGGAGCGGTTCTTCCTCGCCTTCACGGCCTCCCGCACCAGGCCGCTGCTGCACGACATCCCCGAGGTCCGCGCGATCCGCGCCGCACACGCCCGCAGGGAGGAGGACGAGCCCGGCGGCGGCGCCCTCGCCCGCCGCCTCGCCGGCGCCACGGAGGCGGAGCGCGGCCGCATCCTGCTCGACCTGGTGCGCGGTCACGTCGCCGCCGTCCTGGGGCACAGCGGCGCCGACGCCGTCGCGCCGGGCCAGGCGTTCAAGGGCCTCGGGTTCGACTCCCTGACCGGCGTCGAGGTCCGCAACCGCCTCAACGCGGCGACCGGGCTGCGCCTGCCCGCCACCGCGGTCTACGACCACCCCGCGCACGGCGCCCTCGCCGCCCACCTCCACGAGCGGCTCCTCGACGCCCCGGCCGGGCCCGCCCCTGCCGCCGCGCCGCAGGACCGCCGGGCCCAGGCCGCGCCCGGCGCCCCCGCCGAGGACGACCCGGTCGTCATCGTCGCCATGAGCTGCCGCTTCCCCGGCGGCGCCGGGAGCCCGGAGGAGCTGTGGGAGCTGGTCCGCACCGGCACCGACGCGATGACCCCGTTCCCCGCCGACCGGGGATGGCGGCTCGACGGGCTGTTCGACCCCGACCCGGACACCCCCGGCACCTCCTACGTCAGGGAGGGCGCGTTCCTCGACGCCGTCGCGGACTTCGACGCCGACTTCTTCAGCATCAGCCCGCGCGAGGCCCTGGCCATGGACCCGCAGCAGCGGCTCATGCTGGAGCTCTCCTGGGAGCTGTTCGAGCGCGCGGGCATCGCGCCAGGCACCCTGCGCGGCAGCCGCACCGCCGTCTACGCGGGCACCAACGGGCAGGACTACCCGGCGCTGCTCGCCGAGGCCGCGCCCGGGGCGCGCGTCGACGGCGCCCATGTGGCCGAGGGCTACCGCTCCACGGGCGCCGCCGCCAGCGTCATGTCCGGCCGGATCTCCTACGCGTTCGGCTTCGAGGGCCCCGCCGTGACGGTGGACACCGCCTGCTCCTCCGCCCTGGTCGCCCTGCACCTGGCCGCCGCGGCGCTGCGCAGCGGCGAATGCGACCTGGCGCTGGCGGGCGCCGTCACCCTGATGTCGACCCCTGACCTGTTCGTCGAGTTCAGCCGTCAACGGGGCCTGGCCGCCGACGGCCGCTGCAAGCCGTTCGCCGCCGCGGCGGACGGCACCGGCTGGGGCGAGGGCGCCGGGCTCCTGCTGCTGGAGCGGCTCTCCGACGCCCGCCGCAACGGCCACGACGTGCTCGCCGTCGTCCGCGGCAGCGCCGTCAACTCCGACGGCGCGAGCAACGGCCTCACCGCACCCAACGGCCCCTCCCAGCAGCGCTGCATCACCGCCGCGCTGGCCGGCGCGGGCCTGGCGCCGGCCGACGTGGACGCGGTGGAGGCGCACGGCACCGGCACCCGGCTCGGCGACCCCATCGAGGCGGGGGCCCTCATCGCCGCCTACGGCCAGGACCGCGACCCCGAACGGCCGCTGTGGCTGGGCTCGGTGAAGTCCAACATCGGCCACACCCAGGCCGCCGCGGGCGTCGCCGGGGTCATCAAGATGGTCGAGGCCATGCGACACGAGGAGCTGCCCCGCTCCCTGCACCTCGACGCGCCGAGCCCGCACGTCGACTGGTCCTCGGGCGCCGTCCGCCCGCTGGGCGAGGCCGTGCCGTGGCAGGCCAGGCCGGGACAGCCGCGCCGCTTCGGCGTCTCCTCGTTCGGCATCAGCGGCACCAACGCGCACGCCATCATCGAACAGGCGCCCCCGGCGCCGGCCCCGGCGCCGGCGGGCGACCCGGCCCGGCGGGAGGGGCCCGCCACCCGGCTGTTCCCCGTCTCCGCCAGGAACGACGAGGCCCTGCGCGCCCAGGCCCGCCGCCTGCGCGCGCACCTCGACGCCGGCGCCGACGGCCCGGCCGCCCCGGCCGACCTCGCGTACGCGCTCGCCGCCGCCCGCCCCCACCTGCCGGTCCGCGCCGTTGTCACCGCCGGGACCAGGGAGGACCTCCTCGGCGGCCTCGACGACCTCGCCGCCGGACGCCCCTCCGCCCACCTCACCACCGGCCACGCCCCGCCCGACACCACGGTGGCGTTCCTCTTCACCGGCCAGGGCAGCCAGCGGGCCGGCATGGGCACCGAACTCGCCGCCGCCCACCCCGCGTTCGCCGCCGCGTTCGACGCGGTGTGCGCGGAGTTCGACCGGCACCTGGAGCGCCCGCTGCGCGAGGCCATCGCCGACGCCGAGGCGCTGGACCGCACCGAGTACGCCCAACCGGCCCTCTTCGCCGTCGAGGTCTCCCTCTTCCGCATGCTGGAGAGCTGGGGCGTCACGCCGCAGCTCCTCGCCGGGCACTCCATCGGCGAGCTGGCCGCCGCCCATGTCGCGGGCGTCCTCTCCCTGCCCGACGCCGCCACGCTCGTCGCCGCCCGCGGCCGCCTGATGCAGGCGCGGCGCGCGGACGGCGCCATGGTCGCGATCGAGGCCGGCGAGGGCGAGGTGGCGCCGCGACTCGCGGGGCACGAGGACCGGATCGCCGTCGCCGCCGTCAACGGGCCCACCTCCGTCGTCCTCTCCGGCGACGCGGACCTGGTCGACGAGCTCGCCGCGCACTGGAGCGGCCTGGGCCGCAGGACCAAGCGGCTGCGGACCTCCCATGCGTTCCACTCCCCGCACCTGGACGGCATGCTCGCCGCCTACCGGCGGGTCGCCGACTCCCTGCACTACGCCCCGCCGCGCATCACCCTCGTCTCCACCGTCACCGGACGGCCGCTGACCGCCGAAGAGGCGTGCTCGCCCGCCTACTGGACCGGCCAGGTCCGTGCCACCGTCCGCTTCGCCGAGGCGGTCGCAGCCCTCCGGGCCGAGGGAGCCACCGCCTTCGTGGAACTCGGCCCCGACGCCGTCCTGTCCGGCGCCGTGCCCGACTGCCTGCCCGCCGACCGGGCCTCGCTGCCCTGCGTGCCGCTGCTGCGCGCGGACAGGGCCGAGCCGAGCGCCCTCACCTCCGCCCTGGCGCGCCTGCATGTCCACGGCGTGGAGGCCGACCCGCACGCCCTGTTCGCGGGCACCGGCGCGCGGCGGTGCCCGTTGCCCACCTACGCGTTCCGGCGCACGCGGTTCTGGCCCACGCTGCCCGACGCCGGGGAACGTGCCGAGCCGTGGCGCCGGTGGCGCTACCAGGTGACCTGGGCACCCCTCGCCCACCCCTACCCGGACCCGGACCCCGACACAGGCTTCGAGCCCGGCGT
>NZ_LAVK01000115.1 GCF_001083795.1 Streptomyces sp. SBT349
AATGTGTATAAGAGACAGGCACCAGGAAGGGGCCGATCGCCAGCAGGTCCACCGGCGAGGAGCCGAAGCACTCCAGCGCGTCCCTGGGGTCGTCCACCATCGGACGGCCCGCCGTGTTGAGGCTGGTGTTGACGACCACCGGCAGCCCGGTGCGTTCCTCGAAACGGGCCAGCATCCGCGCGAGGAGCGGCTCGCTCGCCGGGTCCACTGTCTGGATCCTGGCCGTGCCGTCCACGTGCACCACGGCCGGGATCCGCTCGCGCCAGGCCGGCCGCACCTCGTGCACGAACAGCATGTACGGGCTGGGCAGCGGCCCCTCGAACACCTCGGCCGCCCGCCCCGCCAGCACCATCGGCGCGACGGGGCGGAACTGCTCGCGGCCCTTGATGTCGTTGAGCCGCTCCAGGTTCCCCGACTTGCCCGGGTGGGCCAGCAGCGACCGGTGGCCCAGGGCCCGGGGCCCGAACTCGGAGCGCCCCTGGAACCAGGCCACCACCGCGTTCTCCGCCAGCGCCTCCGCCACCGCGAACGCCACGTCCTGCGGGCGCTCGAACGGGACCGCCGCCGTCTTCAGCCACGCCTCGATCTCCGCCTCCGACCACCCCCGGCCCAGGTCGGCCCCGCTCACCGGCACGGTCGGCGCGGGGTCGGCGACGGCGGCGTGCAGCAGCGCGCCGCCCAGCGCCGTTCCCGCGTCGCCCGCCGCGGGCTGCACCCACACCCGGTCGAACGGGCCCTCGCGGGCGATCCTGGCGTTGGCCACGCAGTTGAGCGCGACCCCGCCCGCCATGGTCAGCAACGCGTCGTGGGTGCGGCCGTGCAGCCAGCGGACCAGGTCGAGCAGCGTCTCCTCCAGCACCGCCTGGCCGCTGGCCGCCAGGTCGGCGTGGTCCTGGGTCCAGGACTTCTCGCCGTCGCGCGGCGGCGTGAACTCGTCCCACGGCACGCCCGCCGCCCGGAACCCGCCGTCCCCGGTCGGGTGGACGTACCGGCGCAGCTCGGGCAGGAAGCGCGGCGTGCCGTAGGAGGCCAGCGCCATCACCTTGTACTCGTCGGAGGAGCGCAGGAAGCCCAGGTGCTCCGTCAGCTCCTCGTAGACCAGTCCGAGCGAGTGCGGCAGCGCCTGGCTCGCCAGCGGCTCCAGGTGCTCGCCGACGCGCCGGGCCGCCAGGTGCGAGGCCGCCTCGCCGCGGCCGTCGAGCACCAGCACGGAGCAGGCCCCGGCGTCGGGGGCGGCGAACGCGGAGGAGGCCGCGTGCGCCATGTGGTGCGGAACGAACCGCACGAGGGCGGGGTCGAGCCCGGGAAGCGCGCTGGCCAGGAAGCCGGGGGCCTCGCGCGCGTAGGTCAGCCGCAGCTCGTCCCACGGGTCGTCGAGCCCCATCGCCTCGGCCGGGCGGGCCAGCGTGGGGTCGAAGGAGTAGGTCACGGCGTCCAGGTCCTCCGGGCGGAGCCCGGCCTGCCCGAGGCACCAGGCCGCGGACCGCTCCGGCAGCTCCCAGGCGGAGAACGGGACGGGGCGCTTGCCGTGCTTGCGGCGCGAGAAGCGCTCCTCCTCCGCCGCGGCCACCGTCCGGCCGTCCACGACCAGCGCCGCGGCCGGGTCGTGGAAGAGGGCGTTGATACCGAGTACGCGCATGGGCCCTCCCGGGCTGCTGGATGCTGATCCCCCGGCCACCCGGGGGGGGTGGGGGCGGGTGGCCGGGGCCGGTCACAAGGGCGTCGGGTCGCGGGATCGCGGGGGGGCGTGGGTCAGGGAGAGGCCGCCACCCGGAGGCGGTCGCGGTACCAGGCGATGGTGCGGACCAGGCCGTCCTCGGGCCCGACGCGCGGCTCCCACTGGAGCTTGCCGCGCGCCAGCGTGATGTCGGGGCAGCGCACCGTCGGGTCGTCCACCGGGCGCTCGATGTGCCGCACGGTGGAGTCGGAGCCGGTCAGCCGGATCACCAGGTGGGCGAGGTCCAGCATGGAGATCTCCACCGGGTTGCCGATGTTGACCGGCCCGCGCAGGTCGGACCCGGCCAGGGCCAGCACCCCGCGCACCGTGTCGTCGACATAGGTGAGGGAACGGGTCTGCCGCCCGTCCCCGGTGACCGTCAGCGGCTCGCCGTCCAGCGCCTGCCGGATGAACGTCGGCACCGCGCGCCCGTCGTGGCCGCGCATCCGCGGGCCGTAGGTGTTGAACAGCCGCACGATCCCGGTGTCGGTGCCGTGCACCCCCGCCTCGGCCGTGGCCAGCGCCTCGCCGAACCGTTTCGCCTCGTCGTACACGCTCCGCGGCCCGACCGGGTTGACGTGGCCCCAGTACTCCTCGTTCTGCGGGTGCTCCCTGGGGTCGCCGTACACCTCGGACGTGGAGGCCAGCACGAAGCGCGCGCCGTGGCGGCGGGCCAGGGCCAGGGCGTTGCGCGTGCCGAGGCTGCCGGTCTCCAGCGTGTGGATCGGCAGCCGCAGATAGTCGCTGGGGGAGGCGGGAGAGGCGAAGTGCAGGACCAGATCGGCGGGGCGCGCCACGTCGAACGCGTCGCAGACGTCGGCGTCGGTCAGCGTGAAGCCCTGCCGGTCCCGCAGGTGGGCCACGTTCTCCGGTGCGGACGTGCACAGGTCGTCGATGCAGGTGACGGCCGCCCCCTGGTCGAGCAGCGCGGTGCACAGATGCGAGCCGAGGAATCCGGCTCCGCCGGTGACGACAGCGTGTCGGAAGCGCATGTCTCTCCTTTGTCCACCCTTTGGTCCACGACCGTCTCGTCAACGACCGGCCCTCCCGTTCCTACCGGCCCCCAAGTACCCCCGGTACATTCCGACAAACCGGATATTCCGGGTGGGGTGTGGCGCCGCGGGCCGCCGGGTACCTGGCAGGGGCCCCGCGCCGGGGCGGGCCGGACGAGAGGAGCGTGCGATGACGACAGCGGGCGGGCCGGCGGGCGGAGCGGCGGACTGGCAGGGCAGGCGGGTGGTCGTCGTCGGGGCCACGGGGAACGCGGGAAGCGCCCTCGTGCGCTCCCTGGCCGGCGACCCCGGCGTCTCCTCGGTCGTGGGCCTGGCCCGGCGGATCCCCGACTGGTCCGTGGAGAAGACGACCTGGGCCGCCCTCGACCTGAGGGACCCGGCCGCGGACCGGGACCTGGCCCACCACTTCGACGGCGCCGACGCCGTGGTCCACCTGGCCTGGATGATCCAGCCCGCCCGCGACCCGCTGATGACCTGGCGCACCAACGTGCTGGGCACGGCCCACGTCCTGCGCGCCGCCGCCGCGGCCCGGGTCCCCGCCCTGGTCGTCGCCTCCTCCGTCGGCGCCTACGCCCCGGGCCCCAAGGACCGCGCCGTGGACGAGAGCTGGCCCACCCACGGCTGGCCGTCCGCCTCCTACACCCGCGAGAAGGCGTATGTCGAACGCCTCCTCGACACCTTCGCGTTCGAGCACCCCGACACGCGCGTGGTGCGGATGCGGCCCGGGTTCCTCTTCGCCCGCGAGGCGGCGTCGGGGCAGCGCCGCCTCTTCATGGGCCCGCTGGTGCCGGGCCCGCTGGTCCGCCCCGAACGCGCCCCCCTCGTCCCCGACGTGCCGGGCCTCCGCTTCCAGGTGCTCCACACCTCCGACGCCGCCGAGGCATACCGGCTGGCCGTCCACCGCCCGGTGCGCGGCGCGTTCAACCTGGCCACCGAGCCCGTCGTCGACCCGGCGCTGCTCGCCTCGCTCTTCGGCGCGCGGCCGGTGCGGCTGCCGCGCGCCCTGCTGCGCGGCGCCCTGGCCGCCGCCTGGCGCGCCCGCCTCGCGCCCGCGCCGCCCGCGCTCTTCGACGCGTTCGTGCGGCTGCCGGTCATGGACTGCGCCCGCGCCCGCGACGAGTTGGGCTGGGTGCCGCGCCTGGGCGCGGAGGAGACGCTGCGCGACCTGATCCACGGACTGCGGCACCGCTCCGGGCTGAACACCCCGCCGCTCCGCTCCGAACTGCCGCACGGGCGGCTGGACGAGTTCGCCACCGGGGTCGGCGGAAGGCCCTGAACGGCGGGGGGTTTTCGGCGGCGGTGACGGGGTTACCCGCTCTGTCCGAGCCTTCCCCGTTGAAAGGTCAACCGATGAGCCGGACCGTCGCCGACCACCTCCTCTCCCGGCTCCGCGCATGGGGCGTCGACACCGTCTACGGATACCCGGGCGACGGCATCAACGGCCTCCTCGCCGCCTGGGGCCGCGCGGACAACGAACCCCGCTTCATCCAGGCGCGGCACGAGGAGATGGCCGCGTTCCAGGCCGTCGGCCACGCCAAGTTCGGCGGCGTCCTCGGCGTCTGCGCCGCCACCTCGGGACCCGGCGCCATCCACCTCCTCAACGGCCTGTACGACGCCGCCCTCGACCATGTCCCGGTGCTGGCGATCGTCGGCCAGACCGACCGCGCCGCCATGGGCGGCGCCTACCAGCAGGAGGTGGACCTGCACACGCTCTTCAAGGACGTCGCCGCCTTCAGCGAGACCGTGACCGTGCCCGAGCAGCTGCCCAACGTGCTCGACCGCGCCGTGCGCACCGCGCTGGCCCGCCGCGCCCCCGCCGTGCTGGTCGTCCCGGCCGATGTGCAGGCACTCGACCACCATCCGCCGGAGCAGGCGTTCAAGACGGTCCCCTCCAGCCTGGACCTCAGCGGCTGGACCACCACCCCCACCGACGACGCCCTCGCCCGCGCCGCCGCGGTCATCAACGAGGGAACGGACGTGGCCGTCCTCGTCGGCCAGGGCGCGGCCAAGGCCGCGGCCGAGGTCCAGGAGGTCGCCGAGACGCTCGGCGCCGGTGTCGCCAAGGCGCTGCTCGGCAAGGACGTGCTGCCCGACACGCTGCCCTATGTCACCGGCACCATCGGCCTGCTGGGCACCCGCCCGTCCCACGACCTGATGCGGGACTGCGACACCCTCCTGGTCGTCGGCTCCAACTTCCCCTACAGCCAGTTCCTCCCTGAGTACGGCCGGGCCAGGGCCGTGTCCATCGACGTGGACCCCGTGATGAGCGGCCTGCGGTACCCCTACGAGGTCAACCTGGTGGGCGACGCCCGCGAGACCCTCACCAGGCTGCTGCCGCTGCTGCGCCCCAAGGAGGGCGCCCGCGACCGGCTCGACCACATCGCCTCGGCGATGGACCGCTGGCGCGACACCCTCGCCCGCCAGGCCGAGCTGGTGGACGCCGACCCCATCAACCCGCAGTACGTCGCGCACTGCCTGGACCCGCTGCTCCCCGAGGACGCGCTGATCACCGCGGACTCCGCCTCGGTGACCAACTGGTACGCCCGCCACATCCGCATGCGCGGAACGATGCGGGGCACCGTCTCCGGCACGCTGGCGACGATGGGCTGCGCCGTCCCCTACGCGATCGGCGCCAAGTTCGCCCACCCCGACCGCCCGGCGGTGGCGCTGGTCGGCGACGGCGCGATGCAGATGAACGGCATGAGCGAGCTGATCACCGCCGCCAAGTACCGGCACGCCTGGGAGAACCCGCACCTGGTGGTCGGCGTGTGGAACAACCGCGACCTGAACCAGGTCACCTGGGAGATGCGGGCGATGTCCGGCGCCCCGCAGTTCCTCCCCTCCCAGGAGCTCCCCGACGTGGACTACGCGGCGTTCGCCAGGTCCCTCGGCCTGGTCGGCGTGCGCGTCGAGAAGCCGGAGGACGTCGAGGCGGGCTGGCGCGAGGCGTTCGCGGCGCCGGGCCCCGCGGTCGTGGAGTTCCTGACCGACCCGGCCGTGCCGCCGATCCCGCCGCACGCCACCTGGGACCAGCTGGAGTCGACCGTGAAGGCGCTGCTGAAGGGCGACTCCGACCGGGGCGACGTGGTGCGGAAGGGCTTGAAGGCCAAGCTCCAGGAGTACCTGTCGGGTGGTGAGGGCCCCCGGGATGAGGAGGGGGACGGCCGCGACAGGAGCTGACGGAAGCGAGCGAGCGACGGAGGTGCCCCGCATGAGCGGGAAACGGCAGAACGAGCCGGCGGATCCCACCCGGCGCCACCCGGCGCCCGAGTTCCCCGAGCAGTCCCAGCAACACCCGGGCGACACCGAGAAGATGGTGCCCCGGCCCGATCACGGCGAGGAGTCCTACCGGGGCCGGGACCGGCTGAAGGACCGCGGGACCGTGATCACCGGCGGCGACTCGGGCATCGGCCGGGCGGTCGCCCTCGCCTACGCGCGGGAGGGCGCCGACGTGCTGTTCACCCACCTGCCGGAGGAGGAGTCCGAGGCCGAGGAGACGTGCCGCCTGGTGACCGAGGCCGGGCGGCGCGCGGTGGCGCTGGCCTGCGACATCCGCGAGGAGGAGGAGTGCCGGCGGGTGGTCGAGGAGGCGGTCGAGGCGTTCGGCGCGGTGGACGTCCTGGTCAACAACGCCGCCTACCAGATGGCCCAGTCCGACGGCATCGAGAAGATCACCACCGAACAGTTCGACCGCGTGATCCGGACCAACCTCTACGGCATGTTCTGGCTGAGCCGGATGTGCGTGCCGCACCTCCCCGCCGGCGGCAGCATCATCAACACCACGTCCGTGCAGGGCTACCGGCCCAGCCCCCACCTGCTGGACTACGCGATGACCAAGGGCGCGATCGTCACGTTCACCCAGGGCCTGGCCGCGCACCTCGCGCCGCGGGGCATCCGGGTCAACGCGGTGGCGCCAGGGCCGGTCTGGACGCCCCTGATCCCCTCCACGCTGCCGGCGACCGGCGAGTTCGGCGCCGCGTCCGCGCTGGGCCGCCCCGCGCAGCCCGCCGAGATGGCCCCGGCCTATGTCTTCCTGGCCTCGCACGACGCGGACTACATCACCGCCGAGATCATGAACGCCACCGGCGGCTCGCCCCTGCCCTGAGGGGTTGCCCTGACGGGTGCCGTCCGGGGCGGGCGATTTCTCCTCCGCCGGACGGGTACCCGGCGGCCATGTCCCAGACCGATCCTCACCACCAGGACCCGCCGATCGCCGGTTACGACGGTCTCACCGCCGGCGAGATCGAGCACCGCATCAGGGCGCTCGGGCCGCCGGAGCTCGACGCGCTGCTCCGTTACGAACGCGCCCATGCCCACCGCCCCGCGGTGGTCCGGCAGATCCGGGCACGGCAGGAGGGCCTCGACGCCGGGGACACGCCCTCGCCCGGCGGCGAGACCCCGCCCCGCCCCGGCCGGCCCAGGCGGGGGAGCTCACCGGTGGACCCCGCCACCTCGGCCCCGCCGTTCGCGGCGCCGCCGCACGGCACGCCACGCCAGTCGGGCAAGCCCAAGGGCGACCAGCGGTCGCCTTAGCGGACTCAGCGGTCCGAGATTCATCTCAACCGACCCCTTCGCTGATCACTCCTGCCCCGTACTCCTACCCCGCTTCCGGGTGGGCCCCCCGGCACCGCCGCCGGGGGGCCCACGGCCTGTGCCTCAGGTGCCTCAGGCGGCCGACCGGCGCACCGCGGGCTCGGCCTCCCGGCCCGCCTCCGCGTCCTCGACCTCGGCCCTGATCCGCTCGCATGCCCGGCTCAGCAGCCGGGAGACGTGCATCTGCGAGATGCCCAGCTTCCTGGCGATGCGGCTCTGCGTCATGCCGTGGAAGAACCGCAGGTAGAGGATCTGCCGTTCCCGTTCCGGCAGCGCCCGCAGCGGGCTCTTGACGGCCTCCCGGTCCACCACCCGGTCGAACCCGGGCTCGTGCGTCCCCAGCGTGTCCAGCAGCGAGTAGTCGCCGTCGGCGCCCGGCAGCTCGGCGTTCAGCGACAGGGTGCTGTAGCTCTCCAGCGCCTCAAGGCCCGTCCTGACCTCGTCCTCGGTCAGACCGCAGTGGCCCGCGATCTGCTCCACGCTCGGCCCCCGGTCGTCGAGGCGGAAGCTGAGCTGCCGGATGGCGGCCCTGACCCGGTTCCGCAGCTCCTGCGTGCGCCGCGGCACGTGCAGGCCCCACATGTGGTCCCTGAAGTGCCGCTTCACCTCGCCGACGATGGTCGGCACCGCGTAGCTCTCGAACGGCCGCCCCCGGCTCGGGTCGTAGCGGTGCACGGCCTTCACTAGGCCGAGCGCGGCGACCTGCTCCAGGTCCTCCAGTGCCTCCCCGCGGTCGCGGAACGTTCTGGCCAGCCGGTCCGCCATGGGAATCCATGCACAGATCACGTCCCGGCACAACTCCTCCCGTTCCGGACACGGTGGCAACTCGGCAATGCGCTTGAATTGCCAACTGGTGTCCGGCGCGTCGTCGTGCGGATGGCGCTTCTTACGGGAATTCGCGGGTGTATTCATCCTGCTCTCCCAGGTGAGGGTGGGCGTGCGATTCCGCTCTGCTCGCCACGGGAAGAGGCCGTTCCGACAAGTCTGCCCGCTATCCGCGTTCCGCACATCTCGGGGGGAGAAAGGCGGGCCCCGGGAGGTTTTCCCGCACCCCGCCGTGGTTACCCGAGTGCCTTCGAGGCGAACCACCAGAGAAGGAGCACCGCCATGGCACGCACCGTAGCCGAGCTGATGACGCGGGAGCCGGCCACCGTCGGCGAGGAGGAGCCGGTGGCCGAGGCCGCCCGGCTGATGCGGGAGCGGGACACCGGCGACATCGCGGTGGTCGAGGACGGGCGGCTGATCGGCATCATCACCGACCGGGACATCGCGGTCCGGGTCGTCGCGGCCGAGCGCCCCGCCTCCACCCCGGTGCGCGACGCGGCCAGCCACGAGGACCTGGTCACCGTGGAGCCGGACACCACGCTGGACCGCGCCGCCTCCGTGATGCGGGAGAAGTCGGTGCGCCGGCTCCCCGTGGTCGAGGACGGACAGCTCAGGGGCATCGTCAGCCTGGGCGATCTCGCGATCGAGAAGGACTCCGAGTCCGGCCTCGCGGACATCTCGGGCGCCAGGCCCAACGCCTGACCCGCCCGTCCGGGGAGACCGCGGAAACGACCGAGGAAAAGAGCGCCATCGTGACTTACGGATCCTTTCTCTCCACCGTGCGCGAACGCGGTGAGTACCCCGCCGACGAGGCGGAGAGAATCGTCGGAGCGGTTGTCGCCACCCTGGCGGAGCGACTTCCCGGGAGTTCGGCCGAACATCTCGCCGATCAATTGCCCATGCCGCTCGCGGAAATCCTGGAGAGGTCCGACGAGACGGGACGGACCTGGGGCGTCGAGGAATTCATCTCGCGCGTCGCCGACGAGGCCGGGGAGGACGTGGAAACCGCGGAAACGGACACCCGTGTCGTCTTCTCGGTGATCTCCGAAGAGGTCTCGGGCGGCGAGATGAACAAGCTCCTCAGCCGGCTTCCCTCGGGATACGCCGAGCTCTTCGGCTACGCGGAGCTGTCCTGAGCACCGGGGCGGCCACGGCCACCGTGGTCGTCACCGGCGCCACGGGGAACATCGGCACCGAGGTGGTGCGCCGGCTGGCGGGCCACCCCGGCGTGGGCACGGTCGTGGCCGTCGCGCGCCGCCACCCCGCGCGCCTGCCCGAGGGAGTCCGCTTCGTCGGCGCCGACATCACCACCGAGCCCGACCTGCCGGGCCTCTTCGGCGGGGCCGACGCCGTCATCCACCTCGCGTGCCTCTTCCAGCCCTCGCGCCGCCCCGAGATCACCTGGCGCACCAACGTCCTCGGCAGCGACCGGGTGTTCGAGGCCGTGGCCGACGCGGGCGTGCGGACGCTGGTGCACGCCTCCTCGGTCGTCGCCTACGCCCCGGGCCCCAAGGACCGCCGCGTGGACGAGAGCTGGCCCACGGACGGCTGGCCCACCGCGCCCTATCCCCGGGAGAAGGCGTACACCGAGCGGCTTCTCGACGTGTTCGAGCGCCGCCACCCGGAGGTCAGGACCGTCCGGATCCGCCCCGGCATCGTGGTCGGGGCGGCGTCGGCGCCGCAGCAACGTCGGCTGTTCGCCGGACCGTTCTTCCCCAGCCGCCGACCACCCCGGCCGATGCGCCTGGTGCCCTCGCTGCCCCGGCTGCGCCTCCAGGCCGTCCACTCCGAGGACGCCGCCGACGCGTTCTGCCGTGCCGCACTCGACCCGCGGGCGCGCGGCGCGTTCAACATCGCCGCGGAGCCGCCCGTGGACGCGGCGCTCCTCGCCGAGGTCAACCGCGCCCGCCTGGTCCCCCTGCCCTACCGCCCGGCGCGCGCCGCCGTGGCCGCCGGCTGGCGGGCCAGGCTGCTGCCCACCTCTGCCGAGATGTTCGACTGCGTGCTGGCGTTTCCCCTCATGGACACCGGCCGCGCCCGCCGCGTCCTGGGGTGGGCGCCGGTCCGCCCGGCCGACGAGGCCGTCGCCGCGTTCCTCGAAGGTCTCCGGCGCGGCGGCGCCCCCGGCCTGCCCGCGCTGCGCCGTCGCCTGCCGGGCGGCGGACGGCTCCGCGAGGCGGCCACCGGCGTGGGGGAGAGGCCATGAGCGCCGGGACCCGTGGGCACGCCGACGCCGACGCCGTGGTCGTCGGCGCCGGGCCCAACGGGCTGGTGGCCGCCAACGTCCTGGCCGACGCCGGATGGCGCGTCCTGGTCCTGGAGGCCGAGGACGAGCCGGGCGGCGCCGTGCGCAGCGACCGGGGCGTGCACCCGGACTACGTGCACGACGTCTTCAGCGCCTTCTACCCGCTGACCGTGGCCTCCCCGGCGCTGCGCGCCCTCGACCTGGAGCGCTGGGGCCTGGCCTGGAGCCACGCCCCCGCCGTCCTGGCCCACCCCACGCCCGACGGGCGCTGCGCCGTGCTCCACCGCGAGCCGGAGCGCACCGCCGCCAGCCTCGACGCGTTCGCCCCCGGCGACGGCGAGGCGTATCTGCGACTCCTCGACCGCTGGGACCGGCTCGCGCCCCACCTCATCGAGGCGCTGCTGACCCCGTTCCCCCCGGTGCGCCACGGCGCCGCGCTGCTGGCCCGCCTCCGGCGGGCGGGCGGCCTGCGGACGCTGCGGACGCTGACCCTGTCCGCGCGGCGCCTCGGCGAGGAGGAGTTCACCGGCGCGGGCGGCCCGCTGCTGCTCACCGGCAGCGGCCTGCACGCCGACTTCCTCCCCGAGTCCCCGGGCAGCGGGGCGTTCGGCTGGCTGCTGCTCATGCTCGGGCAGCGCTACGGCTGGCCGGTGCCGGTCGGCGGCTCGGGCGCGCTCAGCGCGGCCCTGGCGCGCCGCCTGAAGGACCGGGGCGGCCAGGTGCGCTGCGGCACGGCCGTGGCCGAGGTCATCGTGCGCGGCGGCCGTGCCGTGGGCGTACGCACCGCCGAGGGGGAGCCTGTCACCGCCCGCCGCGCGGTGCTGGCCGACGTTCCGGCGCCCGCGCTCTACGGCGGCCTCGTCGGCTGGGAGCACCTGCCGGACCGGCTCCGCGAGGACCTGCGCCGCTTCCAGTGGGACAGCCCCACCCTGAAGGTCGACTGGGCGCTCACCCGCCCGATCCCCTGGGCGTCCCCCGAGGCGGGCACCGCCGGGACCGTCCACCTGGCGGACAGCGTCGACCATCTGACGCGCTACAGCACGGACCTGGTCACCGGCGTGCCCCCCGAGCTCCCCTGCGTCGTGCTGGGCCAGATGACCACCGCCGACCCCTCCAGGTCCCCGACCGGCACCGAGTCCGCGTGGGCGTACACCCACCTGCCGAGGAAGGGCGACGGGCCGGGCCCTCCCGAGGTGCTGGCCGAACGCCTCGAAGCCGCCGTCGAACGGCTCGCCCCCGGCTTCCGGGACACCATCGCCGAGCGGCGGATCCTGTCCCCGGCCGAGCTGGAGCGCCGCGACCGCAACCTCGACCAGGGCGCGCTCAACGGGGGAACGGCCGCCGTCCACCAGCAGCTGATCTTCCGGCCCCTGCCGGGGACCGGCCGGGCGCGCACCCCCGTCGCGGGCCTGTTCCTCGCCTCCGCCTCGGCCCACCCGGGCGGCGGCGTGCACGGCGCCTGCGGCGCCAACGCGGCACGGGCCGCGCTCCGCACCCGCCTCCTCCACCGTGAAAGGAGCCTGCCATGGCGGTCAGGCCCGTCCTGATCAAGCGCCCCCCGGCCGCCGTCTGGTCCGTCCTCTCCGACGGCCACCGGTACGCGGACTGGGTCGTGGGCACCCACGACTCGGAGCCGCTCGACGCCGACTGGCCCGCCGTCGGCACGGCCATCCGCTACACCGTCAAGATCGGTTGCAAGCGGCTCGCGGGCCGCACCGTGGTCCGCTACCTCGACCCGGTCAGGCGGCTGGAACTTGAGGCGCAGAGCAAGCTGGTGGGCACCGCCCGGATCGGCATCGAGCTGGAGCCCTGGGGAGAGACCAGCACCCTGGTCACGGTGGACGAGCACCCCCTCACCGGGCCCGGCGGCCGGATGCACAACACGGTCTCGGAGGCCCTGCTCCAGCTCCGCCACCGCCGCATGCTCCGTCATCTCGCCGACGTGGTCGAGGCAGCCACGGCGGACGAGCCGACCGGCCGCTGAACCGGCGGACGCCATCCGCGCGTTCGCGCCCCCCGCCCTCCGCCCCCTCGGGCCCCAGCGGCCCACACGCCCACGAACGAGTCATACCAGGGCGCCGCGTGCCCCCGGCGGTACAAACGGGCCGCGACCCCACGAAAGGACCGTTCATGGCGACTGCCACCGAAACACGGGCGGAAGAACACGAGCCGGCGCCCCGGGCGGCGGGGAAGGTCGTGGTGTCCTGGCTGACCACGACCGACCACAAACAGATCGGCTCGCTCTACCTCACCACCGCGTTCCTCTTCTTCCTGCTCGCCGGTGCCCTCGCCCTGGTCATGCGCGCCGAACTCGCCCGCCCCGGCATGCAGATCATCTCCGCGGAGCAGTACAACCAGTCGTTCACCCTCCACGGCACGATCATGATGTTCCTCTTCGCGACGCCGCTCTTCGCCGGGTTCGCGAACTGGATCATGCCGCTCCAGATCGGCGCCCCCGACGTGGCGTTCCCCCGCCTGAACGCGCTGGCCTACTGGTTCTACCTCTTCGGCGGGCTCATGGTCATCGGGTCACTCCTGCTGCCCGAGGGGTCCGCCAGCTTCGGCTGGTTCGCCTACAGCCCGCTCAACGACGAGCGCCACTCGCCGGGGCACGGGCCCAACCTGTGGATCATGGGCCTGGCGCTCTCCGGCTTCGGAACGATCTTCGGCGCGGTCAACTTCATCACCTCGATCGTCTGCATGCGCGCCCCCGGCATGACCATGTTCCGGATGCCGATCTTCACCTGGAACGTCCTGCTGACCAGCGTGCTGGTGCTCATGGCGTTCCCGGTGCTGGCCGCCGCCCTGTTCATGCTCGCCGCCGACCGCATCTTCGGGGCCACCGTCTACGACGCGTCCAACGGCGGAGCGCTGCTGTGGCAGCACCTCTTCTGGTTCTTCGGGCATCCCGAGGTCTATATCGTCGCCCTGCCGTTCTTCGGGATCGTCACGGAGATCCTCCCCGTATTCTCCCGCAAGCCGATCTTCGGCTACATCGGGCTGGTCGCCGCCACCATCTCCATCACCGGCCTCTCCATGACGGTGTGGGCGCACCACATGTTCGCCACCGGGGCGGTGCTGCTGCCGTTCTTCTCCCTGCTGTCCTATCTGATCGCCGTGCCGACCGGAGTGAAGTTCTTCAACTGGATCGGCACGATGTGGAAGGGCTCACTGAGCTTCGAGACGCCGATGCTGTGGTGCATCGGCTTCCTCGTCACGTTCCTCTTCGGCGGCCTCACCGGCGTGCTGCTCGCCTCGCCGCCACTCGACTTCCACGTCACCGACACCTATTTCGTGGTGGCGCACTTCCACTACGTGGTCTTCGGCACCGTCGTCTTCGCGATGTTCGCGGGCTTCTACTTCTGGTGGCCCAAGTTCAACGGCACCCGGCTCGACGAACGCCTCGGCAAGATCCACTTCTGGACCCTCTTCATCGGCTTCCACGGCACCTTCCTCGTCCACCACTGGCTGGGCGCCGAGGGCATGCCCCGCCGGTACGCCGACTACCTGGCCTCCGACGGCTTCACCACCCTCAACATGATCTCCAGCATCGGCGCCTTCCTCCTCGGCCTGTCCACGCTGCCGTTCCTGTACAACGTGTGGCACACCGCGAAGCACGCGCCGCGCGAGGGCGGCGACGACCCCTGGGGGTTCGGCCGCTCCCTGGAGTGGGCCACCTCCTGCCCCCCGCCCCGGCACAACTTCCTGGCGCTGCCCCGGGTCCGCTCCGAGTCGCCCGCGTTCGACCTGCACCACCCGGACGTGGTCCGGGTCGACCACGCCCGCCGGACCGGCCGCCGCGACGTCGCCGAGGCGGTCGAGCACGCCCCGGGCCCGGGGCAGCCGGAGAAGCCTGAGCGTCCCGAGGGGCCTGAGGGGCCGGGGCAGCCGGGGCGGGAGGACACGTAGATGCGCGCCGACCCCGGGGAGCGGGAGGCCGCCACCGGCATCGCGCGGCTGGAGGGGTACCTCCTGTGGCAGGCCGAACTCGGCAACGCCCGCACCGAGGGCGAGTCCTTCGCCGCCGGGCTGACCTGGCTGACCGAGGAGCAGCGCGCCGACGTCGCGGCCCGTTACGCCGAGGAACGTGTCAGGCTCGCTCGCCGGGTCCTGACCGGCGTCGCCGACCGCTGCCGCACCCTGGATGGCGAGTACACCGCCCGCTACCGGCAGCTGCGGCAACGGCTGCTGTGCGTGACCCTCTGCGCCCTGCTGGCCTGTGCGGCTCTCGCGGTGGCGGCCCTGGCCGTCGCGTCCGGGGACGCCGTTCACCGGTCTGGGACCGCGCGGGGCGGGTACTCGGGGCCCCACCTGCCAGAGGTGTCCCGACCCAGCGGAGGAGAGGCGTCATGAAGGCCGTCGTATGGCATGGCAAGCGCGACGTGCGGGTGGAAGAGGTGCCGGACCCGCACGTCCAGGAGCCCACGGACGCGGTCGTCCGGGTCACGTCGACCGGCCTGTGCGGCTCCGACCTGCACCTGTACGAGGTGCTCTCGCCGTTCATGACCCCCGGCGACATCCTGGGCCACGAGCCGATCGGCGTCGTCGAGGAGGTCGGCCCCGAGGTGAGGGACATCGCCCCGGGGGACCGCGTGGTCGTCCCGTTCCAGATCGCCTGCGGCTCGTGCTTCATGTGCGACCGGGGCCTCCAGACCCAGTGCGAGACCACCCAGGTCAGGGATCAGGGCACCGGCGCCGCCCTGTTCGGCTACACCAAGCTCTACGGCTCCGTGCCCGGTGCGCAGGCCGAGTACCTCCGCGTCCCGCAGGCGCAGTACGGGCCCATCCCCGTCCCGGACGGCGTGCCGGACGACCGTTACCTCTACCTCTCGGACGTGCTGCCCACCGCGTTCCAGGCGGTCGCCCACGCCGAGGTTCCCGAGGGCGGCACGCTCGCCGTCGTGGGCTTGGGCCCGATCGGCGACATGTGCTGCCGCCTCGCGCTGCTCCAGGGCGTGGGCCAGGTCATCGGCATCGACCTGGTCACCGAGCGCCTGACCCGCGTCGCCGAGCGCGGCGCGCGGACGCTGGACCTCAGGGAGCACGACGACCCGGCCGCCGCCGTCCGCGACCTCACCGAGGGGCGCGGCGCCGACGCCGTCATCGACGCGGTCGGCATGGAGGCGCACGGCAGCGGCGCGGCCAAGTTCCTCCACGACGCGAGCGGATGGCTGCCCGGCAAGGCGGCCGAGAAGATCGTCACCAAGGCGGGCGTCGACCGGCTCTCCGCGCTGTTCCTGGCCATCGAGATGGTCCGGCGCGGCGGCACCATCTCGCTGAGCGGCGTCTACGGCGGCATGGCCGACCCGTTGCCGATGCTGAGCCTGTTCGACAAGCAGATCCAGATCCGGATGGGGCAGGCCAACGTCAAGCGGTGGGTGCCCGACATCCTGCCGCTGCTCTCCGGCGAGGACCGGCTGGGCGTGGAGGGCTTCGCCACCCACCACATGCCGCTCGACCGGGCGCCCGAGGCGTACGCGATGTTCCAGGACAAGGACGCGAGCAAGATCGTCATGACCCCCTGATCCCGCCTGATCCCCCCTGATCCCGCCTGATCCCGCCTGATCCCGCCTGATCCCGCCTGATCCACGGACTTCCGGCCCGGGGCGGGTGTGAGCAAGGCCACGCAATGCGCGGGAGGCATGGGGGGCAAGGGATCCGGGCGCCGGTGGCGGGCCCCGGACGATCATGGTCTTCCGGGGGCGAACCCCGTTTGTCATGGTGGGCCACGTCGCCCGGCGCACGCAGGACCGCGCCGATCCCCTCCCCCTCCTTCTTCCTCATGTCTTCTGTGACTTCCGCTCGCCGCAGCCCGTGGCGCTCCCTGCGCTACCCCAGCATGCGCTGGTGGTCGGTGGCCAACCTGGTCTCCAACGCCGGAACGTGGATGCAGCTCACGGTGCAGAACCTCCTGGTCCTCCAGGTCACCGGCTCCGCCGCCATGACGGGTCTCTCGCTGGCCGTCCAGGCGGGCCCCGGCCTGCTTCTGGGCCTGCTCGGCGGCGCCGCCGTGGACGCGTGGCCGCGCAAGACGACCGCCGCGCTGAGCCAGGCCGCGCTGGGTCTCGTCGCCTTCGCGACGGCCGCGATGGTCGCCTTCGGGGCGCTCAACGTGCCGGTGCTGATGACGCTGGCCGCCGTCACCGGCGTGATCGCCACCGTCGACTCCCCGGCCACCGCCCTGCTCGGCAACGACCTGGTGCCCACCAGGGACGTGCCCTCGGCCATCGCCCTGGGCTCCGCCGTCCACAGCGTCGGCCGCCTCATCGGCACCGCCCTGGCCGGTGGCGCCGTGGTGATCTTCGGTGCCGCGGCGGCCTTCGTCGCCAACGGCCTGTCGTTCGCCTTCGTCGCCGCCGTGATCCCGTTCCTGAAGCTGATCGACAAGTCCGACGAGACGCCCGCCACGGCCGTGGCGGCGGAGAAGCCCCCCGCCTCGCCGGTCGCCTCGGCGCGCGAGGGCCTGGGCTACTTCCTGGGCCGCCCCCGGCTGGTCGCGCTGGCCGCGATCACGGGCCTCGGCGCCATCTTCGGCCGCAACTACGCGCTGACCCTGGCCGTGCTGGTGACCGGTCCGCTGGCCGCCGGCGCGGGTGCGTTCGGCACCGTCTCGACCGCCCTGGCCATCGGCGGAATCGGCGGCGCGCTGCTGGCCGGTGTGCTCCAGCGCCCCTCGGTCCGGCTGGTCGCCACCATGGCCGCCGTCGGCGCCGTCCTCCAGATCGCCGCGGGCCTGACCCCGACGCTGGCCCTGCTGATCGCCCTGGTCATCCCCATGGCCATCGTGGAGTCCGTCTCCGACACGGCGGGCACCACCGTGCTCCAGACCGACCCGCCCGCGCACATGCGGGGCCGCGTGCTCGGTGTCTGGCGCAGCCTCTCCACCGGCTGGGGCCTGGTCGGCCCGCCCGCGATCGGCCTGCTGATGGAGCTGGCCGGAGCCAGGGCCGCCCTGGTCATCGGCGGGCTGGTCATCGCCACCGCCGCGGGAGCGGGCCTTCTCCTCCAGTCCCGCCGCGCCCGGCGGAGGTGGCCACGGCGGCGTGACCTCCGCGGCGGACGTGCTGGGACGCCGCAGCGGCGCGCGCGGCTGGGCCGGTCCTCCCCGTCGGGGGCGGGTCGGCCGAGTCGTGTGACGGCCGGAGGGCGCCGCCGGGACCCCGGGCTACGCCCCGGTCCCGCCGCGCCCGGCGGAGGTGGCCAGGGCGGCGTGACCAGCGGCGTCACGTGGTGTGACGGCCGGAGGCCCCCTGCGCCTCCGCGTTCAGCGGAAGATCGCCTTCTGGACGTCATTCGGGCCGTCGAAGGTGTCCGCGTCCAGCTTCGAGATGCGGTCCACCATGCCCTGGTCGGCGCCGTTCTCCTTGGCCGTCTGCACCAGTGTCGACTTGTCGCTCGGGTACGGCGCGCCCTTCAGGGCCTTCTGGACCTCGATGGGGCTGGGCTTGCCCATGGTGTCCTCCCGGTGTCGCTCTCGTTCGTTGCCTCTTCTTCCGTTGACGCCCGCCGGGTACCCGGCGGGCGCCGGGGCCATTCGGGGCATAGGGCGAATACCCGCCGAATACGGACCGCGCTCTCCGTTTCCCTTCCCGCCTCGCGGATACCCGCGCCAGCATGAGCGACAAATCCCCCTCGCAGGCCGAGGGCGAGCGTGACCACGACAAGCAGGAGCGGAACGCCCGGGGCAAGGAGCGGCGCGGCCACCCCAACCCGCGCAGGCCCCCGTCGCAGGCGGAGGGGGAGCGCACCGACGGCGGGTCGCCCAGGGACGCGCCCGAACCGCCCCGCCCGCGCCGCAGGGGGGCGTGACACCGGGCGCCGGAACCAGGGGGCCAGGGAGCCAGGGGCTCAGGCCGCGTTCGCGGCCGGGCCGACCAGCTCCTCCAGCACGTCCTCCATGGTCACGAAGCCGAGGAGCACCCCCCGCCCGCCCGTCACGGCGGCCAGATGCGTCACGGCCGCCCGCATCGCGGTCAGCGCGTCGTCGAGCGGCGTGTCCGGCCGCACCCGCACCACCGGGTGCAGCGCCTCGCGCGGGAACGGCTTGTCCCGCGCCGCCGCCCCCAGCGCGTCCTTCACATGCAGGAACCCCAGCACCGTCGAGCCCGGACCGGTCACGGGGAACCGCGAGAAGCCGGACTCCGCCGAGACCCGCTCCAGGCGCCGCGGCGTCACCCGGTGGTCCACGGTCACCATCCGGCCCACCGGCACCACGATCTCCGCCACCGTCCTGCTGCCCAGCTCCAGCGCGTCCCGCAGCCGCCTGCTCTCCTCGGCCTCCAGCAGTCCCGCGTCGCTCGAATCCTGGACGAGGCGCGCCAGCTCGTCATCCGTGAAGACCGACGCCACCTCGTCCCGCACCTCCACGCGCACCAGCCGCAACAGGGCGTTGGCGCACGCGTTGATGGTGAACACCACCGGGCGCAGCGCCCGCGTGATCGCCACCAGGGGCGGCCCCAGCAGCATCGCCGCCCGGTCGGGCGCGGCCAGCGCGATGTTCTTCGGGACCATCTCGCCGACGAGCATGTGCAGATAGGTCGCCACCGTCAGCGCGATGGCGAACGCGATCGGGTGCGTCACGCCCGCGGGGACCCCGAGCCGGTCGAACGTGGGTTCGAGCAGGTGTGCCATCGCGGGCTCTGCGACGGCGCCCAGCACCAGCGACGACGCGGTGATGCCCAGCTGCGCGGTCGCCATCATCGGCGACAGGTGCCGCAGCGCCCACAGCACCGTGCGCGCGCCGCGTTCGCCCGCCTCCACCCGCGGCTCGATCTGGTCCCTGCGCACCGAGATCAGGGCGAACTCGGCGCCCACGAAGAACGCGTTGGTCAGCAGGGTCAGCGCTCCCAGCGCGATCTGGAGCCCGGTCACGGCGCCTCCCCTCCCGGCGCGGGGGCGGCGATGTGCACCCGCACCGCCCGGTGCCGCGCGGTCGCCGCCACCCTCAGCCACCACCCGTCGAGCGTCACATGGTCGCCGGGGGCCGGGATGCGGGCCAGGCGCGTGGCCACCAGGCCCGCCACCGTCTCGTAGGGACCCTCGGGCACCGGCAGCCCGATGGCGGCGAGCTGGTCGAGCCGCACCCCGCCGTCCGCCTCCCAGGTCCCGGGACCGGTCTTCACCAGCCCCGGCCCCTCGGCCGGGTCGTGCTCGTCGCGGACCTCGCCGACGACCTCCTCCACGATGTCCTCCACCGTCACCACGCCCGCGGTGCCGCCGTACTCGTCCACGACCACCGCCATCGAGTGCGCGGCCCGCAGCTGTTCGAGCAGCCGGTCCACCGGCAGGCTGTCCGGCACCAGCACCGGCGGCGTCGCCAGCCGCTCCACCGGCGTGGTGGCGCGCTCCGACTCGTCCAGGGCCAGCACGTCCTTGATGTGGACGACGCCGATGACGTCGTCCGGGCCGCCGTCGTAGACGGGGAAGCGCGACAGGCCCGTGGCCAGTGTCAGGTTGGCGGCGTCGGCCGCGGTGGCGGTGTTCCGCAGCGCGTGCACGTCCACGCGCGGGGTCATCACGTTCTCCGCCGTCAGCTCGCCCAGGTGCAGGGTGCGCACGAACAGCTCGGCCGAGTCGGGCGGCAGCACCCCCTCCTCCGCCGAGTGCCTGGCCAGCGCGATCAGCTCCTGCGGGGTGCGGGCCGAGGCCAGTTCCTCCGTGGGTTCGAGGCCGAGGAGCCGCACCAGCCGGTTCGCGGTCTCGTTCAGATGCCGGATGAACGGGGCGAACGCGGTCGTGAACGCCCGCTGCGGGCCCGCCACCGCCCGCGCCACCCGAACGGGGCTGGAGATCGCCCAGTTCTTCGGCACCAGCTCGCCGATCACCATCAGCACCACCGTCGAGGCGGCCACCCCCAGCGCAACGGCCAGCGAGGACGCCGCCCCGGCGGGCAGCCCGGCGTCGTCCAGCGGCCCGCGCAGCAGCGTCGCCAGCGAGGGCTCCGCCAGCATGCCGATCACCAGCGAGGTCACGGTGATCCCGAGCTGGGCGCCCGAGAGCTGGAACGTCAGCGCCCTGGCGGCCTTCAGCGCCCCGGCCGCGCCCGCCTCGCCCGCCTCGGCGGCCCGTTCCAGCTCGCCGCGCTCGACGGTGGTCAGGGAGAACTCCGCCGCGACGAAGACCGCGCAGGCCAGCGTCAGCAGCAGGGCCAGCAGCAGAAGCAGCACTTCGATCACCAGGTCACCCCTGTTCCGGTCCGGGTACGCGCGCTCGCGGTGCAGCGTCTCTGGTTCCCCCGCGGGCGCGCGGCCATGCGCGGGGCGGAACGCCTCCCGGCCGCGAGCGGGACCCTCCCGTGTCATCGGCGCGCGCCGTCGCGGCCTTGAGGCC
>NZ_LAVK01000116.1 GCF_001083795.1 Streptomyces sp. SBT349
CCCCTCCCCCCGTCCCGTCCCGTCCCGTCCCGACCCGTCCCCAGGAGCTGACCGTCGTGCCACCTGAAGACCGACAGGAACGACCGCGCCGACCCGTGTGGCACGCCCGCGACCGGGCGGAGGGCGACAGGCCGCGCGTCATCGTCATCGGCGCCGGCGTCGGCGGCCTGTCCACCGGCTGCTACGCGCAGATGAGCGGCGCCGAGACCCGCATCTTCGAACGGCACGTCCAGCCCGGGGGATGCTGCACCGCCTGGTCGCGCCAGGGCTATGTCTTCGACTACTGCATCGAATGGCTCATCGGCACCGGACCCGGCAACGACGCCAACCAGGTCTGGCGCGAACTCGGCGCCCTCGACGGCAAGACCATCACCAACTTCGAGATGTTCAACACCGTCACCGACGAGTTCGGCCGCTCGGTCACCTTCTACAACGACCCCGACCGGCTGGAGCAGCACCTGCTGGCGATCTCGCCCGCCGACGCCCGGCCGATCCGCGCGTTCTGCCGCGACCTGAGGCGCTTCGCCGCCATCGACCTCTACCCGTTCCTCACCCCGCCGCCCCTGCGGACGCCCCGGGAGAGGCTGGCCACCCTGCGCACCGTGCTGCCCGCGTTCCTCCTCTTCTGGCGGACCGCCGCGACCCGCATGGAGCGCTTCGCCGACCGCTTCGAGGACCCGCTGCTGCGCCGCGCGTTCCCCCTCATCTTCTTCCAGGCCCCCGAGGTGTTCCCGCTCCTGCCCTACCTGTTCAACATGGCCTGCGCCTACCACCTCAACGCCGGTTTCCCGCAAGGCGGTTCACTCGGTCTCGCCCGGTCGGTCGAGGAGCGCTACACGCGGCTGGGCGGGCGGGTCGACTACCGGGCGCGCGTGGCGCGGATCCTGGTGGAGAACGACCGCGCGATCGGTGTCGAACTACGGGGCGGCGAGCGGCACTTCGCCGACCACATCGTCTCCGCCTGCGACGGCCACACCACCATCCACGGCCTGCTCGGCGGCCGTTACACCAGCCCCCGCGTCGACAGGCTCTTCCGGGACATGGTCGACCGCCCCGAACTGCTCTACCCCGGCGTGGTGTCGGCGTTCGTCGGCCTCAGCCGGGAGTTCGACGCCGCCGAGCGGCACAGCACCACGTTCCTGCTGTCGGACGAGGAGAGCGCGGCGCTGCCCAGCGCCCTCCAGAAGAGCATGGTGGTGCAGCTCCGCTCCCGCTACGCCGACGGGTTCGCGCCGCCGGGGCACTCCGTCGTGCACTGCACCTACTTCAGCGACTACACCTACTGGAGGCGGCTGCGGAGCACCGACCGCAAGGCGTACTGGGCGCGCAAGCAGGAGGTGGCCGACTTCGTCCGCGCCTTCCTGGAACGCCGCCACCCCGGCGTCGGCGCGGACATCGACGTCATCGAGGTCGCCTCCCCCACCACCACCGAGCGGTACACCGGCACCCGGGGCGGCTCCATCCTCGGCTGGCGGTCGTTCACGGACGCCGACGACGTGGTCACGGGGCTCGTGGACAAGGACCGGATGCGGCTTCCGGGGCTCGCCGGATTCTCCATGGCGGGCCAGTGGTTCAGCGGCGGCGGCCTGATCCGCGCCGCGTCGAGCGGGCGGTTCGTCACCCAGTTCCTCTGCCGGGAGCTCGGCCTCGAATTCCGCGCCTGGGAGAGCGGCGGAACCGAGCCCTGGCACCAGGGGAAGCTCGGCCGCCTGCCCCAACTCGAACATCGGAGGGTGAGGTGAGCACGATGACGAGCAGGTCGGGCGCGCGCGGCGCGCGGTCACCGAGGGGCCGCCGGGAGACGATGATCATCGTCGGAGGCGGGCTGGGCGGCCTGTCCACCGGTTGCTACGCGCAGATGAACGGCTACCGCAGCCGCGTGTTCGAGATGCACGAGATCCCCGGGGGCTGCTGCACCGGCTGGGACCGGGGCGCGTTCACCTTCGACTCCTGCGTCAGCTGGCTGCTCGGGAACGGCCCGGGCACCGAGATGCACCAGATCTGGCTCGAACTGGGCGCGCTCCAGGGCAAGGAGATGCGCCACTTCGACGTCTTCAACATCGTGCGCGGGCGCGACGGCAGGTCCGTGTACTTCTACTGCGACCCCGACCGGCTCCAGGCCCACCTGCTGTCCCTCTCACCGGCCGACGCGCGCCCCATCCGCGCGTTCTGCTCGGGCCTGCGCAAGTTCGGCACGTGCCTGCCGCGTTACCCCTTCCTGAAGCCCGTGGCGCTGATGAGCCCCTGGGAACGCTGGCGGATGCTGGCCGGGTTCGTCCCCTATGCCAACCTCTTCCGCACGTCGATGTCCGTCCTGATGTCCGAGTACTCCACCCGCTTCAGGGATCCGCTGCTGCGCGAGGCGTTCAACTACATCCTGTACGAGAGGCACCCCGGGTTCCCCGTCCTGCCGTTCTACTTCCAGATGGCCGCGCAGACCCTCCGTTCCGCCGGGGTGCCCGAGGGCGGGTCGCTCGGTCTCGCCCACTCGATCGCCGGGCGGTACGCGCGGCTCGGCGGCGACATCACCTACAACGCGAAGGTCGAGGAGATCCTGGTCGAGGACGACCGCGCGGTGGGCGTCCGGCTCTCCGACGGGCGCCGGTTCCACGCCGACGTCGTCGTCTCCGCCTGCGACGGCCCCACCACCCTCCTCAAGCTGCTCGGCGGGCGCTATCTCGGCGACGGCTACCGGCGGCTCTACACGCACACCGTCAAGGAGCCGGGCATGGTCTTCCCCGGCTATGTCATCCAGTTCCTCGGCCTGCGGCGCGCCTTCCCCGAGGGGGAGCCGACCACCACCCACCTCCTGGACGAGGCAACGGCCGCCCGGCTGCCCGGGATCAGGCACCCGAGTCTCAACGTCCAGTTCCGCAGCCGCCACTACCCCGAGATGTCGCCCCCCGGCACCAGCGTCGTGTACGCCACCTACTTCTCCGACGCCCTGCCGTGGCGCGAGCTGAGCGAGGGCCCCGAGCAGCGCAGCCGGCTGCGGAGGGGCGGCGAGCTCCACACCCTGCCGGTCCGGCACGGCCGCGCCTACTCGGCGGCCAAACGGCGCGTGCGGGACACGGTCGTCGCCTTCCTGGACGAGCGCTACCCCGGCCTGAAGGACGCCATCGCGGTGCGCGACACCTCCACCCCCCTGACGCAGATCCGCTACACCGGCAACCACGAGGGCACCGTCCTCGGCTGGCAGCCCTTCGTCGAGAGCGGCGAGACCATGGAGGAGCTCGTCAAGAAGCACGGCCCTGGCCTGCCGGGCCTGAAGGACTTCTATCTCTCCGGGATGTGGGCCACCACCGGCGGCCTCATCCGGGCGGCGGCGGCCGGGCGGCAGGTGATGCAGTTCATCTGCCGCGACGACGGCCTGGAGTTCACCGCCTCCGTGGACGAGAGCGCGCCCCCGCCGACCCATGTCACCGTCCCGGTGGGCCCGCACCCCGTGCCGTGAAGCGGGGCCGGGGCCGATCCGGGATCAGCCGCCGCCCTCACGCAGCAGGGACAACTGCTCGGCGAGGGCGTCGACTCGGGTGAACGTGAGGCCGAGCAGCGCGATGTGCCGCCAGCGGACGGTGCCCTGGCCGTCCAGCACGAACACCGAGCGGCGCAGGCCGAGGCCGCGGGCCGTGATGCCGTAGGCGGCGGCGACGGCCTCCCCGCCGTCGGCCAGCAGCGGGAACGTGAGCCGGTGCTTGCGCGCGAACCGCTCGTGGCTGTCGAGGTCCTGGGGGCTGATGCCCCAGACGGCGGCGCCGAGCTCCCGGAACCGGTCGAGGTCGGACGCGTACGAGCACAGCTGCCTGGTGCAGACGAGCGTGTCGTCGCCGGGGTAGAAGGCCAGCACGAGCGGCCCGCCCTCGGCATCGGCGAGCCGGTACGTGCGGCGCTCGGCCGCCTCCCCGTCGAACAGCAGCCCGGGAAGGGTGAACTCCGGTGCGGGAGCGCCGACATCCGGTGGCCTGACCATCCCGCCGCCTCCGTTCGGACAAGGGACTTCCCGCCCGAGGGCATCTCTCCCCCTCCCACTCCCCCGCAAACGGACGGGTGGGGCGGCTTCTACGCCTGGCCCAGGTATCCCGAAACAGGCCCTAAGCTCGGCCGCATGGCGAGATACTTCGATGTGCACCCGGAGAACCCACAGCGCCGCGCGATCGACCAGGTGGTGCAGATCATCAACTCCGGAGGTCTCATCGTCTATCCGACCGACTCCTGCTACGCGCTCGGCTGCCGCCTGGGCGACAGCGCGGGGGTCGACCGGATCCGCGCCATCCGCAAGCTCGACGACCGCCACCACTTCACCCTCGTCTGCCGCGACCTCACGCAGCTGGGGCAGTTCGCGCGGATAGACAACACGGCGTTCCGCGCGGTTCGGGCGGCCACGCCCGGCAGCTACACGTTCATCCTCCCGGCCTCCAAGGAGGCACCCCGCAGGCTGCTGCACCCCAAGCGCCGGACCATCGGGGTCCGGATCCCCGACCACCCGGTGGTCCAGGCCCTGCTCGCCGAGCTGGACGAGCCGCTGCTCTCCAGCACCCTGCTCCTGCCCGACCAGGAGGAGGCCCTGACCCAGGGCTGGGAGATCAAGGAACGGCTCGACCACGTGGTGGACGCCGTGCTCGACTCCGGCGACTGCGGGACCGTCCCCACCACGGTGGTCGACTTCTCCCAGGGAGACCCGGAAATCATCCGCCGAGGCACCGGCGACCCGGCCCGCTTCGAGTAGCCACCCCCGGGGGCCTTCTCGGGGATAACGGGGATAAGGAGCACCGTGCCGGCGCAGCACGACATCGATACGGAGCGCGAGCTCTGGGATGCCTATGCCGACAGCGCGAAGGGTGACCTCGCCGCGTCCGGTCCCGTCTTCCGCTGGACTCAATACGAGGACCACGGTCCCGGAGTGGAGCTTCTCGGGGAACCCGCGTCGGTTCTGGAGATCGGCTGCGGCACGGGCCGGGCACATCGGTACCCTCATCGGTCGCGGGACCGTCGACCCGGCCCGCCTCGCGTAGCCCCCGGCCCCGGCCCCGGCCCCGGCCCCGGGGATCAGTGGGACAGGGCCGCCCTCTCGGCCGCGCTGCTCAGCACGCAGAACTCGTTGCCCTCGGGGTCGGCCAGGACGACCCAGCCCGCGCCGTCGGGCTTGCGGCGGTCGGCGACCGGGGTGGCGCCGAGGGCCAGCAGGCGCTCGACCTCCTCCTCGCGCGGGGTCTCGGGGCGCAGGCACAGGTGGATCCGGTTCTTGCCCGTCTTCGGCTCCGGGACCTGGTTGAAGTGCAGCACCGTTCCTCCCGGCAGCGACACCTCGCACTCCGAGTCGCCCGGCCGGTCCTCGGGGTGCTGCGGCCTGCCGGTCACCCCGCTCCAGAACCGCCCCAGCTCGTAGGGGTCCGCACAGTCGATCGCGACGTTCTGCACTATCGAAACCATGCGTCGGAGCATGCCTCCGCGAGGCCCGGGGCGCCACCGACTTACGAGGCGTCCGGCTCGTCGTCCCAGTCCGGGAGCGTCACCGTTCCCGCCAGCCAGTCACGGCGCAGGACCGCGTAGCCGACCGTGTCGTGGAACGTTCCGTCCGGGGCCGGCCACGCCTCCCGGTAGTGGGCCTCCTTGGCGTAGCCGCACCGTGCCAGGACCCGCCGCATCGGGCGGTTGTCCCGCCGGGTGGTGGCCTCGACGCGGCGCACCTCGGGGAACTCCTCGAACAGGTACCGCGTCAGCCACCGCACGGCCGCCTCGCGCTCGCCGCCGCCCCGCCGCTCCGCCCGGATCCGCAGGTCGAACAGGGGGGTGTCGTCCCCCAGGTCCATGAGCCGGACGAGGCCGGCGCTCTCCTCGTCCTCGTCGGCGACGATCCAGAAGCTCCGGTTCTCCTCGCTCTCGAAGCGCCCCTCGGCGATCCACCGGCGCGCCGTCTCCCGGTCCACCGTGCTGACCACGTGGAAGGGCCAGACCTCCCCGGTCAGGAAGCGGACCAGATGTGCGGTGTCGGAGGCGAGGAGGCGTCGGAAGGCGATGTCCATGGTCGGTACCGTAAGTCGGCGCTCTACGGCACGCGCACGCTCCGCCCGCCCCTGCGCAGCGGGAGATCCCCGAAGGCGGCGTCGTTGGGGGTGAGTTCCACGGCGCGCGCGCTCTTGTACTCGTGGAGCAGGATCGAACGGTGGCGGGCCGTCACGTTCGTGCTGGCCCGGTGCGCGGTGAGGCAGTGGAGGAAGAGCACCGACCCCGCGCGGGCCCGGACCGGCAGGGCCTGGTGGTCCTCGGGCTCGGTCCCGTGGTGGCGGTGGCTGCCCGGCCAGACGACCGTGGCGCCGGACGCGGCGTCCATGTCGTCGAGGTAGATCAGCGCCGTGACCAGCTCGGGGCGGGTGTGCCGGTCGGTGTCCGCGTCGCGGTGCCAGCCCTCCTCGGCCCTCAGCCCCGGGGGGCGCAGCCGGGCGAACCCCATGTGGAAGTTGATGTCGGGGCCCAGCAGCTCGCCGACGATGTCGAGGACCCGCCGGTCGTGGATCAGCGCGTACCAGTCGTCCCCGGCCAGCGGGGTGTTGACGACCTTCCACACCGCGTACGGGTTGAACGGGTCGAGGTGCCGCAGGGGCGTGCCGGACGCGGCGTGGATGTGCAGGCGGGGGTGCCCGGAGACCGGTCGGGCGATGAGGCGGGAGACCATCCTCCTCATCTCCGCCACCTCGTCCTCGGGGAAGACGTCCGCCACGAGGTACCCGTCGCGCTCGAACGCGGTGAGCCTGTCCACCGGGGGCCTCCTCAGGAACCGGTACTGGAGTAGCGGTCGATCCCGCGTCGCCACAGGAGGACCGCGAGAGCGAACAGCAGCGCCCCCACCAGGGGGAGGGCCCAGACGAACGGCGAGTCGGTCATGCCGAGGATGTAGAGGCACGGGTAGTAGCCGACGAAGGCGAACGGGACGACGGTGGAGAAGACGGCCGTCAGCCAGACGGGGTAGAAGCTCATCGGCAGTTGCGCGAAGCTGTCCAGCCGCCAGATGAGCATGCTCAGCATCGCGTCCTGCCGCAGCCAGAAGGACAGGGCCGTGACGGCGAGGTGCATGGCCGCGAAGACGAGGGCCGAACCGGCCAGCGCCGGCGGGATGAACGCCAGGACGGGGCCGGAGACGTCCGCCCCGCTGAGGTGGAGGGCGCCGGCCAGGAGACCGGTGCCGATGACGATCTCGATCCACACGTCCGTGTCGACCTTCGAGAAGAGGATGAGCGCCAGCGGGCTGGCCGGACGCACCAGGTAGTGGTCGAGCTCCCCGGTGCGCACCATGTCCGGGATGTCCAGGGTGCCGTAGAAGACGGCGTTCCACAGGGCGCGGGCCACCATGGTGAACCCCGTCAGGACCGCCCACTGGGCCAGCGTCCAGCCGTGGACGGTGCCCGACGCCGAGAGCGCCAGCATGAGGACGGCCGTTCCGGAGACCGCCTGGACCAGGGCTCCGACGTTCGCGAGCAGGACCTCGCCCGGGTGCACCAGATGGCTGCGGACGTTCATCCGGGTGGCGAGCAGCGCGATCCCGGCGGATCTCCTCAGCCCCGCGAGGGTGTCAGCCACCGGCGATCACCAGCTTCCGCAGGGCGGCGCGGGTGCACAGCACGCTCGCGCCCGTCAGCGCGACCGCCCAGCAGACCCCGAGGGCGATGACCCGGCCGTCCACGAACGGGTCCCGCACCAGGGTGCCGAGCGGGGTGTAGAAGCCGTGGACGAACGGGGTCCAGACCGCCGCGTCCCGCAGCGCCGCCGGGTACAGCGAGATCGGCATCATCGAGCCGCCGAGCAGGAGGAGCAGCGCCTCCTGGACCTCGTTGAGGCCGTCGACGCGGCGGATGAAGAACGCGGACAGGCCGATCAGGTAACTGAGGTGGAACAGGACGACGAAGGCGACGCCGACCGTCAGCGCCAGCCGCGCGGCGTAGGAGGCATCGACGGCGAACGGGTACAGCAGCGTCCCCCCGGCCAGCACCGCGGGAACGCCGACGAGGGCGGCGACGCCGAGGGAGCGGCCGAGCGCGGCGGAGAACCACTGTGGCAGGAACCCGGTGGGCATCAGCAGCTCCTTGACGATCCGCCCGTCCCTGATCCTCGTCTCCAGCTGGCGCGCCAGCGTGAGGCCCGGGACGCAGAGCACCCAGACGGTTCCCGCCGCCGCGTACACCAGCGTCTGGCGCAGCGTCAGCCAGTCGGCCCGCGCCGGGCCGTCGCCGCCCGCGTACACGGCGGTCCACAGGGCCGCCTGGAGGCCGATCAGCAGCAGGGCGCCCACTCCCTGGGCGAACGCCCTGGTCCGGTAGGTGAAGGCCACCTTCACCTGGGTGCCGGCGATGGCCAGGTGGGCCTGCCACACCCGTCGCGCCACCGCCGTCATGTGCCCCTCAGATACAGGTCCTTGATGAGGCTCTCCAGGCTCGGCGCCTCGATCCGCACGTCGTCGACCCGGGGGTCGGAGAAGAACGTCGCGAGCAGTTCGCCCGGCAGCTCCCCCTGCCGGAACGCGTAGGTGGTGACCGTGGTGGCCTCGCCCGCGACGCGTTCCAGGCCGGGCGGGGCGGGGAGCCGGTGGCCCGCCGCGTGGTGGACCACGAGCCTGCGGTGGCCGCCGCCGAGCGCGCGCAGCTCGTCGAGCTTCCCGTCGTACACCAGCCTGCCGTCGTCGATCATGACGATGCGGTCGCAGATCGCCTCCACGTCGCGCAGGTCGTGGCTGGCCATGAGGATGGTCGGCGCGGTGTCCTGCCGGGTGGCGCGGAGCACGTCGCAGATGGCCTCGCGGGCGAAGATGTCGAGGCCGATGGTGGGTTCGTCGAGCAGCAGCAGGCGCGGCGCGTGCAGCAGGGTGCCCACCAGTTCCGCGCGGGTCCGGTTGCCGAGCGAGAGCTCGCGCACCGGGGTGGCGAGGTGGCGCCCGATGTCGAGGCGGGCGACGAGGTGGTCCCTGCGGCGCCGGAAGACGGCCGGCTCGATGGCGTAGACCCGCCGGACCAGTTCGTAGGAGTCCCGCACCGGCAGGTCCCACCAGAGGCTGGCCCGCTGCGCGGCGAGGTATCCCAGCTCGGCGGCCAGGCGCCGGCGGTGGCGGTGCGGGTCGCGGCCGTCCACGGTGACCCGGCCGGCGGTCGGCGTGAGGATCCCGGCGACGAGCTTCATGGTGGTGGACTTGCCGGCGCCGTTGAGCCCGATGTAGCCGACCGCCTCGCCCGCGTCGACCCGGAGGTCGATCCCGCGCAGCGCCCTCACCTCGCCGGGGACCCTGCGGACGAGCCGGGTGAGGCGTCCGCCGGTCTCCGCGGGCCTGCGCACGCGGTAGCCGCGGTGCACCGACTCCAGTTCCACCCTCATGACGCTCTCCCCCCTGATGCCCCTGGTCCCCCTGGTCCCCCTGATGCCTCGGCGCCGATGCGGTCGATCGCCGCCACCTCGGAGGGGTCCAGGGAGAACTCGGACACTTCGAGGTTCGCCGCGAGCCGCGCGGGGGAGGCCGACTTGGCCACGGTGGGGACGCCGTGTTCGACGTGCCAGCGCAGCAGGACCTGGTGGACGCCGCGGCCGTGGCGCTCGGCGGTGGCGCGCAGCACCGGGTGGGCGAGGTCGTTCTCGCTGAACGGGCTGTGGCCCTGGACGGTGATCCGCCGGGCGGCGTGGTGGCCGGCGAGGGCGGGGTCGAAGTGGCGGGGACCGAAGGCGACCTGGTTCACCGCCGGGGCGACGCCGGAGCGGGCGGCCAGGTCGTCCACCTGGTCGGGCCGGAAGTTGCTCACGCCGATCGCCCGGACCAGGCCCTTCTCCCTCGCCTCGACGAACCGCTCCCACAGGGCCAGGGACCCGTCGGCGTCCAGCGGCGCGTGGATCAGCCAGAGGTCGAGGTACTCCACGCCGAGCAGGTCCAGGCTCCGCAGCAGCGTCTCGCGCTCGCGTCCGGCGTCCTCCTCGGGGAACTTGGTGACGATCAGCAGGTCCTCGCGGTCGGCGCCACCGGCGCGGATCCCGGCTCCCACCGCCTCCTCGTTGCCGTATCCGGTGGCCGTGTCGACGCAGCGGTAGCCGAGGGCGATCGCCTCCCGGACGACGGTGGCGGCCTCCGGGCCCCGCATCCGCCACGTGCCCAGGCTCACCCGGGGGAGGGTGAACGGCAGGCCGTCCCCGTTCACCGGCCGTGGCTCCCGCCGCCGAGCCGCGCGAACGTCGCGCCGACCGCCGTGAGCACCGCGTGGTTCGCCGTCTGGCCGAGCGCCTCGGCGTACCGCTTGGCGAAGTCGAGGTTCGCGTGGTTGATGAAGTTGGCGGTGACGGAGATGGCGCCGGTGACGTTGCGCACCTCGTGGGCCCATCCGCTGGGCGTCACCACGAGGTCCCCCGGCTCCTGGACCAGGTCGACGCGCTCCTCGGCGCACGCCTCCTCGGCGCGGCAGCCGGGCGGCAACAGGCCCCACCGCTCGGCGTGTTCGGGCGAGTGGAAGGTCCACGCCTTGCGCCCGGCGCACAGCAGGTTCCACGCCGCGCTCCCCATGGTGTCGACGTGCGTCGGGGAGCTGGTCCCGGCCCCGCCGATCATCAGCCACGCCCAGTCCGGGCGTTCCTCCGCGGGCAGCGCCAGCAGCCAGTTCAGCCGGCGGACCGCGCGGGGGACGAGGCCCCACAGGGCCGGGTCGAACTCCGAGACCCGCTGGTCGCGCAGGTACAGCCCCACCGGGCGCCGGGCCCGCACCTCGTCGAGGACCTCCCCCAGCCGGACGGTCACCGGCCGGCGCTCCGCGTCCTCCGCCACCACCGGGCGGTCCTCGCGTTCCCGCAGCCGTGCCTCGCGCAGCGCGGCGTACACGGGCCAGCCGAGGCCGGCGCCGCGCAGCACGGCGGGCCGGTCGCCGCAGAGCCGCGCGGCCGTCGTGGCCGCGTCAGGCGTGGAAGTAGTCAAGGCGACCGCTCCCCTCCGCCTGCCGGGTCCAGTCCTCGCGGTGCCCCCGCAGCGCCTCGGCCCCGAACGCGTCCTCGATGTCGGCACGCGCCCGCAGGCCCTGTTCCAGGTTCTCCCGCTCCGACAGGCAGCGCGCCCGCTTGGCCGCCACCTTGTCGACCACGGTCCCGGCCGGGTCCGACCTCCGGAAGGGGGCCTCCGGCACGGTCACCGTGCAGATGGGCGCGGCCCAGCAGGTGCGGCAGGAGCCGGCCGCCACGGCGTCCCGGAACATCCGCAGCTGCTCGGTCCCGGCCTCCGGGTCGACACCCCGGTCGGTGTGGCCGACGGCGAAGTCCGGGGACTGGTACTCGTACGACGAGTAGAGGGTGCCGTCGGAGCCGAGCACCAGGTACTCGTTCCCCGGGACGAGCTGGGCGCCCAGCAGGTGCCCGAACCGGGGGCCGCCGTCCCGCTCCGGCTGGTTCAGGGCCCGGTGGAAGGAGCGGTGCAGGAAGCCGTGGCTGAACGCGAAACGGTAGCGGCCGGACCGCTCGCGTTCGGCGTAGGGCAGCCGGTGGGAGGCGACGAACAGGTCCCAGACCCGGCGCTGCTCGGCGAACATCCGCCGGAAGTCGGAGTACGACTCCTCGCCGCCCGGCAGCAGCAGGTCGAAGTCCCAGGCCAGCGCCCGGAGCGCGGTCGGCCACCCGCTGAAGTACCGGTACAGGGCGGCCTCGTCGAGCGGCGCCGACAGGACGCAGATGATCGCGACGCGCGAGGCGAAGTAGTCCGGCCGGTTCTCGGCGAGCCAGTCGGCCCGCTCCCGCACCCGGTCGTGGGTGCCCTTGCCGCGCCGGTCGACCCGGTAGCGGTCGTGGTTGGGCCCGTCGACGGAGAGGTTGAGGTAGATGTCGTGCTCGACCAGGAAGTCGACGATCTCCGGGGTCAGCAGCATCCCGTTGGAGTTGACCTGGACGACCAGGTTCTCCATCCGCGCGCCGACCTCCCTCTTCCGCTCCTCCAGGGCGAGCACCGCCTCCCTGAGCTGGTCGAACGCCAGCAGCGGCTCGCCGCCGAAGAAGTAGACGGCCCGCTGGGCGGGTTCGAGCCGCTCCTCGCCGGTGACGAAGAGGTCGATCGCGGCCTTCACCATGGGCGCCGCCGGGGAGGCCGTCTGGTGCGGCCGGGTGCCCGGGTAGGCACCGCCGTAATAGCAGTACGTGCAGCGGATGTTGCACTGCTCGGTCGGGTTGAGCATCAGCACCCGCACCCGCGGTCGTTCGAGGCGTGCATCGGGGCGCACCTCGGGGAACTGCCAGCCCGGTCCGTCGAACGGCCTGATCAGCCGGGCGAGTTCGGCGGTCTCCGCCTCCTCGGCGGGGCCGGTCGGCTCCCAGCCGGTGGCTCGCAGCAGTTCGGCCTGGCGCGCGCTGATCCCGTGGACCCTCCCCGTGGTGGGCGCGTACAGGTGGAAGCGCCCGCGGTGCCGGTCGCTCTCCCACACCTTGTAGATCCAGGTGAGGCCCCGGTGCCGCCGGATGGTGACGTCCCGCTCCCCGGCGTTGGTGCCGGCGGCGGAGGAGCCGCGCGCCCGGATGTCGGGCCGGTCCGTCTCCTCGATCAGGGCGATCTGCCAGTCGTGCAGGCCGCCGGCCGGCGTCCGTCCGGCCGTGTCCGTGGTCATCTCCCGCTCGCCCCTTCCCGGTGGTCGTCGAGCAGCGCCCGCAGGCAGGTCATGACGAGCGCGGAGATCACCGCGCTGGTCGTGCGGTTCTCCCGGTCGTCCTGAAGGGCCTCCACGATGTCCACCGCGACCACGCGCCGCGTGCGGCAGACGTGTGCGACGGCGGCGAGCAGCTCCCGCAGGCGGTAGCCGCCCGCCTCCGGGTGCCCGGTGGCCGGGAACTCCGCGGGGTCGATCACGTCGAGGTCGATCGACAGGTACGTCGGCCTGCCGTGCGCGGAGTCCGCGAGGTCCGCGGGATCCGCGGGATCCGCGGGGTCCGCGGGGTCCGCGAAGCCGTATCCGTACGCGCAGCGCAGGCTCTCGGGCAACGGTCCGCAGGAGGCCGGGAGATACGTCCGCACGCCGTACAGCTCGCATCCGGAGGCCGCCCCGGTCTCCAGCAGGTGCCCGAGGAAGTCGGCGTGCGTGATGTCGGCGACGTCGGGCATCGGCCGGGCGCTGAAGTCGCAGTGGGCGTCGAAGCAGACGACGTGCACCGGCCCGTGCTCGGCCGCCAGGCCCGCCCCGACGGGGGCGGAGAGGCTGTGGTCCCCTCCGACGAACAGGGGTGTCGCGGCCGTTCCGGCGAGCCGGTGCGCGAGCCGGGACAGCGCCCGGTAGTACGCGGTCCGCCCCACCCGCGGGTCGATCGGCACCGATCCCAGGTCACCGAGGTCGAACACCCGCCGGCCGCCGAGCACCTGGCCCCCGGTGAGCGGGTCGATCAGCCCGCCCAGGGAGCCGTCCTCGTCGACGCGCCAGTCGTGGGCGGGGGAGAGCTTGCGGAAGATCTCCGGGCCGTGGCGCTGGCCCGGCACGCCCGCCACCCCGGCGTCGAACGGCAGCCCCAGGATCACCGCGTCGGCGTCGAGGGCGCCCGAGAGCACGGCGTCGACATCGGCGGCGGGCAGCCCGAGGGCGCCCGCGCCCGGCCGGATGGCGGTGTCCATCAGGAGGCCCGCCACCCCTCGGCCCGCCGCGCCCGCTCATCGGCCACGGTGACCAGGCGGGCCCGCAGCAACGCGGAGACCAGTGCCGCAACGGCGGCGACCGAGGTGCCGGCACGCGCGGCCAACTCCCCGACCTGGATGCGGCGTTCGCGCACCAGCACCTCGCAGGCCGGGCGGTGGGCGACGGGCAGGGCGAACTCCTGGTCCACCGCGGTGAGCACCACCTGCTCGTCCCTGACGTCGAGCAGGGGAGGCCGGACGGTCGCCAGCTCGACCACCGCCTCGGCCGGCGGGCGCGCCCTCAGCACGTCCCAGGGCAGACCGGCGGTGTCCCTGCCGCCCGCCCGGCGCCGTTCGACGTCGAAGAAGTCCCGCAGCGTCAGGCCCTTCGCCTCGTCCATGAAGGCGTCGAGGAGCCGCTCGGCCTGCGCCCGTTGCTCCTGCGGCGTACCGGCGCGTGCCAGGCTCTCCCGCACGCTGACGTCGGCGAGGGCCCGGTAGGCCACCCAGCGCAGCCAGTCGTAGCCGGTGGGCCGGGTGAACGCGAAGGTGAGGTGGAGGCTGGACTCGCCGCCGCCCCGCACGGTGTGCCACCAGCCGCGGGGAACGTGGATCACGTCGCCCGGTTCGAGCGTCCTCTCGAAGAGCACGGCCGCCGGGCAGCGCGCCGGGTCGCTGTCGCCGTACTCCGGCACCGGGTGCTCCTCAGAAGGGCCGTGCACGCGCCAGCTCTTGGTGCCGAGCACCTGGACGACGAAGGTGTCCACCTCGTCGAAGTGGCTGTCGAGCGCCTGCGAGTCGTCGAAGGTGACGAAGAGGTTGCAGGACGCGGCCTCGCCCACCATGCGCATCACGTCGTCGGTCGCGGCCCGGATGGCGGGGTGGATCCGGTCCAGGGAGTCGATGATGAGGCTGACGCCGGACCGCATGAGGGCGAAGGTCTTCGTCAGGTCCACCACCCGGTGCCCCGCGCGGGTGGCCATGTACGCGTGCTCGGGCAGGGGCCTGCCCCCGGCGCACAGCGTCAGCTCCGCGGGCTCCACGCGGCCCCGGGAGAGGATCTCGTTCAGGTCGTGCCAGGAGAAGTGCTCCTGGAGGAGTTCCGGGTCGAGGTGGGTGAGTACCACCTCGTTGCTGAGTTGTTTCCCTACGAAGTCAGGGCCGAATTCGACCGCCAATGCCCGACCGAGTGCCGAGGCAGGTCTCACCACGTTCCCTCAATCCCCTGGTGTTCGCCGAACGCAATCATTTCCAGACGCGGCGCGGAAATGACTCTGCGCGCACCAGAGCCCGGAGACCCGGAGACCCGGATACGCGCAGGAGCCAGGCGCTACTTCACCGCGTTCCCGAACATCTGAGCAAGGTTGGGAACGGCGGGACGCGCGTGCGTCTTGGCGAAGGTCGCGCGGGCACGCTCGGCCACCGGGGAGACCTGAACCTCCACCTCGGGGAATTCATTCTCCGTGGTCTTGTCTGCGGCATTGTCCGCCATACTCGCCTCCAAAGCGATGTCATCAGCAGGTCCCGGCGAGCGTAGGGCCGGCGAACGGAGGCGGGCAAGGGCGGGTATTACCCAGAATTCTCACGCTCCGAATACATCGGGAATTCGGGTCGAACGCGGCCGTCCCGCCGGGCCCCGCTGCCGTCCGTGATGCGACGCGCTCGGGTGGCCGGTTACGGTGACCCCATGGACGAGGGGGCTGGGGCAGCGATGGCATCGAACACGTTCCGCATCGGCGGGGATCTGGCCGTGGGGCGGCTCGGCTTCGGGGCCATGCGCCTGCCGACCGAGCCGGGCCCGGCCCGCGAGACCTCCGTCGCGGTCGCCCGGCGGGCCGTCGAACTGGGCGTCACGCTGGTCGACACCGCCCACCTGTACGGCGGCGGCGCCAACGAGGAGTTGCTCGCCGAGGCCCTGCACCCTTACGCGGAGGGGCTGCTCGTCACCACCAAGGTCGGCGTCGCGCGCACGGGCCCCGGGGGCGAGTGGAAGCTCGACGCGCGGCCCGGCATCCTGCGGGATCAGGTGGAGAACGCCCTCACCCGCCTGCGCGTCGAACGGCTGGAACTGCTCCAGTTGCACCGCATCGACCCGGAGACGCCCCTCGCCGACCAGCTCGGCACGCTCCGGGAGCTCCAGGACGAGGGCAAGGTCGGACGGCTCGGACTCTCCGAGATCAGCGTCGAGGAGCTGGGCCTGGCACGGGAGTTGATCGACGTGGTGAGCGTGCAGAATCGCTACAGCCTGCTCGACCGCGAGCACGAGCCGGTGCTGGCGGCCTGCGAGGCGGCGGGGATCGCGTTCCTGCCGTGGCGGCCCGTCGCCGTGGCGGTGCCGGGGGCGGCGGCCGAGATCGACGCCGTCGCGGCCGAACTCGGCGCCACCGCCGCGCAGGTCGCGCTCGCCTGGCTGCTCGGCCACTCGCCGGTCGTCCTGCCGATCCCGGGCACGGCCCGGATGGCGCACCTGGAGGAGAACGTCGCCGCGAGGGATCTCCGCCTGACCCGGGACCAGCGTGACCGCCTCGATACCCTCGCCATCCCCGGCCGGTCCCCCGAGGAGCGGGACTAGGGTCTGTCCGGCGGATCTTCGTGGATAGCGAGCGGCTCCCCCAGCCTGACGGCTGGGAGGTGCCCCCAATGCGGTGCATCGCTGGGCCCCTCCTGCCCGTTGGCGGGCAAGGAGGGAACCGGGTCGCCCCTCGTACGTGGGGGCACCTCCCGGACGGAGTCTGGGGGAGTACCGGGGCGATTCGGTAACGCGGCGAGGCCCCCCCAGGCCCTTCGGGGCCTGGGAGGCACCCCCATCCGCCGGCGCCGGGAGCCCGCGAGGATTCGCCGGACAGGCCCTAGCCGGATACTGGGGGCACTCACGATTCAGGAACGGGGACGCGGTGAGACCTTTGCGACCGGAAGATCCACAGGTGTTGGGGCAGTACCGACTGTTGAGGGCGTTGGGCGCCGGGGGCATGGGGCGTGTCTTCCTCGGGCGTTCGGCACAGGGCCGGATGGTGGCGGTGAAGCTGGTTCACGCGGAGTTCGCCGCGGAGCCCGAGTTCCGCCGCCGCTTCGAGCGCGAGGTCGACGCCGCGAGGCGGGTGGGCGGGGAGTGGACCGCGCCCGTGCTCGACGCCGACACGGAGGCCGACGTCCCCTGGGTGGCGACGGGTTATGTGGCGGGGCCGCCGTTGCAGCGGGTCGTCGACGAGCTGTTCGGGCCGCTCCCCGAGCCGACGGTGTGGCGGCTGACGCAGGGGCTCGCGGGCGCGCTGATCGCCATCCACGGCAGCGGGCTGGTGCACCGGGACCTCAAGCCGTCGAACGTGATGGTCACCGTGGACGGCCCCAAGGTCATCGACTTCGGCATCGCGCGCGCCGCCGACGCCAGCGTGGTCACCCGCACCGGCGTGGTGATCGGCTCGCCCGGGTTCATGTCCCCCGAGCAGGTGCGGGGCGAACGGCTCGACGCGGCGAGCGACATCTTCAGCCTGGGCGCGGTGCTGGCGTACGCGGTGAACGGCAAGGGCCCGTTCGACACCGAGGACGGCGCGGTCCACTCGCTCATGTACCGGGTCGTGGCCGAGGAGCCCCGACTGGGCGACCTCACCGGGCCGTTGCGCGAGCTGGTGGAGCGCTGCCTGGCCAAGGAGCCGGGCCTGCGGCCGTCGCCCGGGGAGATCGAGCAGCTGGCCGCCGGGCAGGTGAGCGGCGCCGGCCCGTGGCTGCCGCCCGAGCTGACCGACCGGCTGGCCAGGGACGCCGTGGAGCTGCTCGACCTCGAAGGGCCCCCGGCCACGCAGGTCGCCGGGCCGCCCGCCGCGCCGCCCGCGGCGCCGTCCGCCGCGCCGCCGCACTCCGGGATGCCGACGGTCACCTCACCGTCCTACCCCCCCACGCCGCCACCCCCGGTCGGCACCGTGACCGGCCCGACCCACGTCACCACCGGCCCGCGGCCCGCGGCGCCCACGCGCCGGGGCCGTTCCGTGGCTCTCGTCGCGGTGGTGGTGGCGGTGGTGGCCATCGCCCTCCTGACGTTGGTCCCGCTCCTCACCGGTGGCGAGGACGAGGCGGATTCGGGGGCCTCCGCCGCTCCGGACGACGAGCCCTCGCAGTCCTCGGATCCGGCCGAGGAGGAGGCCCCTCCGGCCGAGGAGTCGCCCGGCGAGGAGGAGTCTCCCGCGGAGGAGCAACCCGACACGGCGGACGACCCGTTCACGGGCACCTGGCTGGGCAGCGCCACCCAGAACAACGTCGACTGGGACATCGAGGTGGACTACACCGGCGGCGAGATCGGCGACGAGGTGGCGACGGTCTCCTACCCCGACCTCGACTGCGCCGGGTCGTGGCGGCTGGAGCAGGAGAGCCCCGGGATGGTGACGGTGTACGAGCGCATCAGCCAGGGGGACTGCCCGAACGCGACCGGCACGCTGACGGTGGAGGACGAGTTCACCCTGCTCTACGAGTTCGAGGCCCCGGGCGTGGGCACCGACGCCGTCGGGGAGCTGAAGCGGCAGTGAGCGCCCTGGCGGCCCCGGGAAAAGTTTCCGGCGTGGCGGCGATGAGTTCTCGGGAGGTGGCGTGTCTACCCCTGTGACTCCCTTCGCACGGAAGGGACGTACGGAGGGGAAGAGACCATGGGCGAGACCGTTGCCACCGAGGAGTTCACCTACGAGCTGAGCCGCGAGGTGGACGCGTCGGCGGCCCGCGCCTTCGAGGCGTGGACCGACGCCGCGCAGTACGAGGAGTGGACCGGCGCCAAGCCGGGCTCCGTCGAGCTGGACGCCCGCGCGGGCGGTGCGTGGAAGTCCACCGTGATCGTCCCGGGCGGGGGGGAGTTCCCCCTCACCGGCTCCTATGTGGAGGTCACCGCGGGCCGGCGTCTGGTCGTGGCCATGGACCGGCCCGGCGACCTGCCGCCCTCCCTGATGACCGCGACCTTTCACGAGCTCCCCGGCGGGACGTCCCGCGTCACGCTCTTCCAGGGCTGTGACACCGCCGAGGAGAGGGACATGTCGCAGGGGGGCAGCACCATGCTCCTGGACTCCCTCGTCGCCTACCTCGCGCGGAGCTGACGCCGGGGGCGCGGACGGGCTAGTGCCTGTCCGCGCCCGCCTCCCGCGGCACCGTCTCCCGGACCTGGACGGGAGCGGTGGCGGGAGCGGCTGCGGCCGTCAGCGCGGTGAGCAGCAGAACGGTGGCGAGACGCGGTAGCACGCGTGTGTGACCCGCTCAGGTCGCGATGTCCGGGTAGGGGAGCGAGAACCCGGCCAGCCGCCGGGCGTACTCCTTCTGGAAGCCGAGGGGTTCGTGGTCGCGTTCGAACAGGGCGATGAAGAGGGTCAGGGTGAGGAAGGGGTGGGCGCCCAGCGCGAAGAGCGCCGGGTAGTCGTGCGCGGCGAGCGCGGCCCGTTCCTCCTCGGTGAACGCCTGCCACGTACTCGCCTCGCCCGACACGCAGTTGAGCACCAGGGAGGCGCGTTCGGCCTCCCACCAGGCGACGGTGCCCGCCGGGTCCTCGCGGTACCGCTCGACGAGCTCCGGGTCGCGGTCGACGGTGAACAGGAACTTGTTGACGAGGTACTTGCTCATGCCGGGGCCCCGTTCGGATACCAGGTGAAGTACGCCTCCATGGTGTGGAAGAGGTCGAGGTGGTCGACGTGGTCGGCCCGCGCGTTCTCCCCCGCCACTCCCATCATCAGCATGAAGTCCATGAAGCCGTGGGTGGCGTTGCCGGGTGCGTGCAGGCTGTCCAGCGTCACCTCGGAGAGGCACCCCTCCAGGTCGCCCTCGGCGATCCACCGGACGGCCTTGCGGTCGAACGCCGGGTCGGGGCCGTGCTCGCCGAACTGCCGGGGCCCGCCGAGCTCCAGCGACAGGTGGCCGGTGCCGATGACGGCGACCCGCAGCGGGGACGGCCATGCCTCGATGATCTCCCTGATCGCCTTGCCCAGCTGCACGAACCGCCGCGGCCGGGGCAGCGGCGGGGCGAAGATGTTGGTGTAGATCGGCACGATCGGCAGGTCGGCCTCGGGCCGCAGCGTGATGATCGGGCAGGTGATGCTGTGGTCCACCCGCAGCTCGTTGCTGAACGCCAGGTCGAAACCGGCGTCGAGGCCGCTGGTGAGGATGTGCGCGGAGAGGTCCTCGTGACCGGGCAGCCGCATCCGTGGCAGGCCGAACTCCCGTTCCTCGTTGTAGAAGTTGGCGTCGTAGACCGGGGCCTTGCCCACCAGGAACTGCGGCATGTTGTCGAGCCACAGCTGATGGAAGTGGTCGCTGCCGACCATGACCAGCACGTCCGGTCTGGCCCGGGTCAGCGTCGCGCGGAACCGCTCGATCTTCGCGACCCACTGGTCCGCGAAGGGCGGCCGGTCCGCGCCGGTCGAGGTGCTGGCGCGGTAGTAGAACGGGTGGTGCGTCGAGGCGATGACCGCGACCAGTTCGGCCATGGGGACTCCTTCGTCTCCGGTGGGGGGCCGGTGCGGGCTGAGCGCTATGCGCTATGCGGGGTCGGGCGGTTGGTAGACCGCGTTGCGGTCCACGGACAGGTAGACATCCATGCCGATGGGGGTGCGGCGCTCCTCGGCGAGGTGCCCGAGCAGCCCGGCGGTCCGCGCGAGGAGCGCGAAGCCGCGCAGCAGCTCGACCGGCAGGCCGAGGTCGGCGAGGGCGGCGCCGGCCACCCCGGCGCCGTTCAACGGGAGGGCGCGGCCGAGGAGTTGGGGGTGGACGCGGCCGATGGCCTCGAAGAGCCGCAGGTGCGGGCCCTTCAGCCCCTCCTCCTCGGCCAGCGCGAGCAGGACGGGCGTGCGGGGGTCGCGCTCCTTGTGCACCGGGTGGCCGAGCCCCGGCACCTTCAGCCCGGCGGCCCGTGCGCGGCGGACGGCGTCGAGGGCGGCGGCGTCCCAGGCGGCCGTGTCCCCGTCGTCCGGCGGGGCGTCGAGCCCGGCGAGGGCGGCGGCGAGGAACCGGCCGCAGTCCTCGGTGACGCCGAGGAACCGCGAGCCGCCGCCGAGCAGCCCGGCGGCGAGGGCGCCCTGGAGGGAGTCGGGGGCGGAGAGGTAGGTGAGGCGCGCGGCGACGGCGGTGGGCGTGAAGCCGTGGTCGGCGAGGCTGACGAGGACCGCCTCGAAGACCCGGACCTCGGAGGGGGTGGGGC
>NZ_LAVK01000117.1 GCF_001083795.1 Streptomyces sp. SBT349
GCCCACGGCAACCCCCGTGTCTCCGCCGGCCCCGACGGCGACGAGATCGTCGCCCCGGGCGACCCGCGCTGGTCCAACAACGCCATGACCGTCGGCGGCGGCACCCGCGTCTACGGCGCGCAAGCCTGGCGGTTCTGCCCCGAGGACTTCGCCATGGCCTCCACCTACGGCGTTCCCCAGGGCAGTTCACTCGCCGACTGGCCACTGACCTACGACGACCTGGAGCCGTACTACGACCGCGCCGAGTGGGAGATCGGCGTCTCGGGCGACCCCGGTGGCCACGCGTACGCAGGCGGCAGGACCCGCGGTTACCCCATGCCGCCGGTGCGGCCCAACGGCACCGCCCGCCCTCTCGCGCGGGGCGCGGGCGCCCTCGGCCTGCGCACCTCGCCCGTGCCGCTGCTGATCAACTCCGTGCCCTACCACGGCCGCGGGGCCTGCGTCGGCTGCGCCACCTGCGTCGGGTTCGGCTGCCGGGGCGAGTTCAAGAACGACACCCGCAACACCGTCATCCCCCGCGCCCTGGCCACCGGCCGCTGCGACCTGCTCACCGACGCCCAGGTCACCGCCATCGGCACCGACCCCCGGCACGGCACCGTCGGCGACGTGACCGTGCACACCGTGCGGGACGGGCGGCCCGCCCGCCGCACGGTCCCCGCCGACCGCGTCGTCGTGGCCGCGGGCGCCGTCGAGACCGCCCGCCTGCTGCTCGCCAGCGGCTCCGACCGCGAGCCGTTCGGCCTCGGCGCCCCCCGCGACGAGGGCGGCCACCTCGGGCGCCACCTCCAGGGCCACGTCTACGCGGGCGCGTTCGCCTTGTTCGACGATCCCGTCCAGGACTGCGTCGGCCCCGGGCCCAGCATCGCCACCCACGACTACCGGCACCACAACGACGGCATCGTCGGCGGCGGCATGCTGGCCAACGACTTCGTCCAGACGCCCCTCCAGGCGTACGCCGCCCTCAGCCGCCTCGGCGCCATCCCCGCCTGGGGCGCGGGGGCAAGGGACGGCATGCGCACCCTCTACCGGCGGCTCGCCCTGGTCACCGGGCCGGTCCAGGAGATGCCCAACCCCGAGTCCCGGGTGACCCGGGCCGTGGACACCACCGACCGGTTCGGGGCCCCCGTCGCCCGCCTCGGCGGCGCCGTGCACCCCGAGGACCGCAGGACGGCCGCGTTCCTCGCCGAGAAGGCCGCCGCCTGGCTCACCGCGAGCGGCGCCCGCACCGTCTTCCCCTACGGCGGCGCCCCGCGGGGAACGCCGAGCGGCGGCCAGCACCAGGCCGGAACCTGCCGGATGGGCACCGGTCCCGAGGACTCCGTGACCGACTCCTGGGGCAAGGTCTGGGGCCACGACAACCTCCATGTCGCCGACGCCTCCCTGCACGTCACCAACGGCGGCGTCAACCCCGTCCTCACCATCCTCGCGCTCGCCTACCGCGTCGCCGACGGCATCCTCGGCCGCTGAACGACCGGCGCGGTCCGCCGTTGCGTACGGGCGTCCGCGGAAGTTACGGTTTCCCCAAGTCCGCGGTCAGGTCTCGTCGTCGTGCTCCGGCCGGGAGCCCGCGCGGGACGCGCTGCTCCGGTCCGGAAGGGGACAACGGCCATATGGCGCACCGCGGGGAGCTGACCGGCCGGAATGCCGACGAGACGGACGATCCCCGCGTCCGCGACCTGCGCGGAGGGCCGTCCGCGCACGGCGCGTCGACGCTGCGCTGGCCCGTGGGGCACCGCGTCGTCGTCTCCGGACTCCCCGGCAGCGGCAAGTCCACCCTGATGCGGCGCACGGCGGGTCCGCACGGCCGCGTCACGCTGGTCGACTCGCAGGAGGTCAGGGAGCGTTGGGCCGGGCGCCTGCCACGCTGGCTGCCCTACCCCGTCTACCGGCCCGCCGCCCGCCTCGCGCACTACGCCGGTCTGCGCCGCGCGTTGCGCACCGAGTCCGGCGTCCTCGTCCACGACTGCGGCAGAACGGCCTGGGTGCGCCGCTGGCTCGGCCGCCACGGCAGGCGTCGCGGGACCGGATTCCACCTGGTGCTCCTCGACGTTCCCGCGCATATCGCCCTGGCCGGGCAGCGGGAGCGCGGCAGGACCGTGTCGCGCCGCGCGTTCGCCCGCCACCGCAGGGCCGTGAACCGGCTGATCGCCGAGGTGGAGGCGGGCCGACTCCCCGCGGGCTGCGCCTCGGTGGCGCTGCTCGACCGCGAGGCGGCCCGCGCGCTGGACGAGTTCGGCTTCGCGACGCCCGAGGTCACCGACGACCCGGCGCGTTGACGACGGCGAGGACGATCCGGAAGACGGGCCGGCTCCCCGACCATGGCGGATGACCACGATTCTCACGCCCCGGCCGGTCCCTCCGGCGCCGAGGCCATGGCCGCGATCAACGCCGACCCCGAGGTGATGCGCCGGAACGGTCGCCACGCCCGAGCGGACCCGCGCCTCGGTCGACGCCGTCGAACGCGCGGGGAACCGGGACGGGTTCGGCCTGTTCGCCGTCGAGGTCACCGGGTTCCGCGGCCTCTCGGTGCCGTCGTTCCTGCCCGAGGTGCTGCCCGCCGCCGAGATCGGCCGGCGCCTCGGACGGCCGTCCCGGGGGACGCGGGTACGCACCGAGGCGGCCCCCGCCTCGCCGGGCTTCGGCTCACGCGCCCGCGGGCTCGACCGGGTCATCAGCGTGCACCAGGGACCCCCGGCTCGGGCCCGCGTCCTGGCGCACGAGATCGCCCGCGACGCCCACGCGGCGGGGACGGGCACCGGCCGTCCGGTGGCCGACCGGGCGGAGCCGTGTCACCGTGAGACATGATGCGTGCGATCACGGTGAAACCCAGCAGCCCCGGGTCCCTCGATGTGCGGGACGTTCCCGACCCCGTCCCGGGCGAGAGCGACCTGCTCGTCGACGGCCTGGCCCTCGGCGTCTGCGGCACCGACCGCGAGATCGTCGCGGGCGAGTACGGCGCCGCCCCGCCGGGCCACGACCGCCTCATCCTCGGCCACGAGTCGCTCGGCCGCGTCCGCGAGGCGCCGCCCGGCAGCGGCTTCACGCCGGGCGACCTGGTGATGGGCGTGGTGCGCCGCCCCGACCCCGAGCCCTGCGGGGCCTGCGAGCACGGCGAGTTCGACATGTGCCGCAACGGCCGCTACACGGAGCGCGGCATCAAGGAGCGCGACGGCTACGCCAGCCAGAGCTGGACCATCGAGAGCGACTACGCCATCCCGCTGGACGCCAGGCTCGACCGCGTCGGCGTGCTCATGGAGCCGACCTCCGTCGTCGCCAAGGCGTGGGAGCAGGTCGAACGCGTCGGCGCGCGCGCCTGGTTCGAGCCGGAGCGCGTGCTGGTGACCGGCGCCGGGCCCATCGGCCTGCTGGCGGCGTTGCTCGGCGCGGGGCGCGGGCTCGACGTGCACGTGCTGGACCGGGTCACCGAGGGCCCCAAGCCCGCGCTGGTCGCCGCCCTGGGCGCCACCTACCACTCCGACGAGGTCGGCAAGGTGACCTCGGCGCTGCGCCCCGACATCGTGATCGAGGCCACCGGCGCCGGGTCCGTCGTCCTCGACGTGCTGACCGGCACCGGCGGCTACGGCGTGGTCTGCCTCACCGGCGTCTCCTCCGCCGGGCGCACGCTGACCGTGGACGCGGGCGCGCTCAACCGGGAGCTGGTCCTGGAGAACGACGCCGTCGTCGGCTCCGTCAACGCGAACCCCCGCCACTACCAGCAGGCCGCGCAAGCCCTGGCCCACGCCGACCTGGACTGGCTGGAGGGCCTGATCACCCGGCGCGTGCCGCTGGAGCGCTGCCACGAGGCGTACGAGGCGCGCCCCGGCGACATCAAGGTGGTCATCACCCTGGACGGCGCCTGAGGCCGCCCCGGGGCCCTTCCACCCCTGGTGGGGTGGGGATAACCCCACCCCACGGCGGCCGGGTAGGCGGCTGGGGGAGTGCCGCGTGGCGGGACAGTCTGGAGCCATGACGGACATGACTTCAACCGCCACAAGGCCGCTCGCCTCCGACCTGGCCGGCCGCCGCGCCGGTCGGTTCGGCCGTGAGCTCGGCTACGTTCTGGGCGGACTCCCCACGGGCATCGTGGCGTTCACCGCCGCGGTCGCGGGCTTCTCGGCCGGGATCTCGACCCTGGTGATCTGGATCGGGCTGCCGATCCTGGCCGGCACCCTGCGGGCGGCGCGCGGCATGGCACGCGTGGAGCGGAGGCGCGTCGAGGAGGTCACCGGGCGTCCTCTGCCGCCGCACGTCTACCGGGACCGGGGCGGCAGGGGGTGGGCCGGGATCGTCGGGGCGCTGAGCGAGCCGCAGTCCTGGCGGGATCTGACCCATATGGTGGTCTCCTTCCCGCTGCGGGTCGTGAGCTTCTGCGTCGCGCTGACCTGGACGCTCGGCGGCGCCGGCGCGCTGCTCTACGGCACCTGGTCCTGGTCGCTGCCCGACGACGACCGGAACGGCCTTTTCGACCTGATGACCGGCGTCTCCTCGGAGGCGGCGGACATCGCGTTCAACACGGCCGTGGGCGCGGTCCTGCTCCTCACCGCGCTGCCGGTGATCCGTGGGCTCGCCGCCCTCAACGCGGCGGTGGCGCGCGGCCTGCTCACCAACCAGCACGCGGCGTCCCTGGCCGCCCGCACCTGAGGGCCCGGCGCGTCGTCCATCATCGGAGCGATCAGGCGCGCCGACGGCGCGTGGTCCGAGCATCCGAGGAGATCCCCATGGCCCGTACCCCAGCCGAACGTGACGCCATCAGGTCCCGTTTCGCGGCGGTCGACACCTCCAACGCCGCCGACGCGCTGGACGAGATCGGCCTCCCCGACCAGGGGCTCCACCCCGGCCTCGCGGCGCTGTCGGGCGACCGGCTGGCGGGCTGGGCCTTCACGGTCGCGGGCGTCATGGCGCCGTACGAGGGGACCGGTGACCCGGCCAAGATGCGGGCCTGCTCCCAGGTCGGCCCCGGCGAGGTCACGGTCTGGGCCGGTGAGGGCGAGGGCATCTGCTACTTCGGCGAGCTCATCGCCCTCGCCATGGCCGAGCGGGGCGCCGTGGGCGCGCTGGTCGACGGCGGCGTCCGCGACCTGAAGTGGCTGCGGCGGCACGGGTTTCCCGTGTTCGCCCGCTACCGGACCCCCGTCCAGTCCATCGGCCGGTGGAAGGTGACGGCGGCCCAGCAGCCCGTGCACCTGCCGGGGGCGACGTCGGCTCGGGTCACCGTCCACCCGGGCGACTTCGTGCTGGCCGACGAGGACGGCGCACTCGTCGTGCCCGACGCGGCCGTGGACCGGGTTCTGGCGCGCGCCGAGGAACTGACCCGGACGGAGGTCAGGATCCGGGAGGCCATCGCCGACGGCGTCTCCCTCCAGGAGTGCCTGGAGCGGTTCGGTCACGTCTGAGGTCTTCTGGGGTGCGGGTTGTGGGTGGGGCGGCTTCGACGCTTGGCCTAGGTGGCGCGGGCTTGGCCGGGTGTCCGTCTCGTGCGAATGCACGAAAAGAGGCACCTACGGGGGAGGGGTTCGTGGGTGTTCGCCGTCCCGGTGACCGGCCGGTTTGTCGGGTGGATGAGGTGGGTGTCCGAACGGGCGCAGCGGATGACGGCCGTCTCGGGTCGGTCTGTTCGCTGTGGCTGGGGTGGCGCGCAGCTGCTGCCGCCTCTGTGTGCCCTTGTTGGTCATCCGCCGGGCCGGTGGGGCTCGTTGCCCAACCGAGCAGTGGTAGCGGTGCGCGGTCGTCTGCCCTATTGGGCATCTGGAGGCGGGGACTGTTCTGAAACGCGAAACACTTCGTTTTAAACAGAGTGTTGAAAACAGATCGTGCGCCGTTTGAAAACAGTCCCCGCCCTCCGATGCCCGATAGGGCAACCGAGCCCACCGGCCCGCTACATAAGCCCGGGCGGCGCGCGGATGACGACGAATACGTGCGGCCAGGGCAGGCCCGAAGGGTGCGCGCCACCCCAGCCCACCGCCCACAGACCGACCCAAGACGAGCGTCATCCGCTGCGCCCGTCCGGACACCCACCTCTTCCACCCCACAAACCGGCCGGTCACCGGGACGGCGAACACCCACGAACCCTCCCCCGTAGGTGCCTCTTTTCGTGCATCCGCACGAAACCCGACACCCGGCCAAGCGCCGGCCACCTAGGCCAAGCGTCGAAGCCGCCCCACCCACCACCCCAGCCACAACGGCCGCACAGCCAGGGCCCGCCCGGCCGCCGCCGCGGAGCGGATAGGGCGGGTGGACCACCACCTTCCCCTGATGGTCCACCCGCCGGTCTCACGCGGTGTGCAGGGTCAGCCCGTACACGGCGAGGATCTCGTTGATCGGCTGGTACCAGGTCTCGCCGCCGCCGGAGCAGTTGCCCCAGCCGCCCGAGGTCACGCCCTGGGCCTGGTCGCCGCTGATGTAGGCGCCGCCGGAGTCGCCCGGCTCGGCGCAGACGCTCGTCTTGGTCAGCTCGTGGACCACCTCGCCCGAGCTGTAGTTGACCGTCTCGTTCTTCGCCAGCAGGGTGCCGCAGTGCCAGCCGGTGGTGGACCCGGAGCGGCAGATCGAGGCACCGACGGGCGCCTCGGCCGAGCCGCGCACCAGCGCGTCGGCGACCGTGCCCCAGCCGAGGACCACGGGCTCGGTCCACCAGCCGTTGCCGACGCTGACGTAGGCGTAGTCGTTGCCCGGGAACGACGAGCCCTGGAAGTGGCCGACCAGCGACCGGTCCCAGCCGTAGACCGCCGCCCCGGCCGAGCCGCAGTGGCCCGCCGTGACGAACCCGCCGTGCACCGAGAAGCCGATGGAGCAGCGGACGTTGCCGGTGTAGTAGGGGTCTCCGCCGACCGTGCCCGCGGCAAGGGTCTCCGGGGCGTGGCCGACGGTGGCGCGGACGGTGACCGGGCCCTGGCGCCGGGCGTCGGCGAGGAACGCGGCGACCTCCGCGTCGGACTCGGCGCCCCTGACGACGTTGACGACCACGCTGCCGGCGCGCGGGTCGACGTGCCAGCTGCTGACGCCCTCGGGCGCCCCGTCCGGGCCGGCCAGCTCGTCGAGCGCGGCCAGGGTGGTGTCGAGGGTCCGCTCGGTGTGGCGGACCACCTCGGCCTCGGCGCCGGTGGCCCTGACGGGCTCGGCGTACTCCCGGTCCGTCACGCCCACGACCAGCGTGCCGGCCTCCGGGTCGAACCAGCTTCCGCCGAACGCCTCGCCGGCCGCGCGGCGCGCGGCCGGTTCGATGGCGACGGCGTCCGACTCCTGGCCCAGCCGCTCCAGGGCCTGGTCCTCGGTCAGGCCCAGGTCACGCTGGAGCGCGTTCACGAGCCCGGCCTCGGCCACCGGTCGTTCGTCGGCCGCGGACCGTTCGGTCGCGACCGCGCCGGTGCCGCTCATCGCGCCGACGATCAGCAGCGCGGAAAGGCACAGGCGGATGCCTGCGGTGCGTCTCATGGTGGGGGTTCTCCTTCTGTGCTCTACCTGTGGGGGCGGGACAGTGGAGATTGAGAGCGCTCTCACTCTGGGGGAAGAGCCTAGAGAAATGGCATGACCATGTCTAGACCAGCGGAGCGTTTCCCTTCGGGGTTCGCCGGGTCCGTCCTGGCCTATGCTCGGCGCGACGGCGGGGACGCCGCGTGACCGGGAGGACCTGATGGCCGACCACCTGACCGTGCTGACCACGACGGACAGCGAGAACGCGGCCGAGCTGCTGGCCCGTTCCGCGGTGGAGGCCCGCGTGGCGGCCTGCGCGCAGATCGAGGGGCCGGTGACCAGCGTCTACTGGTGGGACGGCGAGGTGCGGACCGGCCGGGAGTGGCGCGTGCTGTACAAGACCCCGGCCGCGAAGTACCGGGAGCTGGAGGCGCACATCAAGGCCGTCCACGGATATGACACCCCCGAGATCATCGCCGCCGAGATCACGCGGGGGAGCGCCGAGTACCTGGCCTGGCTGGGCGAGGAGACCGGGCGTCGCTGAGCTCGCCGCCCACGGTCCCCTCGGGGCCGTGCCGCCTCAGCCGCGGTGGTCGAGCAGGGTCTCCGCGATGGCGCGGTCGAACTCGGTGTGCGGGTTGGTGTCCTCGTTCTCGATGTCCCACAGGGCGTTCTGGAGGACGCGCGCCAGGGTCCAGCCGGCCGCGCGCCGCCGGTCGAGGCCGGTGACCTCGGTCATCAGGTCGAAGCGGCGGAGGATCGCGCGCGGGATGCTCGCGGTGGCGACGACGTCGTCCCAGCGGTTGTGCAGGGCGGCGAGCAGCTCGAACCCGGGGTCGCCGGCGAGCGGCTTGGGGTCGATGGCGAGCCAGGGCTCCCGGGGGTCCGACGGGTGCGGGGCGAGCACGTTGTCGTAGTGCAGGTCCCAGTGCAGGAGCCGGTCGCCCGGCTCCCGGCAGACCTCGGTGAGCGCCCCCGCGCAGCTCTCGATCAGGCGGCGGTAGGCCGGGTCCGGCACGCGGGTCAGGGCGGGCCCGACACGGTCGAGCATGCGGGCGGCGATGTCGCCGAGGCGGCGCATCCCCGCGGGCGCGGGGGCGGCGGCGAGGCGGGCGAGGAGTTCGGAGAGGCTCCGGAGGGCCGCAAGGTCGTCGGGTACGGAGGCCAGCGAACGGCTCGCGTCCAGGCGTTCCAGCAGCATCGACCCCGAGGCGGGGTCGTGGTCGAGGAGGCGCACGGCGCCGTCTCCGTTCCATGCGCGCAGGGCGACCGGCTCGCCGACGGTCTCGTCGTCCACGGGCTGGACCTTGAGAACGGCCGGGCTCTCGTCCTCCCGGAGAACGGGCACCACCAGCGCGACGGCCCCGCAGGAGGCGGGTCCGTCGGGGCGCAGCCGCCAGGCGTCGAGGCGGCCGTCCACCAGGTCGGGCAGCGCGGCGATCCAGGCACGACCGCGGTCGCCGGAGTACTTGGCGTGGTCGGCGGCCAGCGAGTCGGGGACCTGGATGCCGTGGCGGGAAGGGCTGCGGGCCATGCGGGTGCGCGCCTCCTGGTCGGGGACCCGCAAGCCTGCCCCGGGCAGGGCGGCGTGATCAAGCGGTTTCCGCGGGCAGGACCCGCTCAGGCGCCCTCGCCGCGGCGGTCGTCGAGGTGGCCGAGGTCGAGGGCGGCGATGTCCACCGCGCGGCCGCCGGCCAGGGACGCGTTGCCCGCGATGCCCACCGAGACCGCCCGGATGCCGTCGAGGACGCCCGCGGCCCGCCGCAGCGGGTCCTCCTGGGCGCCGCGGAACAGCGCGCGGAACAGCACCGCGTCGCCGCCGCCGTGGCCGCCCTCCGCCTCGGGGATCGGGATCGCGCGGGCGGGCTCCCAGTGGCGTTGCAGGACCAGGCGCTCGCCGCTCTCCCTGACGCCGTCGGCCGGGCCGTCCTTGACCATCGACGGGTCGACCGCGGCGGAACGGCCCGCGACGGCGGCGCGTTCGACGACCTCCAGCTCCGCGCGGCCCTCCGTGCCGTTGACCGCGACCCGGTAACCCTCCCACGGGCTGTGGGCGTTGAGCGCGTAGCTCAGCGTCGGGCCGCCCTCGTAGTCCACGGTCAGCGCGAGGTTGTCCTCGATGGTGATGCCCTCGCCGAAGACGTCCAGGTCGCGCAGGTAGCCGTCGTGGTGCTCGTTGTCCAGGTAGAGGCGCCGCAGGTCCTCGTGGCGCCGCAGGTCCAGCAGGAACGGGTCGTGGTCGGCGGCGTCGACCGTGCCGCGCGCCGGGCGGTCGGTCAGGCCGCGGGCGGCGGCGTTCCGGGCGCCGTAGAACCGCAGCGCGCCCGAGGCGTATACGCGGCGCGGCACGTCGTCGATCCACCAGTTGACCAGGTCGAAGTGGTGGGACGCCTTGTGCACCAGCAGCCCGCCCGAGTTCGGCTTGTCGCGGTGCCAGCGGCGGAAGTAGTCGGCGCCGTGCTGGGTGTCGAGGACCCACTCGAACGAGACGCTCGTCACCCGGCCCACCGCGCCGGAGGCGATCAGCTCGCGCAGCGCGCTGTTCCTCGGCGAGTAGCGGTAGTTGAAGGTGACGACCAGGTCGCGGCCGGTCTCGTTCAGCGCCTCGACGATCCGCCGGGTGCCGTCGGCGTCCGTCGTCAGCGGCTTCTCGGTGATGACGTCGGCCCCGGCCCGCAGGGCGCGGGCGATGATGTCCGCGTGGGTGTGGTCGGGGGTGGTCACCACGACCCGCCGCACGTCCCGCTCCTCGATCATCCGCTCCACGTCACCGGCGTCCGTGTACCGGGCCGGGAGGTCCACGCCGGTGTCGAGGCCGCGGATCAACTCCTCGTGGTAGTCGAGCCGTCCGGGATTGGTGTCCAGCAGCGCGACCAGGACGGCCACGTCGCGGTGCTCGCCGCACAGTGCGCGTACGTAGCTCTGCGCCCGGCTTCCGGTGCCGATGACGGCATACCGTCCGCGGCCCACCTCCGTCAATGCCGCCATGTCGTACGACCTTTCCCCTCCTGGAAGCCCGCGCTGGTCAGAGGCACTCTACGGAGAAGACCGTGCGTTCGTGAAGCATCCTGCGTCTTTCTGTGCGCTCATGATTTTGTCATCGCTCCAGATTTTCATACACTGCAAAGGTGACGGAGGAGGACGCCCCCACGGGCCTGCGCGAGCGCAAGAAGCGGGCCACCCGTGCGGCCTTGGCGGAGGCGGCCGTTCGGCTTGCCGCCGAGCACGGGGCCGAGCACGTCACGGTGGAGGCGATCAGCGACGCGGTCGGGGTCTCGCCGCGCACGTTCTTCAACTACTTCGACACCCGCGACGACGCGTTCGTCATGATCGACTCCGAGGTCGGTCGGCGCCTGCGCGCCGCCGTGCTCGGCGCCCCCGAGCCGGTCGCGCCCCTCGACGCCGTGCGCGACGCCATCGTCGCCGAGCTGGCGGACGTGGAGGCCCGCCACGACATGTGGGCCCTGCGCGCCCAAGTCCTGCGCGGGGCGCCGCACCTGCTCGTCCGGAGCATGGGTGCCCACATGGCCGACGAGCTGGAGATGGCCGGCGCGATCGCGGAGCGCCTGGGCACCCCCGCCGACGCGGAGCGTCTCGGCCTGTACCCGCGCCTCCTCGCCGCCGTCGCCGGGACGGCCGTGCGCGTCTCCGTCGAGCACTGGAGCGCCGCGGGGCCAGGCGCCGACGACCTTCCCGCCGTCTTCCGCGCCGCGTTCGCCCATCTGGCGGCCGGTCTCCCCACCCCACCGCCCGGCGCCTGACCGTCAGGCCCGCATCTTCCGTCGCTCTCACCACGGAACTACGAAGAAGGACGTTGTGACCACAACCGAGGCGCCCAACTCCGCCCAGCCGGAGCAGCCACCGCCGTCAGAGCAGCCGGACCGGCCCGTTCCGGCCGAGATGACCGAGCGCCAGATACTCCAGGCGATGTCCGGCCTGATGGCGGGCATGTTCGTCGCCATCCTGGCCGGCACCGTGGTGGCCAACGCGCTGCCCCGCATCATCACCGACCTCGGCGCGAGCCAGTCGTCCTACACCTGGGTCGTCACCTCCGAGCTGCTGGCCATGACCGCCACCGTCCCGCTCTGGGGCAAGCTGTCCGACCTCTACAACAAGAAGCTGCTGCTCCAGGCGTCGCTCGGGCTCTTCGTCGCCGGTTCGCTGCTGGCGGGCTTCTCGCAGGGCGTCGACCTGCTGATCTTCAGCCGGGTCGTCCAGGGCATCGGCGCCGGCGGCCTGACCGCGCTCGTCCAGGTCGTGATGGCGGCCGTCATCCCGCCGCGCAGGCTCGGCAAGTACGCCGGGATCTTCGGCGCGGTCTTCGCCGTGGGCACCGTTGCGGGGCCGCTCATCGGCGGCCTGCTGGTGGACACCTCCTGGCTCGGCTGGCGCTGGTGCTTCTTCATCGGCGTGCCGTTCGCGCTCGCCGCGATCGTGGTGCTCCAGCGCACGCTGTCGCTGCCGACGCTCCGCCGTGACGTGAAGATCGACTACCTGGGCGCGTTCCTCATCGTGGCCGGGGTCTGCGCACTGCTGATCTGGACCTCCCTGGCGGGCAACGAGTTCGACTGGGCCTCGTGGCAGACGGCCGCCTTCACCATCGGCGGCGCGCTGCTGCTGGCCGCGGCCGTCTTCGTGGAGTCCCGGGTCGACGAGCCGATCATCCCGCTGGGCATCTTCCGCAACGCCACGGTCACGCTGACGACCGTCGCCAGCCTCCTGGTGGGCGTCGCCATGTTCGGCGGAACGATCTTCCTCTCGCAGTTCTTCCAGATCTCCCTGGGCAAGTCGCCCACGGTGGCGGGGCTGATGAGCCTGCCGATGATCCTCGGCCTGCTGGTCTCCTCCACCATCGCCGGTCAGATCATCACCAGGACCGGTGTGTGGAAGAGGTGGCTGGTCCTCGGCGGCATCACCATGACCGTGGGGCTCGCGCTGCTCGCCACGATCGACGCGGACACCGGCTTCTTCCTCCTCAGCCTCTACATGGCGATCCTCGGCGTCGGCGTCGGCCTGCTCATGCAGAACCTGGTGCTGGCCGCGCAGAACGACGTCCCCGCCGCGGACCTGGGCGCGGCCACCTCCGTGCTGTCGTTCTTCCGCAGCATGGGCGGAACGATCGGCACCAGCGTGCTGGGCGCGGTGCTCGCCAACCGGGTCAGCAGCGAGATGGCGGAGAACATGCCGGGCGGCGTCGAGGAGGGCGGGGCACCGGCCGGGCACGGCGCGGTTCCCGACACCTCGCTCCTGCCCGGACCGATCCGGGAGGTCGTGGAGAACGCCTACGCGGCGGCGACCGCGGAGCTGTTCCTCATCGCCACCCCCTGCGCGGCGGTGGCCCTGCTGGTGGTCCTCTTCATCAAGGAGAAGCCGCTGAAGACGACGAGCGGCGACCAGCGGCTCGCCGAGGAGGCCGCCCAGGCGGAGGCCGAGGCCGCCGCGGCGGCCGGAGGGCCGGCGTCGGGCGCGCCCACGGACGGGCAGGCGGTCGGCAGGACCTCCTGAGGACCCCCCCACCGAGAGCGGGTGGCCGCCGGGGACCCCGGCGGCCGGCACCCGGCGGCCCGCGGCGCGACAGCGGGCCGCCGGGTGCGTCTGTGGGGGAGCGGGCCGGTCGGGGCGTCAGCGGTCGGGGAACGCGGCGCGGCGCAGCAGCCGCCGCCCCGCGCGCAGGACCGGGTTCTTCCTGGTGGGAACGGAGTTGGCGAGCACGGCGGCGCCCGCTCCCAGGGACGGGGCGAACCCGATGTAGGCGGTGAACCCGCCGGTGCCACCCGTGTGCCAGAACAGCGGGTGGGTGTCCACGACCCGGTGGTTCCAGACGAGGCAGACGTCGTTGTCGCTCCTGCGGTACCGCACCCGTGGCAGCTGCGAGGCCCTGATCGCGTCGGCCAGCGGCGTGGTGTCGGGGTGGAGCTGCGCCAGCAGGAAACGCAGCAGGTCGTCGCCGGTGCTATAGAGGGCGCCCGCGCCGGCGAGGGCGTCCAGGGTCCAGTGCGGAACGGGCCGCCCGCGCCGGTGCCCGGTGGCGGGCGGCGCAGCGAGGGTGCCGGTGCCCGGGATGCCGGTGCCGTGCAACGCCAGCGGCGCCAGGACCCGTTGACGGACCAGGGTGCCGTAGTCGGTGCCCGCGGCGCCGGCCAGCAGGGTGCCCAGCAGGCCGACGCCGAACGTCGAGTAGCGGACCGCCCGCCGCCGGGGGCGCAGCCGCGCGGTGGCGCGGTGGAGGTCCTCGACGCGGTAGCGGGCGTAGGGGTTGGAGATCCACCGGGGCAGGCCGCGCCGCACCATGTTGAGCGGGAACCGGGGCAGGCCCCCGCTGTGGGTCGCCAGGTCGAGCAGGGTGATCGGCGGGTCGGGGCGACCGCGGGGCGCCGCCGGCGGCGGCAGGTGGGCCTCGATGGGATCGCGGAGGCCGACGTCGCCGCGGGCCGCCATCTCGGCGAGCAGCAGGGCGGTGAACGCCTTGGTGATCGACCCGAGGGCGAACGGCGTGCCCGCGCGCACCCGTTCGGGCTCGCCCCGGCGCCGCCGCCCCGAGGCGAGCACGGCCCGGTCCCGGCCCCGGACCATGACGGCGACGGTGCCCGGGATGGCGGGGTCGGACAGGAGTTCGTCGGTGTGGATCCGCAGCGTCGAGGTCAGGTCGTCGCCCACGCGGTCGTCGCCCACGCGGTCGTCGTTCACGCCCCGGCCCTCGCCGCACCGCTCGGGGCGGGGTCCAGGGCGCGGGAGACGGTCAGGGTGCCCGCCGCCACGGCGACGATGGTGGGGTGGCTGTGGTTGCGGAAGGCCAGCTCCGGGTCGTCGGCGGGGCGGGTGAAGCCGTTGGGCAGCATGCCGTCCGGGCGCTGGGCGGCGGCGAGCCGCTCCCAGACCCGCGGGTACCAGACCGGGCGCGCCACGCACATGCCGACCATGAGGAACTCCCCGAGCAGGTCCCAGGTCCTGGTCTCGGTGAACACCTCCACCCACACCGGCAGCCACAGCTCCAGATAGTCCGCGAGCGCGGGGGGAAGGCCGCCCGGGTCGGCGCCCCAGTTGGTCAGGTGGAAGACCGCGTGGGTGACCCCGTAGGCGTTTCCGGCGTCCAGCATCCAGGGCTCGGGCATGCCGCCCAGCCAGGTGTGCCCGGCCTCGCCCGCCAGGTCGGTGGGCGAGGGCAGCCCCAGCTCGCGCCTGGCCGCCGCGACGCCCAGCCGGCGGTGGGGGAGCTGCTCGGCGCACCGGGCGGCGCGCAGCTCCGTCAGGTGGGCCACCAGCTCTTCGAGCGCCGCGTGGCGGTAGCCGTCACCGGCGAAGCGCACGTAGATCTCCAGCGGGTAGGTGGCCGCGGGCGTGTAGCGCTGGAGCTCGTAGAGCAGGTCGCCCGCTCGGAACTGGCGCCAGGCGAAGTCCAGGAGCTCCTGCGCGGTGCGCGCCGTGTCGGGCCCGGCGACCGCGGCGCGCCGGACGATGCTCGCCGCCAGCGCCAGCTCGCCCAGCGACTTCAGCGTCTCGCCGTTCACCTCCTGGTCCGGCACGTCCGGCGGGAACGCGAAGGAGGACTGCATGCGGGCCAGCCAGGCGAGGGCCCGGTCGGCGACCTGCTGGGCACGGCGGACCGTGGTGGCGTCCATCAGGCAGCACCCTCCTTCGACAGGCGCCGGGCCACCGCGAGTTCGAGCTGGACGCGGGGCTGGTCCGGAGTCAGTGCCGCGATGTGGCCGAGCGCGGTCCTCAGCAGGGGGTCCGGGTCGGGCCCGGCGTCGAGCGCCAGCCAGCGCGTCAGCCGGGCGGCGGTCAGGTGGTCGCGCCGCAGCAGGGCGCGGACCAGGCCGCGGTCGAGGTCGGTGCGCCGCTCGCGCGCCCGCTCCCGTTCCGCGCTCTCGACGGGGGGGAGGGCGAGCGAGGAGAGGCGGGCGAGGCCGGCCGCCAGCAGCGGCCACTCTCCCGTGACGGGCTGGGGGGCGGGCCCTTCCCCCGGTGTGGGGCCGAGGTGCCCGGCGGCCAGGCCGTCCCAGCCCTCGGCGCGGACGCCGAGCGCGGCGAGGACGCGGACGAGGGCGGCGTCGCGCGCCGCCCACAGGGCGCCGTCCGCGGCGTCGGACGGCGGGGCCGGGTAGGCGCCCACGGCCTCGCGGACGAGGGCGGAGTCGTCGGAGGTGAGCGCGTGCCCGGCGAGCAGGAACGGGGCCAGGGCGTCGCCGCCCAGGCCCCGCACCGCGCCCAGTGCGCCCACCGGCTCGTCGATCACGTCCGCGCACGTCCGCAGGGAGAAACCCCCTCCGCCCGTGTGCCGCAACGCCCCGGCGAGCTCAGTGGCCAGCGTGTGGACGGCCGCTTCGACCGTGCCGCGCGCCGACTGATGCGCGAGTGACATGCGTCGGCTCCTAGCGGGCGCCCGTGTACGAGAGCTCCTGCACCATCCCGCCGAAGGCGTCCTCGATGGGCTCGTCCTTCCTCGGATTGCCCGACAGCAGCGCGGCCAGGACGACCAGACCGCCGCCGAGGGCCTGCGCGCCGCCGGCGCCCAGGTGCTTCGACGTCTCGCCCTCGGCGACCAGCGTGCGCACCGCGTCTCCCAAGGAGGGGATTTCCGACCGACCTTGAACCTTCATGCGAATACCTCATTTCGTTCGGTGGCCTTGATCCGCGTCCTTCCCTCGCCCCCTTTTCGGCAATCGAATTGACCTCATTCTTCTTCGATTGGCCGGGGTCCGCCTGAATGCGCGTGAATGCGATTTACTGCCGACCATTGTTGTAATGAAGGGACTACCTGAAATCATCGGCAAGTGTGATGATCTCCGCCCGGGTGGCCTCACCCAGCGGGGCGAGCCACGGCTCGCGGGCGGCGTCGCCGGTCAGGGTCAGCGTGTACGTGTCGTGGTAGCGGACGAGGACGCAGACGAAGCCCATCCGCGGCGGCAGGCAGGACGCGGCGAACGCCGACCGCACCGGCCTGCCCAGCAGGAACATCCGCTCGTCGCTCAGACGCACGCTGGAGCAGAGCAGGTTCCACATCCGCGGGGACCCCAGCAGCCGGGCCACCAGCGCCCCGGCCGCGCCGGGCGCCGGGACGGCGAGCGCGTCCATCAGGCGGCTCAGACCGCCGGGCCTGTGCTGCCGCTTGCTGCGGGCCATCGCCCCGTGCACCGCCCGCAGCCGGTCGACGGGGCCCGGCAGCGACACGGGCAGACCCACCCGCGCCCCGCCGATCAGGCAGCCGAACTCCTCCGCCTCGTCCGGGCCGCGCAGGTTCACCGGGACCATCACCCGCGGGTCGCCCGCCGCGCCCCTCACCCGGCGCAGCGCCCCGGCGACGGCCGCCAGGAAGACGTCGTTGACGGTGGCCCGCCCGCCCGGCAGCGCGTCGCGCGCCGCGTCGAGCACCGCCGCCTCCACGCTCAGCCAGGCCACCGCCCGCCCGGCGTCCACCCCGTCGTTGAACTCCCGCGCCCGGCCCGGCGGGAACGCGGCGCGCAGCGAGCCCAGGACCGCCCCCGCCCGCGCCAGGGCGCCGTGGGGGAGCGGCGGGGCGGCGGGGGCCGGCGGCGCGATGGCCGGCTCGTCGCACAGCGCCCGCAGGAGCACGCCGACCGACGCCCCGTCGACCAGCGCGTGGTGCGCCCGCAGCACCAGGTGGAACCCGCCGCCCGCCTCGCCCCGCAGCAGGTCGAGGCCCCACAGCGGCCCGCCCGCGGGCAGCGGTTCGGCCAGCGCCCGCGCCACGTGCCCGCGCACGGCGTCCTCGTCCGCCGCCTCGGCCACCCGCAGCCGCGCCCCCACCTCCGCGGCGTCCACGCGCGGCGCGTTCCACGCGTAGGGGCGGCGCGGCCTCCCGTCGCCGCGCAGGGCGACGCGGCGATGCAGCGCGGACAGCCCGCCCCACCGCTCCGCGACCCGCTCCCGCACCTCCGCCGCGTCGGGGCACGGTCCGTCGAGGGCCGCCACCGCGGCGATCGTGGCGGGAACCGCGGCGCGGTCCTCGAAGGCGACCATGGCCCCCTCTCCCGGCGACATGGTGACCGGAGTCCGAGCGTTCACAGGCTTCCTTCCGTAGGGGGCGCGTGCCCCCCGGACTACCACGAGGGCGGACACCCTGGCGCACGAACGCGCCAGCGGGTAGCGTCACATGGGTCGCCCGGAGCCCAACTCCCCCCACAGTCACGTCGATTGGCTGAAAGCCACTCGTCGACGGGCCTCCGGCCGAGGAACCCCCCACATTCCCTGGAGCCGACATGCCACGACGTCAATGGACCGGTCGTTCCCTGGTCGCCCTCTCCGTGATGGCGATCGTCCCCCTGGCCGCCCCGGCCCTCACCGCGGGAGCGGCACCCGCCCAGACGCCCGCCGAGACGCCCGCCGCCGACGGGGCCGAGACGGCGGCGGTGCCCCTGGAGGAGCTGGCGATCACCGCCTCCCAGGTCGCCTCGGGCCTGACCCGGCCCACCGCGATCGCCGCGCCCGACGACGGCACGGGCCGGCTGTTCATCACCGAGAAGTCCGGCACGGTCAGCATCTACCACCCCGACACGGGCCTGGCGGCCGAGCCGCTTCTCGACATCACCGGCCAGGTCTCCGAGACCGGCAACGAACGCGGGCTGCTCGGCATCGCGACCGCCCCGGACTTCACCGAGAGCCAGCAGCTCTACCTGGCCTACACCGCCCTGCCCGACGGCGCCGTCACCCTCGCCCGCTACTCGGTGGGCGAGGGCACCCTGGAGCCGCTGATCTCCCAGGAGCACGCGGCGAACACCAACCACAACGGCGGCCAGCTCGCCTTCGGGGCCGACGGCTACCTGTACTGGAGCATCGGCGACGGCGGCGGCGCGGGCGACCCGGAGGGCAACGGCCAGCGGCTGGACACCCTGCTGGGCAAACTCCTGCGGATCGATGTCGGCGCCGCCTGCGGCGACCTGCCCTACTGCGTCCCCGAGGACAACCCCTTCGTGGACGACCCCGAGGCGCGCCCCGAGATCTGGGCCTACGGCCTGCGCAACGCCTGGAAGTTCTCCTTCGACGCGGCGGACGGCTCCCAGTGGATCGGCGACGTCGGGCAGGCCGGGGGCGAGGAGATCAACCACGTTCCCGCGGGCGCGGCGGGCGAGAACTACGGCTGGTCCTGCCGTGAGGCCGACAGCGAGTTCAACCCCGACGAGTGCGACCCGGGCGCGGACTACACCGAGCCGGTCTACTCCTACCCGGCCTCCGAGGGCGGCTGCGCGGTCATCGGCGGCCAGGTCTACCGCGGCGAGGAGTACGCCGACCTCGCGGACGGCACCTACATCGCCACCGACTACTGCTCCAACACCGTCGTCGCCCTGCGCCCCGAGGCCGACGGCGGCTACTCCAGCGCCGTCATCGGCGAGACGCCGACCCAGGTGACCGCGTTCGGCGCCACGGTCGAGGGCGAGCTCTACGTCGTCAGCGACCTGCCCGGCCTCCTCCACCGCATCGGCTTCGAGCAGGTGGCGAACTGAGCCCCGCCTGACGGGCGACCGAGGCAGAACCCGCGCGCCGGGCCGGAATTCCGGCCCGGCGCGAATCGTTTTTCGGTTCGACATTTTCCCCTTTCGTATGACCTTTTCCTGGTCGTCTTGTATTCCCCCTTGGTGGCCAGGAACATGTCACTTCGGCGAAAGGGGACAGGGATGGCAACGGGTCACACCACGGGACACGGGCCGCAACGCCGCGGCGTTCTCCTCGGAATGCTGGGGGCCGCCGGCACGGCCGGAGCGGGCGCCCTGGGCGCCGTCACCCCGGCGCGCGCGGAGGCGCGGAACGGGACCGCGACGCGCCCCGCGGTCGCGCCCGAGGACTTCGACTTCGACCACGGCAACGCCGTCAGGGACCTGATCTACGGCGGCAGCGACATCCTCGAACAGCCGGTGGCCGCCATGGACGTGGCCATCATCATCCGGTTCACCCACCTCTCGCAGACCGCCTGGTTCGACGCGATCGCGCCCTACCACCCCACCGCCGTCGGCATCTACTCCCGCCTCGGGCGCCGCCCCGCGGGCGAGCGCGAGACCAACCGCAACCGCAACATCGCGATCCTCTACGCGGCGCTCCGCATGTTCGAGAACATCCTTCCGCAGGTCGTCCACGAGCGCCGCGACATGATGACCCGCCTCGGCCTGGACCCCGACGACCGCCGGGAGGACACCGAGACCCCCGTCGGCCTCGGCAACCTCGCGGCCAGGGGCGTCATCGAGCACCGCGAGCGCGACGGCATGAACCAGCTCGGCGACGAGGGCGGGCGCACCCACCACCCCGCCCCCTACGCCGACTACCTCGGCTATGTGCCGGTCAACAGCGCCTACGAGCTGACCGACCCCTCCCGCTGGCAGCCCGAGCTCGGACCCCACCTGCGCCGCCACGGGGACCAGTGGCCCTCCGACTTCGGCGCGTTCATCGTCCAGCAGTTCGCCGCCCCGCAGTGGCGCGCCACCACGCCCTACAGCTTCGAGGACGTCAACGAGTTCCGCTGCCCGCCGCCGGTCGACAGCGACCACACCGACGCCGAGGCGTACCGGGCCCAGGTGGACGACATCCTCGCCAGGTCAGCCGCCCTCACCGACGAACAGAAGGTCATGGCCGAGACCTTCGACAACAAGTTCACCGGCATCGGCAGACCCGTCGCGGCCGCGGCCGAGCACCACGGGCTCGACCTCGACGGATGGGTCCACCTCTGCATGACCTGCTCCACCGCGACGTTCGACGCCGGCATCGCCGCCTGGAACGAGAAGAGCCGGCACGACTCCGTGCGCCCCTTCAGCGCCGTCCGCCACGTCTACGGCGACCGGAGGGTCACCGCCTGGGGCGGACCGGGCAGGGGCACCGTGGACGGCATCCCCGGCAACCAGTGGCGCGCCTACCTCAAGGTCGGCGACCACCCCGAGTACCCCTCGGGATCCACCACGCTCGCCGCCGCCCAGGCCCACGCCGCCCGCCTCTTCCTCGACTCCGACGAGCTCGGCTACCGCCGCACGGCCGCCGCCGGCTCCTCCCTGGTCGAGCCGGGGATCACCCCGGCCGCCGACCTCGAACTGCGCTGGGACACCTGGACCGACTACGTGCACGACTGCGGCGTCAGCCGCACCTGGGGCGGGGTGCACTTCATGTCCGCCGTCGAGGCCAGCTGGGACCTCGGCCCCCGAATCGGCCAGGTCGCCTACGAGTTCGTCTGGCGGCACATCACCGGCCGGGCCCGCTGACCCCACCGCGGGCCCCACGCGCCCGCCACC
>NZ_LAVK01000118.1 GCF_001083795.1 Streptomyces sp. SBT349
ACACCAACGAGCACCATCTCCACTGGTCACGCTTCCGCAGACGCAGCCAGGCCCGAGCCCGCACCTCCCACTACAAACGCCGAGGCCACAACCCCCAGATGCGGTTGCAGTACTAGGACGTCGGCGATGGCGCCGCGGCGGGCGGGAAGGTGGGCGGTACGGAGACCGGGGGATCCACTTCGAGGTAGCAGCGGGCGACCTCGTCGTCGGCACCCTGGACGGAGCAGTAGTCGGGGAAGCTGTCGGCGTCCCATGAGTCGCCGTCCAGCTGGAGGCGGAGTTCGAGGCCCGAGGTCCACTCCCCCGCGCACGAGGTTCCCGCCGCGCAGGTGTGCGTCGCGGCCGTGGTCGAGGTGGCGCACTCGTCCCCGTCGTCCGAGACGCAGGCGTGCGAGTCGACGGAGATGCGCGTGGCGTCATGGCGCACGTACAGCTCCGACTCGATGCCGTAGATGTCCTCGTCGCATTCGACCTCGCCGTCGGCCTCGGCGCCGACCGAGGTCAGGGTGTACGCCGTGTCCCACCACCACTCCACGTACAGGTCGACCAACCAGTCGCACGCGATGTCCTGGGCGGCCTCCGCTCCGGAATCCGGCAGCGTCTCCAGGGACAGGGTGCCGCCCTGCGACGAGCCCCCTCCGTGGTGCGGTGAGGGGGCGGCGGCCTGGGCCGGGCCGCTTCCCAGGAACAGCAGCACCGCCAGGGCGGCACCGCCTAAGGAGAGTGATTTCACGACGCGTTGCTCCTCTTGTCTCGGTGCCCCAGGTGTAGCGCGGGTCCCCGGGGACGGGTCCCGTCCGGAAAGCGCGGGGTGGCCCTGCCGGTCACTCGATCGGATGAGCCGCGGGGACGGGAGGGCTCGGGGTGGCATACCCGGGTAAGTCTCCTGCGATCGGACGATTCGGCTCCGCGATCCGGGAGCCGGACGTCGTCGGCGGGAGATCGGGGAGGTGGCCGGTGCGCGTGTTGTCCCGCGTTCTGATCGTGGTGGCCGGAGTGGCGCTGTCGAGTGGGCACGCCTGCCCGTCGGTGGCCGTCTCGCAGGATGCCTCCGTGCTGGTGACAAGGACGTTGAAGAACCTCGGAACGCAAGGGTGCCTCTCGGACGAGGGCCAGGACATCGCCGCGGTGGACGAGTGCGCCGCCGGGAGCACGCGGCAGCAGTGGGACGTGAGCGGCCCGGCGATCGCGCAGCGGTTGCGGAACGTCGCCACCGGGCAGTGCCTGTCGGACGGAGGCGAGGGGGTCGCCGTCATGGGCCCGTGCGGCGAACCGCCGCACGTGGAGCCGGCCTCGCTGTGGGTCGGCACCGGGCCGGAGGGCGCGCGGCAGTTCCGGAACCTCGTCACGGGGCAGTGCCTGGCCGCCATCCCGGGGATCACGGTGGCCGTGATCGGCCAGTGCTCCGACGCGACGAACCAGCAATGGGGAACGGCGGGCTGAGGCCCGGACCTCGCGCCGCGCGGGCCGGCACGCGGGCCACGCCGGCATCCTCCGCGAGCGGATCGACGGCTCCACCGGCCGCTGAGGGCGTGCGCCGGCGGCGACCAGGACACGGCCTCAGCCGGTGAGGACTCGGTTCCAGAAGTGGTGCGTCAGGCCGCTTGCCGAGCTCGCCGACTCGATGGTGAAGCGGTCCTGGACTTCGCCCAGCCCGTCCCACATCGAGACCCCGGTGCCGAGGGTGATGGGCACGGTGACCAGGTGCATGAAGTCGATGAGGTCGGCCGCCAGGAACTGCCGGACGGTGGAGGCGCCACCGCCGATGCGAACGTCCCGGCCGTCGGCGAGGTCCCGGGCGTAGGCGAGCGCGTCCTCGGGCGTGGCGTCGAGGAAGTGGAAGCTCGTCCCGTTGTCGAAGTGGAGGGGGTCCCGCCGATGGTGGGTGAGCACCACCACGGGCGTGCGGAAGGGAGGCGCGTCGCCCCACCAGCCTCGCCAGCCGTCGTCGGTCCACTCGCCGGTCTGGGGACCGAACTTGCCCCGGCCCATGATCTCGGCCCCGATGCCCTGACCCCAGGTGCTCGTGAGGGCGCGATCGAGGGTGATCGGGTCGTCCACGGCGTCCACGCCGTGGATGACCCGCCCGTCGAAGCGCCCGAAGAGCCTCTCGGCGCCCCCGATGGGCGCGTCGAACGTGATCGTCTCGCCCGCGCTGTAGCCGTCGAGGGAGACATGGAAATTGTGCACTCGGGCCTTGGTCATGCGATCCACCTCCACTGAGTGATTGCGATCTGCAACTGGTTGACCCTACAATGCAGGAGTTGCGCGTGCAATCAGGCAGGAGGGACGCGATGCGCGAGGGGCCGCGTTCGGGTTGTGCGATCAACGCCGCGGTCGAGGTCCTGGGAGACCCGTGGACCCTGATCGTGCTCCGCGACGTGATCTTCGGAGGACGTCGCCACTTCCGCGAGCTGCTGACCCGGAACGACGAGGGCATCGCGTCCAACATCCTCGCCAGCCGCCTGCGCAAACTCGTCGAGACGGGCCTGCTCGGCCGCGACGATGCCACGCGTGGCCACAGAGCGACCTACACCCTCACCGAAGCCGGCATCCAGACCCTCCCCGTGATGGTCGCCCTCGGCGCGTGGGGGGTGGAGCACCGGCCCACGACCCCGGAGCTCGCGGTGCGCGCCCGCCTCCTCGCGGAGGGGTCGCCGGACCTCGTGAGTGAACTCATGGACGAACTCCGCGAGATCCACCTCGGCGTCGCCCGCGAGAACCCGAAGCGCCCCAGTGCTTCCGAGCGGTTGCAGCAGGCGTACGAGGCCGTGCGGTCAGGAGCGCTCTGACGGCCGCTGCCCGCGACACGTCACCCGGCCGTATGCGCCAGGGTGGCCGCGGCCACCTCCTCGCGTACCTCCGGCGGCAGCGTGTGGCCCATGCCCGCCACGATCATCAGCCGCGCCCCCGGGATCCGCTCGGCGATGATCGCGCCATGGCCCGGCTTGACCGGCTCGTGGCTGCCCTCGATCACCAGCGTGGGCGCCGTCACCCGGTGCAGCACGCCCACCGGCTCGAAGTCCGGCGTGGCCACCGCGGCCAGCCGGTGGTTGACCACCGCCGACAGGTCGCGCGCCCGGTCGTGGATCCGTTCCTGCAACCGGCGCGCCGCGTCCTCGTCGAACGGCAGCCCGGAGCCGTGCAGCACGCGCTGCTCGGCGATCATGCCATCGATCCGGGCGCGCCGGTCCTCCGGCGGTGGGGCCGCCATCAGCACGCGGTAGAAGGCCACGAACTCCGGCACCGGCTCGGGCAGGCTGCCCTCGGGCTGCGGCTGCCCCATCAGAGCCCGCATGATCACCCGGCCTTCGCCGCCGCCGAGCGGTGAGGAGCCGATGACGGTCAGCGAACGCACCCGTTCCGGCCGCTCCACCGCGACGAACTGGCCCAGCAGCCCGCCCGCCGAGTGGCCGACCAGGTGCGCGCTCTCCAGGCCGTGGGCGTCCATCACGCGGTACACGTCGTCCTTGATGTCGTCCCACGTGTACGGGTCCGCCGCGAAATCGACCGTGCCCGACCTGCCGGTGTCCCGGTGGTCGTACCGGATCACCCGGCGGCCCCCGGCGACGAGACGGCCGACGAACTCGTCCGGCCACAGGACGCCCTGCGACATCGACCCCATGATCAACAGGATCGGCGCATCCGTCACCGCGCCGAACTCCTCACTCCAGATACTCACATCACGCATGCCTCAGAGCATGTCCTCTCCCGCTACGGGCGCCTTCCGTAGAACCACCAGTCGCGCCAGTTCCGTGCGGGAGCCGATGCCCAGCTTCGGATAGATCTTGTACAGGTGGTACTCGACCGTGCGCGGGCTCACGAAGAGCCGGGCGGCGATCCGCTTGCTCGACAACCCGTCGGCGACCAGGCCCGCGATGCGCAGCTCCTGCGGGGTGAGGGCGTCGAGCACGGCCGGGAGCGGGGCCCGCCCGCTCTCGCCCGCCGCGCGCAGCTCATCCCGCGCGCGCCGCGCCCACGGCCGCGCGCCCGCCCGCTCGAACGTCTCCCAGGCCGTCCGCAGATGCGCCCGCGCCTCGCCGGGCCGCTGCGCGCGGCGCAGGCGCTCACCCAGCAGCAGAGCCGTCCTGGCCGCCTCGAACGGGTTGGTGTGCAGCCGCAGCGCTTCGCCGAAGGCGTCCTCGGACGCCTTCGCCAGGCCCCGGCAGCGGGCCAGCAGGGCGCGCGACTCGGGCGTCGCGGCGTGCGCCGACGACCGCTCGTACGCCTCCAGCGCCGCCCGCGCGCCCGCGCCGTCGCCCGCGCCCACGGCGGCCTCCACGCGATCCGGCGCCGTCCGCCACACCACGGTGGGATGCCCGGCGCCCGGTCCCGCCGCGGCGATGGCGGTGAAACGGCCGTGCGCCGACGCGTAACGTCCCAGGCACAGGTCGAGCAGCGCCAGCGCGTACGCGGCCACCGTGTTCTCGTAGCCGGCCTCGCGGGCCAGTTCCAGGCCCTCCTCGGAGACGGCCCGGCTGCTGTCCAGCCGCCCCGCCAGGCGCTCGGCCGTCGCCACGAACTCCAGCACGACGGGCAGCTGTCCGGTCATCCCCGACACCCTGGCCACCCGTCCGGCCCGGTCGGCCATCTCGGTCGCCAGATCCGGCTCGCCCAGGTGGCTGGCCGCGGCCGCCGCCCACAGGTACTCCGCCGCGTCCCTCAGCTCGCCCGTCCGCGCCAGCGCCCGCCGCAACAGGCCCGGCCCGGCGGCGTCGCCGTCCAGCGTCAGGCCGATCCCGGCCACGGTGTCCCGCAGGAACCCCTCGGGGTGCGCCGCCGCCCTCCGTCCGAGCTCGACGATGGCCACCGTGTCGCCCACGTACGAGGCGGCCTCCGCGGCATCGGCCAGCATGCCCAGGCTGTCGCCCGCCGCCAGGATCCGCACGGCCTCGGCGGCGTTGCCGGAGTTCAGCTCGAACCGGCCCCGGAGCTGGGCGATCTCCATGGCCAGACCGGCGTCCGCACCGGCCCGGTCGCGGGCCTCGGCCAGCAGCGACTCCGCCTGCCCCGGGCGGCCGCCGAGCCAGGCCGCGACGGCGGCGTCCTTCAGGCGGGCGGCACGGACGTGCGGCTCGGGGGTCAGCTCGGCGGCCCTGGCCAGGGCGGTGGCCGCGGTGCCGTACCCGCCGCGGTCGCGCGCCCGCTCCGCGGCGGCCACCAGCACGGCGGCGACCCGCTCGTCCTGGCCCAGGGCGGCTCCGGCCAGGTGCCAGGCCCGGCGGTCACCGCCGGCGGGCTCCGCCAGCACGGCATGCACCCGGCGGATGTCGGCGGGGGTGGCCGCCTCGTACACCGCCGAGCGGACGAGCGGATGGCGGAAGCGCACGCGCACGCCCGAGATTTCGGCCAGCCCGGACTCCTCCAGCTCGGCCAGCGCCGTCCGCCCGTTCCACGCCCCCGCGTTCCCCCCGGGCCGGACCGTTCGCTCGGCGGACAACCGGCCGGCGGCGCGCAGGATTTGGCCGAGGTCGGCCTCGACGGCGGCGACCAGGGCGAGCAGGCGGGCGGAGGCGGACAACGCGGCCACCCGATCGCCGAACAGCCGGGCGCCACCCGGCAGCGGGTCGGGCAGCGGTGCGCGTCCGGCGAGCTGCGCGGGCGTCAGGCGGGCGGCGATCTCGCCCAGGGCGAGCGGGTTGGCGCGGGTCAGCGTGGCGAGTTCCCGCGCCACACCGGGCGGCACGCCCCAGCGGTCCGCCAGCATCTCGACCGCCGCGGCTCCGGGCAGGCCACGCACGTCCACCGTCAGCGGCACGCCCAGGGCCGGAGCGTCCTCGCGCACGGCGAACACCATCGCGATCCGTTCCGTCCCCAGCCGCCGGGCGGCGAACAGCAGCGCGTCGGCCGAGGCCCGGTCGACCCACTGGACGTCGTCGACCACGCAGATCAGCCCGTCCGGCGCGGCGGCTTCGGCCAGCAGCGAGAGCACACCGGCGCCCAGCAGGTACCGATCGCCGGGACGGCCCGCGGCGAGCCCCAGGGCCGCGCGCACGGCGTCGCGCTGCGGTTCGGGCAGCGCGTCGAGCGAGCCGGTCACCGGCCGGAGCACCTGGTGCAGCGCCGCGAACGCGAGGCCGGACTCGGCCTCGACGCCGGTGGTCCGCAGCACACGCATCGCGCCGCCTCGCCCGGCCGCCGCGTCGAGCAGGGTGGTCTTGCCCGCGCCCGCCTCGCCCCGCAACACCACCGCGCCGCCGGAGCCGTCGCGAGCCCGCGCGATCACCTCGTCGAGCGCGCTGACTTCCGCGGATCTGCCGTAGAGCACGAGGACCCACTGTAGGAGACCCCCACGCCGCCCCGCCGGTCGCTCCGGTGCGGTGGGGTGGGGTGGGGTGGAAGATGATCCCGTGAGCCTCGGTCTTGCGGTTCTTGCGATGGACGAGTCGGCCGACGCCGCGGCGGCCCGCGCGATGTTCGAGCGGTGCGCGTCCGGCGATCACGAGGAGGGTGAGCTGGACGAGCGGGTGGTCGCGTTCTACGAGCGGCTGCGCGCACGCTTCCCGGACCGCCCGCCCTTCGACGCGGAGTCGCCGTGGATGTCGACGCCGCTGGCGGTCGGCATCGACCACGTGATCATGCACCTGAGCTTCTCGTCGCGCGGCGACGCGGCGCTCCAGCTGATCGAGGGGCTGGCGGCGGAGTTCCGCCTGGTCATCTGGGATCCCCAGTCCGAGGACGCCTATCCGCCGGGGCGGACCTGACCGGCCGCCCGGCTCGGGCGACGTCGCCGTACCCCCTCCCGGGACCGCCGCCGTCCGCCGTCCGCCGTCACCCAACCGGATCGCGCGCCTCCACGGGCTGCCGCAGGATCGTCCTGAGCTTGGCGGGGCCGGTCCTCCGCGGGTCGCTGAGGTAGATCTCGTGGTGGTGACCCGTCTCCCGCAGGTTGTTGGCGGGGAGGTACGCGTGGTGCAGCCTGGTCAGGATCGGTGTCTCGTCGTCGTACGGGCCGATGTGGAGGACCTGGGCGCTGGTGCCCTCGTGCAGCGTCTCCGGCCGGATGTCCGCGATGGCCGGAAGCCTCTTCCTGGTCAGGGCGGTCTGCCGGGCGTCCACGATCATGTCGCCGGTGATCCAGCCGGGGACGTTGATGAGCAGTCTCCACCGCCAGGTGTCCTTGAGCCTGGCGAGAAAGTCGTCCATGTCGTCCGCCCACCAGAGTCCCTCCAGCGGGCCCACGACGAAGTCCTTGCCGAGGTCGCCCTTGCTCGCGAACTTGACGGTATAGGCGACCGCGTAGAGCGCCTCGACCGCGCGGCGGTACGCGGCGCTGGTGTTCGGGTCGCCCTGCCCGTCGATGGCGAGGAAGTGGAGCTCGGGGATGTCGACGAGCTCCCAGTCGGTGTTCTTGGGCGCGTAACACGCCTTGAGCTCGCGCTTGACGTCGTGTGTGGTGGTCATGCGCTCTCCGACCCGCTCGCGCCGGGGCTCCCTCCCCGGACGTCCGGCGACACTACAGGGCGGGCGCCCGGCGGGCGGTGACTCCCGCTCCGCTAGGGCGCGTTGATCGCCTCCAGCATGTTCAGCCGCGCGGCCCTGCGCGCCGGCCAGATCGCCGCGAGCACCCCGACCACCAGGGCCAGCACGAGGAACAGCCCGATCCTGCCCCACGGCAGGACCGTCTCGTACGAGGCGAGGGTGCCGCCCGCGAGCCCGCTGTTGAGCCACGCCAGGAAGGCGCCGGAGCCGGTGCCCAGCACCGCGCCGAACAGGCAGATGACCACCGACTCAAGTCGGACCATCTGCTTGACGCCCGCTCGGTCGAGGCCGATCGCGCGCAGCATGCCGATCTCCCGGGTGCGTTCGAAGACCGACATGGCCAGGGTGTTCACGACGCCGAGCACCGCGATCAGGACGGACATCCCGAGCAGCCCGTACATCATGGTGAGGACGGTGTTCACGCCGCCGACCTCCTGGGCGACGATCTGCTCCTTGTCCTGCACCTTCAGGAGCGGGCTGTCGCCGAGCGCCTCGCGCAGCTTCCCGTCGAGCCCGCCCGCGCCGGGCTCGGCCTTCACCAGGACGGAGTCCAGCTTCTCGCCGTCGGCGTGCGGCAGGACCTGGCCGATGCCGGCGAGCAGGCCGGAGACGATCTGGTTGTGCTCGTAGACCCCGACGACCTCCAGCGTGACCGGCTCGCCGCCCTCCCCGTCGTACGAGGCGCCGAGCCGCCGCTCGACGGTGGAGCCGAGCGTGAGCCCGTGCTCCTCGGCGTACGTGTCCGAGACGGCGACCCGTCCGGGCCCGAGGTCCGCGAGCGCGCCGGAGGTGAAGCGCAGGTCGCTGACCCTGCCGAACGCCGCCGGGTCGGCGCCGGTCACCGTGTCGGACCCGCCCGGTCCGCCGAGCGTCGCCGAGGCCAGTGGTGTGGCGACGCTGACGCCGGGGACCGCGGCGAGGCGTTCGGCGGCGTCGGCTTCGATGCCGTTGTACGCGGAGTCGGAGACGCGGTAGTCGGCGGCGAGCCCCTTGGTGACCTCGCCGATCACGGCCTGCCGCGCCGACTGGGCGGCGACCGTCAGACCGGTGATCAGGCAGAGTCCGATCATCAGCGCCGAGGCGGTGGCCGCCGTACGCCGGGGGTTGCGCAGGGCGTTCTCCTTGGCGAGCTTGCCGATCACCCCGAAGAACCGCTCGGTCAGCCGGCCCGCGAGCCCGACCACGGGCCGCGAGAGCAGCGGCGCGAGCACGATCAGTCCGACCAGGAAGAGCCCGGCCCCGAACAGCGCGATCAGGAGCTCGCCCGCGGCCAGGTACCCCATGATCAACAGGCCGAGGCCGGCGAGGACGCCGCCGAGCAGGTTGCGGGTCACCAGGCCGCGGGCGGGCGGCGGGGTGTCGATCGTGCTCATCACCTCGACGGGCGCGATCCGCGCGGCCTTGCGCGCGGGCAGCCAGGCGGCGAGCACGGTGACCACGACGCCGACGGTCAGCGAGGCGAGCAGCGCCTTGGGCGAGATCACCAGGGGGCCGTCGGGCAGCCTCGCACCGCCCGCGTCGAGCAGCGCGGGCAGGGCCGCCGCGATCCCGAGGCCGAGGACGAAACCGGCGGCCGAGGCGCCGAGTCCGAGCAGCGCGGCCTCGGCGAGCACGGACCGTACGACCTGCCTGCGCGAGGCGCCGACCGCCCGCAGCAGGGCGATCTCCTTCGAGCGCTGGGCGATCAGCATGGTGAAGGTGTTGGCGATGATGAACGCGCCCACGAACAGCGCGATCCCCGCGAACACGAGCAGCGCCTTGGTGAGCGATCCGCTCATCTGGTCGAGCATCCGCGTCTGCCGGGTGGCGAGTTCCCTCCCGCTGGTCGCCGAGGCGCCCTCCTCGGGCAGCACCTCGCCCACCGCGCCGGTCAGTCGCTCCTGATCCGTACCGGGCTCGGCGGCGACCACGATCTCGTCGTAGTACCCGGGCGAGACGAACAGCCGCTGTGCCGTCGCGGTGTCGAACAGGGCGAGCGTGCCGCCCGCCGTGACCCGCGGGTCGTCGGTCGAGACCAGGCCGACCAGCTCCTTCGTCAGGGCGGGCCCGTCGGTCGCGAACCGCACCGGGTCGCCGATCTCGTATCCGGCCCTCTCGGCGGTGTCGGCCGCGAGCGCGATCTCGTTCGAGGCGCCCGGGCCACGGCCGCGCACCAGCGGATAGCGCGGGTCCTCGCCGTCCCCGCCGGGGGCGTGATTGACCGCCAGGTTCTGCCCGTTGGCGTCGGCGCCCACCGGCTCGCCGTCCTCGGCGGCGAGCGTCGCGTGCCCGTTCACCGTCGGCCGCACGGACGCGACGCCGGGCACCCGCGCGATCCGCTCGGCGAGCGCGTCGTCGAGGACGGTCGCGCGCTCGCCGGACTCGGGGAGCGGGTCACCGGACCGGTGCTCGGCGCTCACGGACACCGCGACGCCGTCGAGGCTCTCGCTGTAGGCGCCGCGGAAGGCGCTCGCGACGGTGTCGCCGAAGACGAGCGTGCCGGAGACGAATGCGACACCGAGCAGCACGGCGAGCGCGGTCATGACCAGGCGGGCTGTGTGCGCGAGGACGTTGCGCAGGGCTGTTCGCAGCATGGAGGGGGTTCCTCACGGTCCTATGGGTGGACGAGGGGGGCGGCGCGTGGTCGTACGGCTCAGCTGGTCCGCGCCCGCCCCTCGGACCGCCGTATCCGGTCGAGCACCGCGTCCGCGCTCGGCGCGTGCAGCTCGTCGACGATCCGGCCGTCGGCGAGGAAGACCACCCGGTCCGCGTACGAGGCGGCGACCGGGTCGTGGGTGACCATCACGACCGTCTGCTCCAGGCCGTGCACCGACTCCCGCAGGAAGCCGAGGATCTCGGCGCCGCTACGGGAGTCGAGGTTGCCCGTCGGCTCGTCCGCGAAGATGATCTCCGGCCGCCCGGCGAGCGCCCGTGCCACGGCGACGCGCTGCTGCTGCCCGCCGGACAGCTGGACGGGCCGGTGGGTGAGCCGGTCGGCGAGCCCGAGGGTGTGCACGATCCGGTCGACCCACGCCCGGTCGGGGGTCCGGCCCGCGATGGCCATCGGCAGCGTGATGTTCTCGTACGCGGTGAGCGTGGGCAGCAGATTGAACGCCTGGAAGACGAAGCCCACCGCCTCCCGCCTGAGCCGGGTCAGCTCCCGGTCCTTCAGGGCCGTCAGCTCCACCTCGCCGATCCGCGCCGAACCCGAGGTGATCGCGTCGAGCCCGGCCATGCAGTGCATCAGCGTCGACTTGCCGGAGCCGGACGGGCCCATGATCGCGGTGAAGCGCCCGCGCCCGAACTCGACGTCCACGGAGTCCAGCGCGACGACCCGGGTCTCCCCGGCGCCGTACACCCTGGTCAGGCCCGTGGCACGTGCCGCCGCGGCGACCGCGGGGGCGTGGACGGCTGCGTACGACATGAAGGGCTCCTGAACCGGGGACGGGTGGCGGCCGCCGGGGACGGGTGGCGGCTGCCGTCCATCGTCGGCCCGCTGACCTGCCCGGATCATCGCTCTGAGGGCGTGCTTCACGGCTCTGCCGAAGGTCGGGGACGGGCCGTCCGCTCGTCCTCCGGGAGGACGCCGGGACCGCCGGAACGGAGGGGACCGGCGGCTCCGTGGCCCGGGGCGAGGCGCGCCGGGTACGGGCAGGGGGGCTCGCGGACGCGACGATCCGCCGGGGCGGCGCTCGTGCTGATCAGCAGGTCCCGATTCGCCTCGCGCTGGGGCCGCTCGGGGAGCGGGGCCTTCTGCCTGCTGCCGGGCACGGGCCCGTCTCTGCCTTTGGGCAGAGGCCGGCGCCTCCAGGATCGCCCGCAGGGTGCACGGAATCGGCGCCCGTACCGCCCGATACTGGACACCATGCCGCCCCATCCCGCCAGCCTCACCCGCCTGTTCGCCGGGCCCGGCGAGAACGGCCGCCGTCTGTGGCGTGCGGTCGCCGAGGCGACGGGCGGCGGCGTCCTCTTCCTGCTCACGTTCTGGGCGATGACGGGCCTGCGGCACCAACTGCCGCACCGCTATCTGATCCCCCTCACCCTGCTCGCCCTCGCGCTCCTGGTGATCCGCCGCCGCTTCCCCGCGACCGCGCTGCTCGGCCTCGCGGTCCTGCTGGGCGCCATCCCGTTCCACGGTCTGGTCGCCGCCGTCACCTCGTACACCGTCACGCGGCAGCTGACCGATCCGCGCCGCCGCGTCCTGCTGCTGCTCGGCGCGACCGCGCTGACCACCGCCGTCTCGGCCGCGGTCACGCCCTCCACGCTGCCCGGCGGGTACGGCACCGGATACGGCGCCGCGCTCGGCCTGGTCCTCGCCGCCACCACCGTCGTCGTGCCCGGCCTCGTCGGGATCTCGGCCGGGCAGCAGGACCGCCTGGTCACGGCGCTGCGGGAGCGGACCGCGGCGGCCGAGGAGGCCCGGCGGCTCGCGGACGACGCGGGCCGCAGCGAGGAACGCACCCGGATCGCCGCCGAGATGCACGACCTGGTCGGCCACCGCCTCAGCCTGATCTCGCTGCACACCGGCGGTCTGGAGTTGGCGCTGCGCGACCAGGACCCGAAGCTCCAGGAGAGCGCGGCCCAGGCCCGCCGGGCCACCCGCGACGCGATGTACGAACTGCGCCAAGTCCTCGGCGTGCTCGGCCCGTTCAGCCGTGACACCGGCACGGAAGCGCTCACGGACGCGACCGGCACCCGCGCGGACATCACGGCGCTCGTCGCGGAGTCGGCCGGCGCCGGGCTGCCCGTCGCGCTCGACTGGGACGGCCCCGATCTCGATACGCGCGAGGCGCAGGTGCGCCGCGCGGTGCACCGGGTCGTCCGCGAATCGCTGACCAACGTCCACACGTACGCCACCGGGGCGGCCGTCACGGTCGCGGTCACGCACACGCCCGGCGAGGTCCGTGTCGGCGTACGCAACGAGGCCCCCGCCCCGCCCTCCGCCGAGCCCTCCGCCGAGCCGGCCTCCGGGACCGGCCGCGGCCTGACCGGTCTGCGCGAGCGCGTCGAACTGCTCGGCGGACGCCTCGACGCGGGCCCGCGCCCGGAGGGCGGCTTCCGGGTGGACGCGGTGATGCCCGCCGTCCCCGATCCAGCGGGCCGCCGCTCGGCGCCCGACAGCGGACCCGGCGGCGGCTCCACGGCACTCTCCGGCATCCAGCACCGTCTCGGCAGCGTCATCACCGCGCTGCTCGGGCTCGCGGGCGTCGCCGTCACGATGATGCTCGGCGTGATCCTCGTGGAGCAGGCCCGGCCGCGGCCGGAGTACGGCGAGCCAGAGGCGATCCACCTGGGCACGCCCAAGTCCCGGGTCCAGGAACTGGCCTACGACGACGACGTGGTGCGCGCCGCCGCCGCGGACCGCGAACCGGCCCGGCCCGCCGACGCGACCAGCTGCCTCTACGCCCTCGCCGACGACGGGGACGCGCACGCCGCACGGGGACGCTTCGGGATCGCGCGCTACTGCTTCGGCCCGGACGACACCCTCATCGGGATCGACACCTTCTCGGTGCCGATGGTCGTCGAACCCTCGGCCCCGGCCTCGCCCACGGACCCGACCGGGGGGACCCCATGATGACCGGTCACCATCAGGAAGCTCCTCCCGTACGCGTGCTGCTCGCCGACGACGAGGAGATGATCCGCCGCGGCGTCCAGCTGATCCTCAGCCATGCCGAGGGCATCGAGGTGGTCGCGGAGGCGGTGAACGGCGAACAGGCGGTCGCCCTGGCCGCCGAGCACCATCCGGATGTGGCCCTGCTGGACATCCGCATGCCGGTTCTCGACGGCCTCGCGGCGGTCCCGCGCCTGGTCGCCCTCGACCCAGCGCCCCAGGTCGTCATGCTCACGACCTTCGGCGACGACCAGAACGTCCTACGCGCCCTGCGCGACGGTGCGACCGGCTTCCTGCTCAAGGACGAAGGCCCCCAGGAACTGATCAGCGCGGTCCGAGCCGCGGCCGCCGGCGACGCGGTCCTCTCCCCCGGCGTCACGGGCACGGTCATCCGCCGCATGCTCACCGGCGCGCCCCCCGCGGCGCCGTCCGCCTCGGACCCCCGCCTCACCTCGCTCACCCACCGCGAACGCGAGGTCCTCGCCATGCTCGGCCAGGGCCTCTCCAACGGCGACATCGCCCGCCACCTGGGCATCGGCGTGGGCACGGTGAAAACCCACGTCGGCGCGATCCTGGACAAGACGGGCACGTCGAGCAGGGTCCAGGCGGCTCTGCTGGCCCATCAGGCGGGGCCGGCCACGTGAGCTCACCCCCCACTGTGGTGCCGGTGCTCCCGCGCCGGGCGGTCAGGATGGCTGGACGTGGTCGAAGAGGGCGAGGGCCTCGGCGGGGTCCGGGCTCACGAGGCGTTCCAGACCGGTCGTCGTGATCTCCGCCCACCTGCCGGCCCGTGCCCACATCCGTTCCTCGAAGGCGCGGACGGCCTCGTCCAGATCTCCGGGGCCGGCGGCGATGGACTCGGCGAGTTCGGCGCCCTCCAGCATCGCGAGGTTCGCGCCCGCCCCCAGCGGGGGCATCAGATGGGCGGCGTCGCCCAGGAGCGTCACCCCGAGAACGTGGGCCCAGGTGTGCGACACGGGCAGGACGTGGAGGGGGCGGTGGACGAAGGCGGCGCCGTGGCGGAGGAGGTCGAGGACGGGAGCGGCCCAGCCGTCGAACAGGGCCAGCAGGCTCGCTCGCACGGCCTCCGCGTCGGCCGGGTCCAGGCGCGCGTGCCAGTCCAGCGGCGCGCGGAACTGGGCGTACACCTTGGCGTGGCCGCCGCTGGTGCGCTGGGCGACGAGAGCCCGGTTCACGCCGTACACGGCCACGGAACCGTCGCCGATCAACCGGGCGAGCTCGGGGTGGCGGGTGTCGACGTCGTCCAGGGAGGTCTCGACCAACGTGACCCCGGTGTAGTGCGGCGTCACCGACGAGACTGCCGGGCGGACCCGGGACCAGGCGCCGTCCGCGCCGACCACGAGGTCGAACGTCTCCCGCCGCCCGTCCGCGCAATGGACCAGCACGCCGTCCCCGGCCCCCGGCACCACCCGCGTCACGCCGCGCCCCCACCGGACGTCGAGGGGGCCGAGCAGCAGGTCACGGAGCTGCCCGCGGTCGATCTCGGGATTGGCCCGGTCATCCGCACGGGGTCGCCAGTCGCGCAGGACGGTCCCGTCCGGGTCCAGGATGCGCATGGCCTGCCCCTCGGGACGAGACAGCGCCCGGAACTCCGCCAGCAGCCCCGCCTTGTCCAGCGCGAGCTGGCCCAGCCCTTCGTGCAGGTCCAGCGTGCCGCCCGGCGGGCGGGCGTCGGGGGCGGGATCGCGTTCGAAAACGGCGACCGCGTGATCATGGCGGTGCAGGACGCGGGCGAAGGTGAGGCCGGCGGGGCCGCTCCCGACCACGGCGATGCGGTGTCTCATATCGATACACCGTATTGCGGCGAGACAGTGCCTCGCAACAGTACGGTGTGACCATGACTGTGTGGGACCGGCCGGAGCCGCCGACTCGCCCCGTGCCGCTCGACCGGGAGCGGATCGTCGCCGCCGCCATCGCGCTGGCCGACGAGGGCGGTCTGGAGGCGGTGTCGTTGCGCAAGGTCGCCGCCCGGCTGGACGCCGGCCCGATGCGGCTGTACGGATACATCTCCACCAAGGAGGAACTGTTCGACCTCATGGTGGACGAGGTCCAGGCCGAGATCCTCCCCGAGGAGCGGCCCGGTGACTGGCGGGAGGCGCTGCGCCTCCTCGCCCACCGCACCAGGCAGGCCGCTCTCCGGCACGAATGGCTGGCCGACCTGCTCGGCGGCCGTCCGACCCTGGGCCCGAACGGCCTCGCCGTGGCCGAGGCCACGCTGGCCGCGCTCGACGGCCTCGCCGACATCGACACCGTCATGCGCGCCGTGGAGACGGTCAGTGCCTACGTCACCGGCGCGATCAGGCGCGAGGTCGCGAACCTGCGGGCCGAGCGCGCCACCGGCCTGTCCGAGCGCGACTGGCAGCGCGCCTCCGGCCCGCATGTGACGAGAATGCTGGCCACGGGCCGCTTCCCGGCGCTGAGCAAGGCCGTGTACGACGGCACGGACGTGGACGCCGAGGAATCCTTCGCGACCGGCCTGGACTGGGTCCTCGACGCCGTGGCCGCCAGACTCACCCCGCCGCCGACGTGACGCCCGGCTCGCGCCGCATGTGAGCGAGGTCGGGAATTCCCCACGTATGCCGGCTCGGCGGGATGACGGGATCAGCTGCCGGCTCGGGGGTCATCCTTCGGCCGGAGCCTTCCGGCCCAGGTCAGCGCATCCTCGGCTTCGGTGGCCAGCGTGGTGACGAGGTCGGCCGCGGACGGCAGATCGGTGATGAGGTCGACGGCCTCGCCCGCCCAGACCGGCAGGGGTGGAATCGCCCCTCGTGCCACGTCGTCCTGGTAATCCTGACGGGCTCGGGAATCGCCGGCCAACTCGGCCTCCCGACCGCGCCACCGGTCGAGAAAGGGATGGGCGAGCGTACGGGCGGTGTACGTCTCGGTCGGCCAGCTCGCGCCGCGCGCGATGTCCAACACGCTGCTGCGTTCGGTGTCCTGTCCGCGTCCTTCGATCAGGGCCTTGCTGACGGAGGGGTCGACCAGGGCTTCGGCCGTGGCCTGGAAGCGGGTGCCGATGAGGGCTCCGGCGGCACCCAGGGCCAGGGCCGCGGCGACGCCGCGGCCGTCGGCGATCCCGCCGGCCGCCAGGACCGGTATCGGTGCCGCCAGGTCCACCACGAGTGGTACGAACGGCAGCGTGGACCGCCCGCGGCGAGCGCCGTGGCCGCCGCTCTCGGTTCCCTGCGCCACGATGACGTCGGCGCCGACGTCCACGGCCTGCTCGGCCTCGTCCACACCGGTGACCTGGACGATCAAAGCCGCGTCCGACCGGCGGATCCGATCGGCGAACGGGCTCGGGTCACCGAAGGACAACATCACCGCCGCGGGATTGAACTCCAGCGCCCGCTCCACCGCGCCGGCATCGATCGCCCAGGTCAAGAACCCCACGCCCCAGGGCTGATCGGTGCCCTCCGCGGCGATCGGCAGCTCTCGCTCCAGCCACGCCCGGTCCCCGTACGCACCGCCCAGCAGCCCGAGGCCGCCCGCCCGGGAGACGGCCCCGACCAGTGCGCCTCCGGCCGAACCGCCCATGGGCGCCAGCACGATCGGGTGCCGCACGCCCAACAACTCCGTGAACTCCGTCGACAACGCCATGGCCACATCATCGCTCCCGCGCCAACGGACAGGACGCGGGTCGAGGCACGGCGCCCGGCAGCGGGCGGCTGCTCGTCGAGCGGGTCCACGACCACCAGGGCAACGTCGGCCCTGAACGCCTCTCTCCACGACCGCGACCCGGAGCCCGGCGGGCCCGGGCCCTGACCACGGCCCGGCTCGCCGAGACACGGCTCCGACTGCGCTCAGCCCGCGCCGTCACCTCCCTGACCACCATGCGGCAGGTCCCGCGTCCCCACGCCGACCACCGCCGCGCCGCCGCTCTCCTGCGCCGGGCGGCATCCCTGTGAGATCCCGCGCCCTTCGCGTGTCCCGGCGTCGCGTGTCCCGGCGGCTCGTCCCGGCTGCGAGGCCACCGGGATCCGTGCCGCCGATATCGCCCTGTCCGGGTGGGCGGCGCGGGCGCGCCGGTCACCGAGGGGCCGCACCCGAGCAAGGGATCGCGATGGGGACCGTCACCTTGGGGAGATCGATGTCGAGATCCGGATCGTAGTAACCCGGACCGTTCTGGTGGAAGTGGTACTCGACGGTGTGGGGCCCGCAGGTCACCGGGGCGGATTGCTGGGCGGTGGCCTTCCCGTTGTCACGCGGCTGGCTGACGCGCGGGATCTCGAAGAACATCACCGTGGTCAGCCCTTTCTCCACCCGGCCGTCGACGGTCCAGTGCGCGGGGTAGGTGCGACTCGCCGGCCGCCATACGTCGCCGTCCAGCCAGGTGTTGTTCCTGTTCTCGATCTGCACGTAGGCCCACCCGTCCGGTTGGACGTCCAGGCACGGGCGCACCTCGACCGACGTGAGCCGGCCTTGCGCTTCGCGCCATGCGCCGCAGTACGTACCGGGCAGCGGCCTGTCCTGCCGCGGCTCGGCAGCGGCCGCGGCAGGGGCCGCGGCCCCTGGGACGATGGCGACGAACAACGCCACGGCGATGGCGGACATCCTCTTCTTCACGACGTGTCCTTCCGGGGGAAAATGTGCCGACCTTGGCCATTCCCCGGCCGGGTGACGCGCGACGCCACTCGCACGAGGGGCGCGGTAGCGGAACCGCGACGCCCCATGGGCGAGGGGGAACACCCGCGAGCCGGTCGCACCCCCGGGGCGCTCCCCGACGGCTGCGTGCGGCGCGGGCGCTGCTCGTGGGGATCAGGCTCCGCCCTTCGCGTCGATCTCGTTGATGAGCCGCTCGATGCGGGTCTTGATCTCGTCGCGTATCGGCCGGACCGCCTCGATGCCTTGGCCCGCGGGGTCTTCGAGGTCCCAGTCGAGGTAGTTCTTGCCGGGGACGATGGGGCAGGCGTCGCCGCAGCCCATGGTGATGACGTAGTCGGATGCCTGGACCGCCTCGGCGGTGAGGACCTTCGGCTGCCGGCCGGAGATGTCGATGCCCGCCTCCTTCATGGCCTCGACGGCCGCGGGGTTGATCTGCTCGGCGGGGAGGGAGCCCGCGGAGCGGACCTCGACGCGGTCGCCCGCCAGGTGGGTGAGGAAACCGGCGGCCATCTGGGAACGCCCGGCGTTGTGGACGCACACGAACAGCACCGAGGCGGCTGGGGGTATCTCCCCGCCGTCGGGCCGGGGCAGGGTGGAGGACATCGGTTCATCCTTCGGGAGGTGATCGAACGGGATGTGATCGAACAGGTGGCGCGGGGCCGTGCGGCGGCTCCACGGTTCAGTCCCCATGGCATCAGTCAGGACCGATGTGAAAGTATCAGCCCATGCTGATGTCAGTCGACACTGAACTCATCCGGGCGCTGGCCGACCCGCTCCGCATCCGGATCGTCACCCTCCTCGCCCGCGAGACGCTGTGCACCACGCACCTGGTGGAGGAGACCGGCGCCAGGCAGACCAACCTCTCCAACCACCTGCGGATCCTGCGCGAGGCGGGGGTGGTGGAGACCGAGCCGTGCGGCCGGTACACCTACTACCGCCTCAGGCCCGAGGTCATCGCCCAACTGGCCGGGCGGTTCACCGAGCTCGCCGCCACCGCCCGCGCCACCGCCGCCGCCGACGTGAAGCGGTCCTGCCCGTGACCACCGCCGAGCGGGCCGCGCCGCCGGGGGACGACGCCGGGATCGTCGCGAAGCTGTCCACGCTCGACCGCTTCCTGCCGGTGTGGATCATCGTCGCGATGGCCGTGGGGCTCGGCCTGGGGCGGGCCGTCACCGGCCTGGACGACGCGCTGGCCGAGGTGGAGGTCGGGGGCATCTCGCTGCCCATCGCGGTCGGCCTGCTGGTCATGATGTACCCGGTGCTGGCCAAGGTCCGCTACGACGCCGCCGGCCTGCGCACGGTCACCGGCGACCGCCGCCTGATGGCCGCGTCCCTGATCATCAACTGGGTCCTGGGCCCCGCGGTGATGTTCGCCCTGGCGTGGATCTTCCTCGCCGATCTGCCGGAGTACCGCACCGGGCTGATCATCGTCGGGCTGGCCCGCTGCATCGCCATGGTGGTCATCTGGAACGATCTGGCCCGCGGCGACCGCGAGGCCGCCGCCGTGCTGGTGGCGCTCAACTCGGTCTTCCAGGTCCTGGCCTTCGGCCTGCTCGGCTGGTTCTACCTCGACCTGCTGCCCGGCCGGCTGGGCCTGGGCGAGGGCGAGAACCTCGACATCTCCGCCTGGGAGATCGCTTCGAGCGTCGTCGTGTTCCTGGGCGTTCCGCTGCTGGCCGCCTTCCTCACCCGCCGCCTGGGCGAACGGCGGCTGGGCCGCGAGCGCTACGAGAACGCGTTCCTCCCCCGGATCGGGCCATGGGCGCTGTACGGGCTGCTGTTCACCATCGCCGTCCTGTTCGCCCTCCAGGGCGAGACCATCACCGAGCGACCCTTCGACGTGGCGAGGATCGCACTGCCGCTGCTGGTCTACTTCGCGGTGATGTGGTTCGGCTCCTACGCCCTGGGCCGGGCGATCGGCCTGCCCTACGACCGCACCGCCACCCTGGCGTTCACCGCCGCGGGCAACAACTTCGAACTCGCCATCGCCGTGGCCATCGGCACCTTCGGCGTCACCTCGGGCCAGGCCCTCGCCGGCGTCGTCGGACCCCTCATCGAGGTGCCCGTCCTGGTCGCCCTGGTCTACGTCTCCCTCGCCCTGCGCCGCCGCATGGCGGGACCGGCTGCCGGCTCCAGGCGTGACGATGCCGCGCTCAGCCGGGCTGCGCGGCGCCGCGCCAGACGGTGAGGTCGATGGTGACGTACTGGCTGGAGGAATCGGTCGGCGCGTACTCGCGGATGGTGACCAGGGCGATGTCCCCGGTGGCGGTGGTCAGGCAGATCTCCGAGCCGGGCGGCGCCTCCTCGTCCTCGAGCACGTCGGTGTAGCGGGTCACCGAGCGGCAGGTGTCCAGCGAGCCGGGCTCGTTCGCCCGCAGGAGCGCCAGGTTGTTGCCGTCGCTGGTCACCACCAGGCGGTCGAGGTTGGAGATGCTCGCGCCGTAGTACCCGAGGTCGCCCTCGTAGGAGGGGCCGATCTCCGAGCGCACCGGGGCCGGCGGATCCATGTAGAGCGAGATGGTGTGGGCGTCGGGGAGGGAGATGCCCTCATAGACGACCGGTTCCGGATCGGCCGGCGGTTCGGACGAGGGCGTCTCGGCCACCGGCTCCTCCTCGTCCTCCTGGCCCCCGGTGGTGTCCGGCTCGGTGGGCGTCTGAGACGGCTCCCCGGCCGCGCCGTCGCCGCCCGAGTCCCCGCCGTCGGTCAGCGTCATGGCGCCGATGACCACCCCGGCGAGCACCGCGCACGTGGCGACGGCCGCCAGGACAACCTGCCACCCGCCGCGACGGCTCTTCGGCGCGGACTGGCCCTGCGGAACGAGGGCCGGGGCGGGGGGGGGGGCGGGCGCACGGCCGGGCGCGCCCGCCCCCCACCCCCC
>NZ_LAVK01000119.1 GCF_001083795.1 Streptomyces sp. SBT349
CCCCGCCCCCCCCCCCGAGCGCTGATGACGCGGGGCGGGGTCGGCGGTCCCCGGCGGGTCCCGGCAGGTCTCCTCAGCGGGCGGGGGCGGCCGGGGTCACCTCCAGCGGCAGGTGGCACGCGGCCAGGTGCCCGGCCCGGTCCGGTGCGGCCTCGGCGCCCGGGGCGGCCTCGGCGGCGGGCACCACCTCGGCGCACACGTCCTCGGCCCGCCAGCAGCGGGTCCTGAAGTGGCAGCCGGAGGGCGGGTCGACCGGCGAGGGCACCTCCCCCGACAGCACGATCCGCTTCCGGGGCGCCTCCTCGCCCGCCGCGGCCAGCCGGGGTGCCGCCGACAGCAGCGAGGCGGTGTACGGGTGCCGGGCGGAGGTGAAGACCTCCTCGGCGGATCCCGACTCCACCACCCGGCCCAGGTACATGACCGCCACCCGGTCGGCGACGTGCCGGACCACCGACAGGTCGTGCGAGATGAACACGTACGTCATGCCGAGCTCGGCCTGGAGTTCGGTGAGCAGGTTGAGCACCTGGGCCTGCACGGAGAGGTCGAGCGCGGAGACCGGTTCGTCGCACACGATCACGTCCGGCTTCAGCGCCAGTGCCCGGGCGATCCCGACGCGCTGGCGCTGGCCGCCGGAGAACTCCTGGGGGTGGCGCTCGGCGTCGCTCGCGCGCAGGCCGACCATCTCCAGCAGCTCGCGGACCCGCCGCTCGCGCTCCCGGCGCGGCACCAGGTCGGGGTGCGAGAGCCACGGCTCGGCGATCAGGGCGGCCGCGTTCAGCCGTGGGTTCAGCGAGGCGAACGGGTCTTGGAAGACCATCTGCACCCGGCGCCGCCAGGCCAGCAGCCGCTTGCCGCCCAGGGTGAACGGGTCCACCCCGTCGAAGCGCACGGTGCCCGCGTCCGGGCGTTCCAGCATCAGCAGCACCCGGGCCAGGGTGGACTTCCCGCACCCCGACTCGCCCACCAGGCCGAGCGTCTCCCCGCGCCGGACGGTGAGGTCCACCCCGTCCAGGGCCTGGAGGCGGGTGGAGCCCGACGCGCTGCGCGGGACCCGGAAGCTCTTGGTCAGGCCGCGCGCCTGGAGCAGCGGGGCCTCCTTCGACTCCACGGGCTCAGGCATCGGCGAGCTCCTTCCAGTAGTGACAGGCCGAGGCGCGCCCCGGCCCGGTGGTCTCCAGGGGCGGCGGGTCGGTGGCGCAGCGGTCGCGTGCCATCGGGCAGCGGGCGCGGAACGCGCAGCCGGAGGGCACCGCGGCCGGCCGCGGCGGGCTGCCCTCGATGGACAGCAGCCTGGTCCCCCGGGGGCGCTCGGCGGGCACCGAGTTCAGCAGGCCCCGGGTATAGGGGTGCCGCGGACGCGAGAAGACCTCGGCCACGGGCCCCGACTCGACGATGGAGCCCGCGTACATCACGGCCACCTCCTCGGCCTGCTCGGCGACCACGGCCAGGTCGTGGGTGATGAGGACGAGCGCCATCCCGGTCTCGCTGCGCAGCTCCGCGAGGAGCTCCATGATCTGGGCCTGCACGGTGACGTCGAGCGCGGTGGTGGGCTCGTCGGCCAGCAGCACCGTGGGCCGCAGCGCGACGGCCATCGCGATCAGCAGCCGCTGCCGCATGCCGCCGGAGAACTGGTGCGGATAGCCCTTGGCGCGGGAGCGCGGCTCGGGGATGCCGACGCGTTCCATCAGCTCGACGGCCTTCTCCGCGGCGGCGCGCCGGGAGAGGCGCTGGTGGATGCGGAACGGCTCCGCGAGCTGCGAACCCACCGTGTAGACGGGGTTCAGAGCCGTCAGCGCGTCCTGGAAGACCACGGCGAGGCCGGGGCCCGCCAGCCGGCGGCGTTCACGCGGGGGCAGCGTCAGCACGTCCCGGCCGTCGAGGAGGACGCGCCCGCCCACGGTCTCGGCGACCGGGTCGAGCAGTCCGGCGATGGCCTGCGCGGTCATGCTCTTGCCGCACCCGGACTCGCCGAGGAGGGCGAGGGTCTGGCCGGGGCGGACGGAGAACCCGACGTCGCGCACCACGCGCACCGGTCCCTGTGCCGTGCGGACCTCCACGCAGAGGCCGGTGACCTCCATGGCGATCCGGTCCCGGGCCGCCGGTTCGGCGACCGCCGCGCCGGCGCCGCTGTCGTCCTTCTTCATGCCAGCCCCTTTCCGCTGCCGCGGGCCTTGAGTTCGCGTCGCCTGTGCCGGGGCACGGTCAGCCTCCAGCGCTGCGCCGGGTCGCCCGCGATCCGGGCCCAGCCGGCGAGGACGGTCGCCGAGACGGTCGTGAGGATGATGGCCAGGCCGGGGAAGACCGCGATCCACCAGGCGTCCCGCAACTCCTGGCGGCCCTGGGCCACCATCAGGCCCCAGGAGACGTCGGGCGGCTGGATGCCGATGCCGAGGAAGCTCAGCGAGGACTCGGTGAGCATGACGAAGCAGAAGTCCACGGCGGCCACGGTGAGCAGCGTGGGCAGCACGATCGGCGCGACATGCCGTCTGATGGTCGTCCAGTCGCGGGTGCCGAAGGTGCGGGCGGCGTCGACGAACAGGCGGCCGCGCAGTTCGGCGGCCTCCGCCCGCGCGGTGCGCAGGTAGACGGGGATCCTGGCGATCGCCAGGACGGCGACGATGTTCGCGGCGCTGGGGTCGAAGACGTACAGCACCACCACGGCGAGCAGCAGCGAGGGGAAGCTGAGGATGACGTCGGCGACGCGCATCGAGACGTTCTCCCGCCAGCCGCGGTGGAAGCCCGCCCACATACCCCACGCCGAGCCGATCAGCAGCGACAGCAGGACCGCGGGGACGGCCACCGAGAAGGTCGTGCCGGCGGCGACGGCCAGCCTCGCCAGGACGCTGCGCCCCAGCGAGTCGCTGCCGAGAACGAACTGCCAGCCCGCGTCCGTGTGGAACGGCGGCTGGTTGACGGCGCGGAGGTTCTGCTCGCGGGCCAGGTCACCCAGCAGAAGGGGCCCCAGGGCGGCGCAGAGCGCGACGAGCACCAGCACCGTGGCCGCCGCCGAGGCCATCCGGTCCCTGGCCAGCAGGGACAGCATCCCGGCGCGGCGCGAGGTGGCGGCCGGATCGGTGATCGGATCGGTGATCGGGTCGGTGATCGGGTCGGTGGTCCGGTCGGTGGTCATGCCATCGCCCCCTGCCTGACGCGCGCGTCGAGGAGCGCGTAGCCGATGTCGATGAGGATGTTCAGCGCGAAGATCGTCAGCGCCGTGAGCAGGACGGCCGCCTGGAGCACCGCGAAGTCGCGCTGGAGGATGGAGTCGATCATCAGCTTGCCGATGCCGGGCCAGCCGAAGATGGTCTCCACGACGACGGCGCCGTTGACCAGGCCCACGGTGAGGTCTCCGGCGACGGTGAGGGCCGGCGCCGCGGCGTTGCGCAGCGCGTGCTTGAAGATCACGCGCCGCTCGCCGGCCCCCTTGGCGCGGGCGACCTTGATGTAGGGCGCGGACAGGGCGGAGACCATCGCGCCGCGCACCACCTGGACGAGGACGCCGAACGGCCTGATGAGCAGCGTGGTCACGGGCAGCACCCAGGCCGCCGCGCCCGCGGTGCCCGAGGTGGGCAGCCAGTCGAGCTGGACCGCGAAGATCAGCACGCCCATGATCGCGAACCAGAAGTCGGGGGTGCTGGCGGCGGTGGCGGACAGGAAGCTCGCGACGCGGTCGGCCGGGGAGTTGGGCCGGTAGGCGGCGAGGCTGCCGACGACCACCGCGCCGGCGATCGCCAGGAGCATGGTCGCCCCGGCGAGCTGGAGCGTGGCGGGGAACGCCCGCAGGACGGCCTCGGCCGCGGGCTGCGCGGTGCGCAGCGACTCGCCGAAGTCGAACTGGACCACCTGCCGCAGGTAGTCGCCGAACTGCGCGAACAGCGGGTCGTCGAAGCCGTGCTGCGCGGAGAACGCCTCGCGCATCTCGGGGGTGGCGCTGAGCGGCAGGTAGAGGTTGGCCGGGTCGCCGGTGAGGCGGGCCAGGAAGAACACGCCGAGGACCACGACCAGCAGCGGAACGGCGCTGGAGAGCACCCGGTTGCGCAGGAAGATGAGCATGGTGTCGCGCCTTTCACTCGGCCCGGTGTATCGCGGCCAGGTGCATCTCGTCGCCGCTCGCCGAGTTCGGCTCGTACGTCACGTTCGGCGAGAGGGAGATGATCCCGGTCATGTGGGCCAGGACGGCGTCCCGCACGACCTCGTCGTTCTGATACGCCAGGGCCCCGGCGAAGGCGGTGTCCCGTTCGGCCCCCGAGGCCAGTTGCGCCCGGTGGATCATCTCGTCCAGCTCGGGGGTGCCGTAGCTGCTCTGCGCGCCCTCGCTGCCGTAGACCTGCTCCATGGTGAACGCGGCGTCACCGGCCTGGTTGCCGTGCTGCGCCTGGAGCAGGGTGGGGCCGATGTCCTCGGGGAAGGGCCGCAGCAGGTATTCCATCCAGGCGTTCACGTCCAGCATCTGGATCTCCACGTCGAGACCTGCCTCCAGGAGCCCGTTCTGCACCACTTCCATCGCCTCGGCGGCCTTGGGGTAGATGCCGTTGCGGCCGATGATCGTGACCGTGTTGCCGACGGGCACGCCGTCGGCCCGTGCCTCGTCGATGAGCGACCTGGCCCGTTCCATGTCGTACGGCCAGGCGTCGATGTCCGGGTTGTGGCCGGTGACGCCCTCGGGCACGACCTGGCCCGCGGGCTGGCCCAGGCCGGCGAAGACCGAGGCGACCAGGCCCTCGCGGTCGATCGCGTAGTTGATGGCCCGGCGGACCCTGATGTCGTCCAGCGGCGGCTCGTCGGCGCCGATCCGCAGGTAGGAGGTCTCGCTGTTCGGATACTCGACGGCGGTGTCCCCCGCCCCGTCCGCCGGGGCCAGGCCCACGGCGATGTCGGCCTCGCCGCTGGTCACCATGGCGGCCCTGATGCTGCCCTCCGCGCGCCAGGTGTAGAGGGCGGCGGGGTACTCGGGCGCCTCGCCCCAGTAGTCGTCGAAACGGGCCAGGCGCAGGTTGATGCCCTGGTTCCAGGTGTCCACGCGGTAGGGCCCGGTGCCGATCGGCTCGCGGACCTTGGCGTTCGCGTCGGTGGTCGTCGGCACCATCTCCACGAAGGAGATGCGCAGCGGGAGGATCGGGTCCGGTTCCGGGGTGGTGACCTCCAGCGTGGCCGCGTCGACGGCGGTCGCGACGATCTCGCTGTCGCCGAAGACGTAGCCGTCGACGTTGCAGCCGATGTCGGAGTTGACGGTCCGGTCGACGGAGAAGGCCGCGTCCTCGGCGTCGAAGGCGGTGCCGTCGTGGAAGACGGCGTCCTCGCGGAGGGTGAACCGCCAGGTGGTCGGGGAGGTCTGGGCCCACTCGGTGGCGAGCTTCGGCTCCAGCTCGCCGGTCTCGGGGACGCGCTCGGTCAGGGGTTCCGTGATGTTGGAACGGGTGACCCGGCCGGTGGCGGTGAGCGAGGCGTCGCACGGCTCCAGGGTCGGCGGCTCCTCGGGCAGCACGATCTGGACCGTGTCCGCGCCGGCGGAGGTGCCGGAGTTGGCGACCGTGCAGCCGCCGGTCAGCAGCATCGCACCCGCCCCCAGCAGCGCGGCGGCCCTGCGGCCCGGCCGGCCGGGAGGGCCCGGCGGGCGGAGGGAGGAGGTCATCGTTCCCCCAGGGCCGCGTGGCCGCGTTCGATCAACGCCGCGAGTTCGGCCCGGTGTTCGGGCGAGGGGTCCACGAGCGGGGGCCGCACCGGGCCCGCCGACCGGCCCTGGACGTCGAGCCCGGCCTTGACCAGCGAGACGGCGTACCCGCGCGTGGTGCGGCGCAGCCGGGTCAGGGGGACGTAGAACTCCCGCAGCAGGACCTGCTGCGCGGCGTCGTCGCCGCGCTCGAACGCGTCGTAGAAGGCGCGGGCGATCGCCGGGGCGAAGGCGAGGGTGGCCGAGGAGTAGGCGCGCGCCCCGACGGCGGCGTAGGCGCGGGCGTAGGTCTCGGCGGTCGGCATGCCGTTGAGCAGCGGCAGCTCGCCGCCGGTCGCCGTGCGGATGCGCTGGAGCAGCTCGATGTCGCCGTGGCCGTCCTTGAAGGCCACGACCTGGTCGAGACCGGCGAGTTCACCGACCGCCTCGGGCGTGAAGACGGCGTTCGCGCGCTGGTAGGGGACCAGGGCCAGGTCCGTGGCCGCGGCGATCTGCCGGTAGTGGGCGACCAGTCCGGCGGGCGGCCCCTCCTGGAGGTACGGCGGCAGGACGAGTATCCCGTCGGCGCCGCCGGCCTCGGCCTCCCGGGCGAACTCGATGGCGACCCTGGTGCCGCCTCCGACACCGGCGTAGACGGGCACCTCGTCGCCGAGGTGGGTCACGGCGGCGCGCACGAGGGCGCGGTGCTCGGCGAGGGTCAGTGAGGCGAACTCGCCCGTTCCGCAGGCGACGAAGAGCGCCGTGGGCCTGGCGTCGAGCATCTCCGTGAGGTGCCGCTCGAAGCGCGGCAGGTCCAGCTCGCCGTCCTGCCGGAACGGTGTGACGGGGAAGCCGAGCAGCCCGCTGAGCGGGTGGGCCGGCGGGGGATGTGGCGACACGATGGAGCCTCTTGTCTACATATGAAGACGCTGTCTATCCTTGTAGACGGGAGTAAAGTGCTGCCCGGGTCGACCCGTCAAGAGATCGTGAGGAGAAAGCACGTGGGCGAGACGGACGGGCCACTGGACGCGGGCGGGGTGCGCAGCGTGAAGTCGGCGGAGCGGACCATCGCGTTGCTCGAATATCTGAGCGCGGCGGAATCATCCTGTTCGCTGCGGGATGTCACCCGGGACCTGGGCATTCCGCGGGCCAGCGCCTACGCCCTGCTGATCACGCTCCTGCGCACCGGCTGGGTGGATCAGGACGGCGGGGGCGCGGGCTTCCGCCTCGGCATCAGGGCGCTGCGCGCGGGAGCGTCCTACGTCGAGCACGACGACGTGGTGCGCCGGGCGCAGCCGGTGATGAACGAGCTGTCCGCCCTGCTGGGCGAGACGATCCACCTCGCCCGCCTCGACGGCCACGAGATCGTCTACCTGGCGAGCCTGCCGTCCCGGCACTCCCTCGCCGTGCTCTCCAAGCCGGGCCGCCGGCTGCCGTGCTGGGCCACCGGTCTGGGCAAGGCGATCCTCGCCCACCGGCCCTGGGAGCAGGTCGACGCCCTCCTGCCCGGCACGTTGACCGCCCGCACCGGCAACACGATCACCACCCGGCCGCGGCTGCGCGAGGAGTTGGCCGCGGTCGCGCGGCGCGGCTCCTCCGTGGACGAGCAGGAGTCGACCCTGGGCCTGCGCTGCTTCGCCGTCCCCCTGCGCTTCGACGGGGCGGTGAACGAGGCGCTGAGCTGCTCGATTCCCATCGTCCGCCTGGACCCCCCGCGCGAGACGGCCATCCTCGACGCGCTCCGGGACGCCCGCCGGAAGATCGAGGGCTGAACGGCGAACGGCCGTCCGGATCGGCCGCCGCTTGACACGCACGCGAGTGTGACTCAAAGGTGGTGACCGACCACCCCGCGTGTCCGGCCGACCCGAGGAGGCCCGCCATGGCGACCGCGCTCTGGCCCGAGATCGCGCGCATCCCGCACCCGAGGCGCCGCCTCCCGCTGGTGGGCGACGTGCTCAGCGTCTCGCCCGCGACGCCGCTCCAGGGCTCCGTGGCGCTGGCCCGCGAGCTCGGCCCGATCTACCACCGCAGGCTGTTCGGGCACGAGCTCGTCTTCGTCTCCGGCGCCGAGCTCGCCGTGGACCTGATGGACGAGAGCCGCTTCGCCAAGCACGTGGTGATGGCCGTACGGAACCTGCGGAGCGTCGCCGGGGACGCGCTGTTCACCGCGTACGGCCACGAGCCCAACTGGCGGCGGGCGCACGACATCCTGGCGCCCGGCTTCACCCGCGAGGCGATGCGGCGCTACCACCCGGTCATGGTCGCCCAGGCCGAGCGACTGACCGACGTCTGGGACCGCCACGCCGCCGCGGGCACCGCCGTGGACGTCACCGGCGACATGACGAAGCTGACGCTGGAGACCATCGCGCGGGCCGGCTTCGGCCACGACTTCGGCTCCTTCGAACGCGAGGAGCCGCACCCGTTCGTCACGGCGATGATCGCCACCCTGCGCAGCGCCCAGGCCCGCCGCGTCGCCCTCCCCCTGGTCGGCCGCGCCGTCGCCCGCGCCGCGGAGCGCCGCGCCGCCGCGCCCCTGGCCTACCTGCGGGGCGTGGTGGACGCCGTGGTCGCCGAACGGACCTCCTCGGGCGACACCGGCACCGACGACCTGCTGGGCCTGATGCTCAACAGCGCCCAGCCGTCCACCGGGGAGCGCCTGGACCCGGCGAACATCCGCAACCAGATCCTCACCTTCCTCGTCGCGGGCCACGAGACGACGTCCGGCGCCCTGTCGTTCGCGCTCCACCACCTCGCCCGCCACCCCGCGGCCCTGGCCCGCGCCAGGGAGGAGGTGGACCGGGTGTGGGAGGGACCGGGCGCGCCCGCGTACGAGCAGGTCGGCAAGGCGCGGTATGTGCGCCGCGTGCTGGACGAGTCGCTGCGGCTGTGGCCGACGGCGCCCGCCATCGCGCGGGCCGCCCGCCACGACACCGTCCTGGCGGGGCGCCACCCCATGCGGGCCGGCGCCTGGGCGCTGGTGCTCCTCCCCGCCCTCCACCGCGACCCCGTCTGGGGACCCGAGCCGGACGCGTTCGACCCCGACCGGTTCCTGCCCGAGCGGGTGCGCGCCCGACCGGCGCATGTGTACAAGCCGTTCGGCACGGGTGAACGCGCCTGCATCGGCAGGCAGTTCGCGCTCCACGAGGCGACGCTGGTGCTCGGCCTCCTGCTGCGCAGGTACCGGCTGCACGACGATCCGGGCTACCACCTGCGGGTCTCCGAGCGGCTGACGCTCATGCCCGAGGGCTTCGCCCTGACCCTCTCCCGCCGTTAGCGACCGTCCGGGCGGATGGGTCCCGGGTCCGGCCGAGCGGGGCCGCGACCCCGCCGCACCCGCGCGCCCCGTGTGACCGGAGCGCGGGCCTTCCCTCATGCCTTAGGGTCGGCCCGGACCCGCCCAGCGACCGAAGGAGAGCCCGTGACACAGCAGCGGACCGACGAGCCCTCGCTCACCGGAGTGCGCAACCTGCGTGACCTCGGCGGCCTGCCGAGCACCGGTGGCCGGCAGGTACGGCACGGTCTGCTCTTCCGCAGCGGCCACCTGGCCGACGCCACGGCGGAGGACCGGGCGTTCCTCGAAGGGCTCGGACTGCACACGGTGTTCGACTTCAGGAACGCGGCCGACCACGCGCTCGAGGGCCCCGACGTCACGCTCCCCGGCGTGCGGAACGTCAGCCTCCCGCTGTCCGACCCGACCGACGGCGCCGCGTTCTGGGAGCTGGTGCGCGAGGGGAGCCTGCCCGAGCTGCGCGCCGAGCTGACCGGCGGCAAGGGCCCCGCCCGCATGGTCGCCATGTACCGCGGGATGGTGGACACCAGGACCGTCGAGCACGGCCGGGTGCTCGCCGCCCTGGTCGGGGGCAGCCTGCCCGCGCTGCTGCACTGCTCGGCGGGCAAGGACCGCGCCGGTCTCACCGTCGCCGTGATCCTGCTGGCGCTCGGCGTCGAGCGCGAGGCCGTCCTGGAGGACTACCTCAAGTCCAACGCGCCGCACCGGCGCTACCCCGTGCGGCGCGACGCGGGCGCCGAGGGCTGGGAGCGCGCCGTGCCCGACGAGATCACGCGGCTGCTCTCGCCGATATTCGACGCGCGCGCCGAGTACCTCGGGGCCGCGTTCGACCGGATCGACGAGGTGTGGGGATCCACCGACCGCTACCTCGCCGATGCCCTGGGCCTGACCCCGGACGACCGCGACCGGCTGCGCGCCGGGATGCTCACCGACCGCTGAGCCGGGCCCGCACCGCTCCTTCTACTTCTGCCGGATCACCACGAAGTCGGCCAGCGCTTCCAGCCGCTCGCGGACGTCGACCGGCATCGGCGCGCGGTCCAGCGCGGCCACCGCCATGTCGTACTGGCGCCTGGCCTCGGCCTCGGTCCACGCCCGGCCGCCGGCCTCGTCGATCAGCGCGGCCCGCGTGGCGAACTCGGCCTCGTCGAAGTCCTCGATCTCCTGCTGGGTCTTCTTGGCGTCGCCGGTCATCAGCGTGGTCAGCCGCTCGGCGGCGAGCCCCTCGGCGGCCAGGGCGGCGACCACGGGCAGCGACTTCTTCCGCCGCCGCAGGTCGCTCCAGGTCAGCTTGCCGGTCGAGCGCGAGTCCCCCCAGATGCCGAGCAGGTCGTCCACGGCCTGGAACGCGAGCCCCAGGTGGTGGCCGTAGACGTCGAGCGCGTCGGCCAGCGCGTCGTCCGCGTCGCCCAGCACGGCCCCGATGGAGGCGGCACAGGCCAGCAGCGCGGCGGTCTTGTTGCCCTCCATCTCCAGGCACTGCGCGACCGTCACCCGCTCCTGGTGCTCGAACGTGATGTCCTGGGCCTGCCCGTCGACCAGCTTGCGGCTCGCGGCGGCCAGGCGGCGGGCCGCGTCGGGCGCCCGCGGGGACGGGGCGTCGAGGATGACCTCGTTGGCCACGGCGAACAGCGCGTCGCCGACCAGGATCGCGGCGCCGGGACCGTGCACCTTCCAGACGGTGTCCCGGTGCCTGCGCTGCTCGTCGCCGTCCATCAGGTCGTCGTGCAGCAGCGAGAAGTTGTGCACCAGCTCCACCGCCACGGCCCCCGGCACGCCGGTCTCGGGCGCCGCGCCCGCGGCCTCGGCCGACAGCAGCGCCAGGGCGGGCCTGATGGCCTTGCCGCTGTCGCTGTCCGACGGTCTGCCGTCGGCGTCGATCCACCCGAAGTGGTACGCGGCGACCGTGTTCATCGGCGGCGCCAGGCGGCCGACCGCGGCGCGCAGGGCCGGCACGGAGAGCGTCCGGCAGCGCTCCAGGAGCGCCGATACGGCGCCACCGGTCGAAGTGTCAGCCTGGTTCACACACTCTCCTCAGTCCGTTCCGGGCGGAGCCCGCGTCCCGGCGCCACCGCCCTGGCGGCGGCGAGTCCGCTGCGCACCGCGCCCTCCATGGTCGCAGGCCACCCGGTGGCGGTCCACGCGCCGGCCAGGTACAGGCCCGGGGCCCGGGTCCGGGCCCCGGGCCGCAGCCGCCCGACGCCGGGCACGGGCGCGAAGGTGGCGGAGCGTTCCCTGGTGACGAAGAAGTCGCGCACCCGTGCGTCCGCCGCGCGGGGAAGGAGCCTGGCCAGCTCCGGCAGATACCGCTCGCGCAGCACCCGGGCGGGGAGGTCGATCTCCTCCCCGGCCGCGGACTGGGACAGCGCCAGGTACTGCCCGGCCGACCCCGCGGTGGCGGCGGACAGGCCGGACGAGCCGGTGCGGTCGAACACCCATTGCACGGGGCTGCCCAGGACGGCGGCGAAGGGCACGGGCAGCACCCGGCGGTCGTAGACCACGTGGACGTTCAGGATCGGCGCGGTGGTGATCCTCGCCAGCCTGCCGGGGTCGGCCAGCGCGCCCGGCGGCAGCAGTCCGTGCGCCGCGTCGTGCGGCACGGCCAGGACGACCGCGTCGGCGGCCAGCTCCCGGCGTTCGCCCCTGACGCTCACGTCCACGCGCCAGCCGCCGCCCTCGCCCCCGGCCGCGTCCGGGCCGGGGTCCGTGCGCCGCAGCGCGCGGGCCTTGGCTGCGAGGAGGGTGGTGACGCCCGCCCGGTCGAGGGCGGCGCGGGCACGGGTGTCGTGCAGCTCGCCGAGCGGCACCGCGGGGACCCCGATGTCGGCGGCGCCCGGTTCCGTGAGCAGGCCGGTGCGGAAGACCATGGCGGCCAGCGCCAGCGAGACGTCGGGGGCGCGGGCGTTGAGCGTGGCGACGCCGATCAGGTCCCACAGGGCGGCCACGGCGCGGTCGCTCTGCCCCTGCCGGCGCAGCCAGGTCGCGAAGTCGACCTCGTCCAGCGCCGGGTCGGCCGGGTCCAGGTGGCGCAGGGCGAGGGTGGCCCGCGCGGCGGCGGCTCGCTCCCCGGGCGAGAGGTGGGGGTAACGGGCCAGGCTGGCGGCCAGGTGCAGGGGCGCGGGCAGCCCGTTGCGGCGCAGGCGCCCCACGCGGCGGCGCCCGGCGTCGAGGACCGGCACGTCGAGGCGGCGCTGCACCGGGGCGAGGGCGGTGGCGCCGACGCGGCGCAGGAAGCCGCGGTAGGCGGCACAGCAGCGCAGATAGACGTGCTGCCCGTTGTCGACGGTCAGCCCGCCCACGGGCGAGTCCCGGTGGAAGGAGAAGGCCAGGCCGCCGAGCCGGGGCCTGGCCTCGACGAGCGTGACGCGGGCGCCGCGGTCGGCGAGCGCGAGCGCGGCGGTGACCCCGGCGAGGCCACCGCCGACGACGACCGTCCCCGCCCCGGCGCCCCGGGCCCTCACGGCCGCTCGCGCCGGGCGGTCCGCGCGGTCCTGCGGGCTTCGAGCCCGGTCAGGCCACGGACGGCGACCAGTGCCTTCTGCCGACCGGGCAGGCTCAGGCGCCCGCGGAGCACGGCGGCCGGGTCCGCGGCGATCCGGTCGAGCAGGCGGTGGTAGATGCCGGCCATCGCGGCGACGCAGGCGCCGGAGCGGCGGTCGAGCATGGGCAGCAGCCGGAATCCCTCGGCGAACAGCTCGCGGGCCCGCCGCTCCTGGAAGCGGACGAGGCCGGCGAAGTCCGCGTCGGCGCCCGGCTCGGCGATGCCGGTGTCCTCCGGGCAGCCGAACTTCCGCAGGTCCTCGGCGGGCAGGTAGACCCGGCCGTTGGCGGCGTCCTCGCGGATGTCGCGGAGGATGTTGGTGAGCTGGAGCGCGAGCCCCAGGGTGTCGGCGTACTCGGGGGCGCGGGCGGCGTCGCGCGCGCCGGGCAGGACCCCGAAGACGCCGAGCGAGAGCCGGCCGATCGCGCCCGCCACGCAGCGGCAGTAGAGCCGCAGATCGTCCCAGGTCTCGTAGGTCCGGCCGCGCACGTCCATCAGCACGCCGTCGATGAGCTCGTCCAGGCCCTCGATCGGGATGGGGTACCTGCGGGCGGCGTCGGCCAGCGCCACGGCCACCGGGTCGGTGTCGTCCTCGGCGACGGCGCCGTCCCTGATCCGGACGAGCAGCGCCCTCGCCTCGTTCAGCCTGGTCTCCTTGACCTCGGCGTCCAGGAGCCCGTCGCCGATGTCGTCCACGCGGCGGGCGAACGCGTACAGCGCGGACAGCGCGCGCCGCTGGGGCACGGGCATGAGACGCGCGCCGTAGCTGAAGTTCCTGGCGTGCTGGGAGGAGACGACCACGCAGTAGTGGTAGGCGGCGAGGACGGCGGGGGACGGCGGGGGGCTGGTGCTCACGGGCTCGACGTCACGTTCCTCTGCGCAGTGTCGTGGCCACCGCACGGAGCAGGGCGCTCCGTGACGCGGTGGGCGGCCCCGCCAGCACGTCGTACTCGGCGTCGGCGATGGCCTCGGCCGCCGCTCTGCCACCGCCGATGAAGCCGGCCAGCAGAAGCCGCAGTCGCCCCGGGGTGCCGGACAGCATGGGCGCACCCTCGTCCAGCAGCCTACGTGCCCGATCGGTCAGAACGGCCACCAGGGTGCGGACGGAGGCGTTGGCGGTCGGCGCGGCGAGGTCGGATTCGGAGACCAGGAAGCGGGCCATGGCGTCGGCGGGCAGGTAGATCCGGTCCCTGGCCAGGTCCTCGGCGACGTCCTGGAGGTGCTCGACGAGCTGGAGGCCGGTGCACACCGCGTCGGAGCGGCGGATGCGTTCGGGGCTGGCGGTGCCGGTGATGGCGAGCACGAGGCGGCCCACCGGGTTGGCGGACAGCTCGCAGTAGCCGAGCAGCTCCTCGTAGGTGGCGTACCGGGTCTTGCGCTGGTCGAGCCGGTTGGCCTCGATGAGCGCGAGGAACGGCTCGGGGGTCAGCCCGCCCCTGCGGACGGCGGGGATGAGGGCGCGCAGCAGCGGATGGCCGGGCGAGGGGCCGCCGCGGGCGGAGCCGAAGGCGCGGCGCAGGTCCGCCTCCAGGGCGTCCAGGAGGACGAGCCGGTCCTCGGCCGCCTCGGGGCCGATGCCCAGCAGGGCGGCGTCGGCGCCGCCCGGGGCGAGGTCGCCGTCGCCGATGTCGTCGACGAGGCGGGCGAAGCCGTAGACGGCCATCAGGTCGTCGCGCCAGGCGCGGGGGAGGAAGCGGGGGGCGACCGGGAAGTTCTCGTGGGCGGCCTTCGCCAGCACCGCGGAGGAGGCCGGGTCCGCCGCGTCGGAGGCGGGGCCCGCCCCGCCGGTCAGCACGGGCGGCCCCTGGACACGCTTGCCGTCATGGTCACCGTTTCACCCTATAGTCCCGACATCGGTCCGGAGGTCCTCGAACGGTGCCCGGGGCCGGACGACTCCCGCCCCGGACGCGTCGTCGGGAGCGGGGGCGCGTCCGCTACTTGCCGGTCTCCTCCTCATAGGCCTTCAGCACCTGCTCGGTGGGGCCGTCCATGAGGAGTTCGCCCTTCTCCAGCCACAGCACGCGGTCGCAGGTGTCCCTGATCGACTTGTTGTTGTGGCTGACCAGGAAGACCGTCCCGGCCTCGGCCCGCAGTTCGCGGATCCTGGCCTCGGAGCGCTTCTGGAACTTCTTGTCGCCGGTGGCCAGCGCCTCGTCGATCATCAGCACGTTGTGATCCTTGGCCACGGCGATGGAGAACCTGAGCCTGGCCGCCATGCCCGAGGAGTACGTGCGCATCGGCAGACTTATGAAGTCGCCCTTGTCATTGATCCCCGAGAACTCGACGATGTCGTCGTACCGCTGCCTGACTTGCTCCCGGGACATGCCCATGGCCAGGCCGCCGAGTATGACGTTCCGCTCGCCCGTCAGATCGTTCATCAGGGCGGCGTTGACCCCGAGGAGCGAGGGCTGGCCCTCGGTGTAGACGCGTCCGCGCTCGGCGGGCAGCAGCCCGGCGATGGCGCGCAGCAGGGTCGACTTGCCCGAGCCGTTGGTGCCGATCAGGCCGATGGCCTCGCCGTGGTAGGCGACGAAGCTGACGCCGCGGACGGCGTGGACCTCGCGGACCCGGCCGCTGGGCTGGCGGCGGACCATGCGGCGCAGGGCGGCGGTGGCGGTGCCGCGGCCGCCGCCACCGTGCACGCGGTAGACGATGTGGAGGTCGTCGGCGATGACCGTCGGGGTGCGTCCGTCGTCCGCCACGACGGCGGGAGTGTTCGGTTCAGCCACGGCCGTATCGCTCCTCCGCCTTCCAGAAGTACAGGAAACCGCCGATCCCGACGACCAGGGCCCAGCCCAGAGCGTACAGCCCGGTGGCGGCGGGGACCGTGTCGCGATAGGCCCCGTCGATCAGCGCGTACCGCACCAGGTCCATGTAGACCGCGGCGGGGTTGGCGGAGACGACGTCGGCGACCCAGCCCGGCCAGTCCCGCTTCTCGATCATGTGCCGCAGCGGGAACATCACGCCCGACGCGTACATCCAGGTGCGCAGGACGAACGGCATGAGCTGCGCGAGGTCGGGGGTGCCGCTGCCCCAGCGGGCCATGATCATGGCCAGCCCGCAGTTGAAGACGAACTGGAGCGCCAGGGCGGGCACCACCAGGAACCAGGTGAACGACGGCATGTACCCGAAGGAGACGACGATGATCACCAGAACGGTCATCGAGAAGAGGAGCTGCTGGAGCTGCTGGAGGGAGAACGAGATCGGCAGCGAGGCCCGGGGGAAGTGCAGCGCCCTCACCAGGCCCAGGTTCCCCGAGATCGACTTCACCCCGGCCAGCACCGAGGCCTGGGTGAAGGTGAAGACGAAGACGCCCGTCACCAGGAACGGGACGTACTCGTCGTTCCCCATGCCGCCCCGGCTCTCGAGCAGCAGGCCGAAGATCAGGAAGTAGACCAGCGCGTTGAGCAGGGGGGTGGCCACCTGCCACACCTGGCCGAGCTTGGCCTGGCTGTACTGCGCGGTCAGCTTCGCCTGGGAGAAGGCGACTATGAAGTGCCTGCGCCCCCAGAGCTGCCGCACGTACTGCGGCAGCGACGGCCTGGCGCCGCTGACGGACAGACCGTGACGGGCCGCGAGCTCGGCCAGGGGCACATCACGGGGGGGCGCACTGTCGTGCGTGGTCTCACTCACCTTGAACTCTCGTCCTCACAGGGCACAGAGGGAAAGAAGCCGCGACGACGGCGGCACCTGGATCGTCTCAGACGCGCGCCCGTCAGATGACAGGAGGTCGCCCGAGCCGGGTCAGGCGCCATACCGTACGCCACCGCATGGGTTTTCGGGGACCGCACGGTGTCCGCCAGCCTTCGAGGAAGCCGCCGAGCCACGCCCTCAGCGCCGCGCGGGAGGGCCGTCGCACCACGGTGAGCAGCAGCCAGTCGAGCAGGTAGACCGGGATCAGCGGGAGCGGCAGGTTCCGGCGGGCGAGCCACACCCGGTTCCTGGCGATCATGCGGTGGTAGAGGGCGTGCCGGGAGGGGGCGGTGGCCGGGTGGTGCAGCACGAGGTCGGCGCGGTAGTCGATGAACCAGCCGGCGTCCAGGGCCCGCCAGGCGAGGTCCGTCTCCTCGTGGGCGTAGAAGAAGTGGTCCGGCAGTCCGCCGACCTGTTCGAAGACCTGGGTGCGCACGGCGTTGGCGCCGCCGAGGAAGGTGGTGACCCGCGAGGAGCGCAACGGGTCGGAGGCGCGCAGCCTGGGCACGTGACGGCGCTGCGTGGACCCGTCCTCGGGGTCGCTGATGCGGAAGCTGACGATGCCGAGCTGGGGGTCGGCGTCGAAGGCGGACCGAACCAGTTCGGCCGTACCTTTGTCCGGAAGCAGTCCGTCGTCGTCCAGAAACAGCAGCACGTCGGCATCGCAGCCGTGGGGCCCGAACGCCTCGATCCCCACGTTCCGGCCGGCGGGGATGCCCAGGTTCCGCGGCAGTTCGAGACTGCGGACACCGGCCGGGAGATCGGGCAGGGCGACACCGTTGCCGACCACGACGACCTCGATGGGCGCGCCCTCCTGCGCGGCCACCGAGTCGAGCAGCGCCCGCAGTTCGTCGGGACGGTCGCCCATCGTCAGGATGATCGCGCCCACCCGCAGCTGTGCCGTACCCACCACGGTCACCTCAGCCTGCTCGATGCCAGTACGGAGACCAGGTGCAACAGGGTCTGCACCAGGGCGACGGCCGCGAGCAGGGCCACTCCGAGGCGGGTGAAGAACAGGTCGCCCCGGACGAGGTCGAGCACGGCCACGAAGAGGATCAGCAGCGACGCCTCGACGCCGCCGACCAGCCGGTGGAACTTCAGCGCGGCGGCGGCCCTGCGGGCGAGTGCCATGCCGGAGGAGCGCGGCGTGGCCGCCTCGTCCTTCACCGCGGGCAGGCCGCCGCGGGAGCGGGCCACGTCGACCAGGTCGGTCTCGGCCTTGATCAGGATCGCGCCGAGTGCCGCGAGGGTGCCGAGGAAGGCCCACAGCCAGTTGGGCGCGGGCTCCTCCACGGCGAAGACGTCCGCGGCCCGCAGGCCGAAGCCGGTGAGCAGCGCGGCCTCGGCCAGGTAGTGCCCCACCCGGTCGAGGTAGACGCCGGTGATCGACGTCTGCCCGCGCCACCTGGCCACCTCGCCGTCCACGCAGTCGAGCAGCAGGTACAGCTGGATGAGCAGGACGCCGGCGATCGCGCCGGCGAGCCCGGGGATCAGCAGCGCCGCTCCGGCGGCGACGCCGGTGAGAACCATCAGGTACGTGAGCTGGTTGGGGGTGACCCGGCTGGTCACCAGGTGCCTGGTCCAGCGCAGCGAGATCTCCCGCATGTACAGGCGCCCGGCCCAGTGCTCACCGCTGCGCCGGTCCTTGACCCCGTCGGGGTGCACGACCGGCCTGAGTTCAGCTACCGATGGTTTTGACATAGTCCGCGTACTGGTCCCTGATCTGGTCGGTGGTCAGGTCGAGGTGTTCGAGGATGGTGTAACGGCCGGGCCTGGTCCGCGGCGCGAAGGCCACGGCCGTCACGAATTCGTCGGCGGAGAAGCCGATGTCGTCGGGCAGCACGGGAAGTCCGTGGCGCCGCAGCACCTCGGCGATCAGCCCGCAGTGGTCCGGCTCCCCGCGCAGGTGCATGGCGAACGCGGCGCCGAGGCCCACCTGTTCGCCGTGGGGGGCGGAGCGCTTGGGGTAGAGGAGGTCGAGGGCGTGGGAGATCTCGTGGCAGGCGCCCGAGGAGGGGCGGGTGTGCCCGGCGATCGACATGGCGATCCCGGAGAGCACCAGCGCCTCGGCGAGCACGGTGAGGAACGCGTCGTCCGCGCAGTCGCCCGGGTGCCGCAGCACGGCCTCGCCCGCCTGCCGGGCCATGGCCGCGGCCAGGCCGTCGATCTGCTCCCCCGTCTCGCGGTGCGACAGCTCCCAGTCGGCGATGGCCGAGAGGTTGGAGACGGCGTCGCCGATGCCGGAGCGCACGTAGCGGACGGGCGCGTGCCGGATGACGTCGAGGTCGATGACCAGCGCGATGGGGGTCGGCACCCCGTACGAGCCGCGCCCCGCGTCGTTGTCCAGGGTGGAGACCGGGGAGCAGATGCCGTCGTGGGAGAGGTTGGTCGCCACCGCGACCATCGGCAGGCCGACGCGGGCGGCGGCGTACTTGGCGACGTCGATGATCTTGCCGCCGCCGAGGCCGACGACCGCGTCGTAGTGGCCGGAGCGCATGGAGTCGGCCAGCTGGACGGCGGCGTCGATGGTGCCGCCGTCGACCTCGAACCAGTCGGCGCCCGGCAGGGCGGGGGTCACCCGCTCCCGCAGGGCCGCGCCCGAGCCGCAGCTGATGGCCATGGCGAGGCGACCCGAGGAGGAGATCCGCTGGTCGGCCAGGAGGCCCGCCAGATTGTTCAGGGCTCCGGCGGTGATGTCGACCGAGACGGGGGACGGGATGAGGCGGGTCAGTACCGGCACGCGATCTCCCGTCCCCTGGTGAGGTCGGCGTGGTTGTCGATCTCGACCCAGCTGACATCGCCGATGGGGGCGGTGTCGATGCGGAAGCCGCGGTGGACGAGCTCCTGGTAGCCGTCCTCGTAGTAGAGCTGGGGGTCGCGCTCGAAGGTGGTGCGCAGGGCGTCGGCGAGCTCGTCGGCCGCCTCGGGCTCGATGAGGGTGACGCCGATGTACTCGCCGGTGGCGTCGGCCGGGTCCATCAGCTTGGTGATGGTCTGCACGCCCTTCTCGGGGTCGGCGACGACCTTCATCTCCTCGTCGGCGAGCGGCTTCACCGTGTCCAGGGCGAGGACGATGCGGCCGCGGCCCGGGAGGGTGGCGGAACGGGCGGCCAGCAGGGTCTTCTCGACGGAGGGCGGGTGGACGGTGTCGCCGTTGGCCAGGATCACCCCCTCGCGGATGACGTCGCGGGCGCACCACAGCGAGTACGCGTTGTTCCACTCCTCGGCCTTGTCGTTCTCGACGAGGGTGAGGCGGACACCGTGGCGCCGCTCCAGCGCGGCCTTCCGTTCGTACACGGCCTCCTTGCGGTAGCCGACGACGATGGCGGCCTCGGTGAGTCCGACCTCGGCGAAGTTGGCCAGGGTCAGGTCGAGGACGGTTCTGCTGTCCTCGGCGTCCGGGGAGATGACCGGCACCAGTGCCTTGGGCAGGGTGTCGGTGTAGGGGCGAAGTCGCCGTCCGGCGCCGGCGGCCAGAACGAGGCCGATCATGCGGGTTCTCCTGTTTCGTCGTGTACGGCCGGTGCCTGGGAGGAGATCCAGAAGCGGATGCTCTCCCCCAGGACCAGGAGCGTCGTGGCCCCTCCAAGGACCGTGAGCGCGGTGGTGAAGCCCTGGCCGGCCCCCCAGAGGGCGGCAGCCGCGGTGACCACCAGGACGCGTCCCTCGTGTCCGCCGGTGGCCAGGACCAGCCGGCGGGGGGGTGCCCCGGCGCCGCCGCGGAGGCGGTACACCGTGTCGTAATGATGGTAGGCGCAAGCCGCCACCAGGAAGAAAGCCGCGGGCAAGGCTCCGTTCACCCCGCTGTGGGCCGCGAGCAGGAGAACCGTGAGGTATTCGCCGCAGCGGAACAGGGGGGGCAGCAGCCAGTCGAACGGGCGGACGAGCGGTGCCGCGATCGCCCGGCCGGAGCACACGGCGTACACGGCGGCGGCCGGAACGACGGCCCAGCTGCGCGCCGCGCCGGCAGGGAGCAGGGCGCCGAGGAGGACCGCCGTGCCCAGCAGCGCCCACAGCGGCGCGGTGAACGGGCCGCCCGCCGCGCGGGGCCTGGCGCGGGCGACGCCCTCGGCGATCGGCCCGCTGTCGGCGAGCCCGGCCAGCGCGACCGCCGGCCCGGCGCCGCCGCCCGCCAGCCGGCGGGAGCGCAGCAGGCGGCCCGCGGTGGTGTAGCAGGCGGCGAGCCCGGTGGCGACGAGCAGCACGGTGAACGTCACGCGGGGGGTGGTCAGCGCGGTGAGGACGGCGATCAGCGCCCAGCGTTCGCCGATGGGCATCACGATCATGCGGCGGATCCAGACCGTCCAGCCGATCCGGTCCAGTCGCCCGGACAGCGCGGTGGCGCCGCCCGAGCCCGCGCCGGGGGCGGGCGGCGCCACCGCG
>NZ_LAVK01000011.1 GCF_001083795.1 Streptomyces sp. SBT349
GACGCGTTCCCGCCAGTGGGGTCGGTGGAGGTCGGCGGGGACGCCGGGGACGGGAACGCCGGGGAGGAAGGTCACTCGATGCTGGCAGCGGTCGGTCTGGACGAGGCCGAGGAGGCGGCCTACCGCGCGCTGGTCGCGCTGGGCGCCGCCGAGGCGTCCCCGCTGGCCGGGCGGTTGGCGCGGGCGGTGGACGAGACGGAACGGGCGCTGCGCGGCCTGGAGCGGCGCGGCCTCGCCGCACGGTCACCCTCGCACCCCGGCCGCTGGGTCGCCGCGCCGCCCGTCGTCGCGCTGGGGGCGCTGCTGGCGCAGCAGCGGCACGAGCTGGACCGGGCGGAGCTGGCGGCGGGGCTGCTGGCCGCCGAGTACCGGGCGGAGGCGGACGAGTCCGCGGCGCCCGACCTGGTCGAGGTGGTCGTCGGGGTGAGCGCGGTGGCGCACCGCTTCTCGCAGCTTCAGCTCGGCGCGGCCCAGGAGGTCTGCGCGCTGGTCACGGGCACGCCCGTGGCGGTCACCGGGACGGAGAACGAGGCCGAGGAGCGCGTGGTGGAGCGCGGCGTGACCTACCGCGTGGTGCTGGAACGGGAGGCGCTGGAGTCCCCGCCGAGCGTGGTGGAGCTGGCGGCGGCGCTGCGGCGCGACCAGCGGGTGCGGGTGGTGGAGCGGGTGCCGACCAAGCTGGTGATCGCGGACCGGTCGACGGCGATGGTGCCGTTGACCTCGCGGGACGGCGCGGGTCCGGCCGCGGTGGTGGTGCACGCCAGTGGGCTGCTCGACTCGCTGCTGGCGCTGTTCGAGGCGGTGTGGCGCGAGGCGCTGCCGCTGCGCCTGGACGAGGAGGGCGGCGGACCGGTCAGGGGGGAGGCGGGCGGTCCCGACGCCACCGACCTGCGGATCCTCTCGCTGCTGCTGGCGGGCCTCACGGACACCAGCGTCGGCAAGCACCTGGGCCTCGGGCTGCGGACCGTGCAGCGGCGGGTGCGGCGGCTGATGGATCTGACGGGCGCCGCCACCCGTCTCCAGCTGGGCTGGCAGGCCCACGAGCGGGGCTGGGTGCGGCGTGAGCCCTGATCGCGCGCCGGCCCGGCGGACGCCGCTCACGTTGATATCTGTCCTTGTCTGTTCGAGTCGACCGGCGATAAGTCGCAGAATGATCGGGTGATATCTATCGTTGCGAACGCCTCCGAGGCCCCGAGGAGAGAGTGCCGTCCGTGCGCAGACTGACCCGGATGATCGACCCCTACATCGTGCTGCTGCTGGCCACCGTCGGTCTGGCCGCGCTGCTGCCCGCCTCGGGGAGGGCCGCGGACACCGTGGACGGCGCGGCCACCGGCTTCATCGGCATGCTGTTCTTCCTCTACGGGGCGCGGCTCTCCACCCGTGAGGCGCTGGACGGAATCCGGCACTGGCGGCTCCATCTCACCATCCTGGCCTCGACGTTCGCCGTCTTCCCGCTCTTCGGCCTGGCCGCCGTGGGCCTCACCCCCTGGCTGCTGACGGACGACCTGTACGACGGGCTGCTGTTCCTGTGCCTGGTCCCCTCGACGGTGCAGTCCTCGATCGCGTTCACGTCGATGGCCCGGGGCAACGTCGCGGGGGCGATCGCCGCCGGCTCGTTCTCCAGCGTGCTCGGCGTCCTGCTCACCCCGCTGTTCGCGGCGGCGCTGATCGGCAGCGGCGGCGGCTTCTCGGCGGGGACGCTCCTCGCGATCGGCGGCCAGCTGCTCCTGCCGTTCCTCCTCGGGCAGCTGCTACGGCGCTGGATCGGGGACTTCGTGAAGCGGCACCGTGGCGCGCTCTCCCTGATCGACAGGGGATCGATCCTGGTCGTCGTCTACGCCGCGTTCAGCGAGGGCGTGAACGCGGGGGTGTGGAACGAGGTCAGCTGGCGGCGGCTGCTCGCGCTGTTCGGGGTCGAGGCGGCGCTGCTGGCCGCCATGCTGCTGCTGACCGCCCTCGCCGCGCGCCGGCTGCGCTTCCGCCGCGAGGACCGGGTGGTGGTCGTGCTGGCCGGGTCCCAGAAGTCGCTGGCCGCCGGGCTGCCCATGGCCAGCGTCATCTTCCAGGGACAGGCCGCGCTCGCGGTGCTGCCGCTGATGATCTTCCACCAGACCCAGCTGATCGTCTGCGCCTACCTCTCCCGCCGCTGGTCGCGCGACCCCGAGGCGGCCGGGGACGGCGACGGCCAGGCCGGGGACGGCCACGCGGAGCGGGAGACGGTGAACGGCGACGGCGACGGCGGCATCGACGGCCGCGCGGGCGGCGGTGCGCGGGGCCGCGGCGATCAGGCTCCGGCCGGTGCCGGGAGGGCGATCCGCTCCGCGCCCGCGTAGACGTTCATCGAGGCTCCCCGCAGGAACCCGACCAGCGTCAGCCCGGACTCCACCGCCAGGTCGACGGCCAGCGAGGACGGCGCCGAGACGGCCGCCAGCACCGGGATCCCGGCCATCACGGCCTTCTGCGCCAGCTCGAACGACGCGCGCCCCGACACCAGCAGCACAGCGTCCTCCAGGGGCAGCGCCCCCCGCTCCAGGGCCCGCCCCACCACCTTGTCCACCGCGTTGTGCCGCCCCACGTCCTCGCGGATGTCGAGCAGGTGGCCCTCGCCGTCGAACAGCGCCGCGGCGTGCAGGCCGCCCGTGCGCTCGAACACCCGCTGCGCCGCCCGCAGCCGGTCGGGCAGCGCCGCGAGCAGCACGGGGGACAGCAGCGGGCCGCCCGTCAGCGGCAGCGGCCAGCGCGCGGTGGTGCGGACCGCGTCCAGGCTGGCCTTGCCGCACAGGCCGCAGGAGGAGGTGGTGTAGACGTTCCGCTCCAGGCGTGCCAGGGAGAGGTCGGGCGGCAGCGTTCCCGAGGCCAGGCGGACGTCGACGACGTTGTAGCTGTTGCCGCCGCCGTCCGCGTCCGTGGCTCCCGCGCAGTACGCGATGCGGCCCAGCTCGTCGGCCCGCGCCAGCACGCCCTCGCTGACCAGGAAGCCCGCGGCCAGCGCGAAGTCGTCGCCCGGGGTGCGCATGGTCACCGCGATCGGGCGGCCGTTCACGCGGATCTCCAGCGGCTCCTCGCCGACCAGCGTGTCCGCGCGCTCGGTGACCAGACCGTCCCTGATCCGCACGACGCGGCGGCGCTCCGTGATTCGTCCCATAACGCCATCATGCCCGCACGGGGTGCGGGCATGATCACGTCCGGAGGGGTCCGGGGGTCCCCGGGGGGTCCCGGGGGATCCCCTCCGTTCCTCAGTCCCGGGCCCGCATGCTCTCGGGCGGGCCCAGGTAGCTGGGCCGCAGGTCCCCGGTGTCGACCACGATCTTCTGGACGACCACCGTCGGGTCCACCATCCAGAACTTCAGGACGTGGCGCCCGGCCTCGGCGACGGTGTGCGTGGTGACGGTCACGGTCACGTTGTCCGAGGTGTTCCGCTCCCACTGCTTGTTCATCGAGGTGTCGTCCGAGCCCGTGACCCGGGTGACGTTCACCGTCCGCGGGTCGGCGTCCCCGAAGGAGACCGCGTAGGACAGGCCATCGGTGGGCAGCGCGTTGTTCCGGGGGGAGAGGTGGACGTGCACGTCCACCTCTCCCGCCGTGAACAGCGTCATCTCGTACTCCAGACGCGGGCTCCGGCCGCCCGGCGTCTGGCGGCCGGAGGTCACCGGGAACGGCGTCACGCCGTCACCCGTGCGGCCGATGCCGGGGATACGCCTCCAGCTGACGCCCGAGGTGTTGACCGCCCGCCAGTAGTGCGCGGCCTCCATCGAGACGTAGCCGTTGGCCTCGATGAACCCCGAGAGGCGGCGGCGCGGCGTGCCCGGGTTGAACACCGGCGCCAGCACCTCCACGGATGAACCGTCCGGGCCCGACACGGTGATGGGCACGGTCGTCTCGCCCCGGGGCGCGGCCGAGAAGTCCACGGTGACGAGCGCGCGCACCTGGGCCTCCACCGTTCCCGAGGCTTCGGTCACCCGCACCCACGGCTCGGCGGGCTCGATGCGGTACTCGAACGGCGCGGACCCGCGGTTGAAGACCTCGATGTACTGCTCCGGCTGGCTCTGGTACGGGCTGAACCGCGGCAGCGTCGCGGGCTCACCGGCGTTCGGCCACCAGGACGCGGAGCCGTCGATCGCCACGCCCATCTCGGGCCCCTCGGCCAGCTCGACGCGCCGCACCGGGGGGAACACCTCGTCGGGCAGTGCCACATGGTCGGGCGTCTGCGGCTGCTGCCAGGGCGCGTCGGGCCCGTAGCGCTCCACATCGCCGTAGCCGATCTTCGGCTGCGTCTGGAATCCCGCCCACTTCCCGTCCGCCAGCGTGTTGTTGTAGTAGTCCGACATCGCCTGGTCGTCCGCGAACCTGGCGTCGGTCGCGTCCGCGAGCTGGTTGGTCAGCGCCCGGCCCTGCTCGGCGTAGTGGAGGGCGGCGAACTCGGCGTACCGCAGCGCGTAGAGATTGGCGGTCGCCTCCACCTGGTACTGGACCAGCTGGTAGTAGGAGTCGGCGTAGGCCGGGTCCAGCGCGTCGCCGATGCGCTGCGCCTCGGCGTCCAGCTGCTCCCACTCGGCGGTGACGCGTTCGATCTCGCGGTAGTCGGTGAGGCTGTAGGGCGTCATCCGGTCGTCGTAGACCACCGCGGTCGGGTCGGTGGCCAGGTCCTTCTCGGGGTCGAGGGTGATGCGGCGGTTCAGCAGCTCCGGCTTGCGGCGCGCCTGGAGGATCCCGTAGGTGTGCAGCACCTCGGCGATGGCCTCGGCGTGCGAGGGCCCGAAGTTCTCCTCGGCGTACCGGCGTTCCCACTCGCCGAGCTGGTCGAGCGTCCAGCGCTCGGGGTCCCAGGCGTAGTCGAGGAAGAACTGGAGCGGCATCTCCTCGGCCTTCATGTCGCCGACGTTGACCACCCACAGCCGGTCGATGCCGTACTGGTGGGAGAGGTGCAACTGCTCCCAGGTGCTCGCCAGGTTGACGGTGTCGACCCACTTGTAGTTGCGCCCGCCGCCGACGTAGTCGAAGTGGTAGTAGATGCCGTAGCCGCCGGCGCGGTCGGGGAGCGACAGGTCGGGGACCTTGCGCATGTTGCCCCAGTTGTCGTCGCAGAAGATGACGGTGACGTCGTCCGGCGGGCGCAGGCCCTGGTCCCAGTAGCGCTGGACCTCCTTGTAGAGCGTCTGGACCTGCGGGATCCCGGTGATGTCGCCCTCGAAGGTCTGCTCCAGGATCTCGCGCTGGCTGGCGAGGATCGACTCCATCAGCTCGATGCCGTCGCCGTCGGGGAGGCTGACGTCGCCGTTGCCGCGCATGCCGAGGGTGACCACGCCCTCGAAGTCCTCCTCCACCATGCGCCGGACGCCGTCGGTCCAGTACTGCCGGATCGCGTCGCCGTTGCGGCGGAAGCTCCACTCGCCCGTGCCGCCGTAGGGGTCCTCGCCTGGCGTGACGATGTTGCCCTCGCCGTCCCTGACCGCCGCCCTGGCGTGCCGGTTCCACTCCTCGATGCCGCGCATCATCGGGGCCTCGTGCGAGGTGCCCATCACCACGCCGTACTCGGTGGCCACGGCGTGGTTGCGCGGGTCGTCCTCGGCGAACGCGCGGCCCCACACGGCGGGCCACAGGTAGTTGGCCTTCAGCCGCAGCATGACCTCGAAGATTTTGGCCCAGAAGTCGCTGTTGAACCCGTTGGGGAAGCCGGGGGCGTGCCCGGGGCCGAAGAACGCCGGGGCCCAGGTGCCGAGCGCCGGGTTCTCGTCGTTGATGAAGAACCCGCGGTACTTCACGGCCGGGGTGCCCTGGGTGTGGCGGCCGGGGAGGACGTACAGCTCGGCGTGCTGCCGGGCGGGCACGTCGTCCCACCAGTACCAGGGCGAGACGCCCATCTGGCGGGAGGTCTCGTAGATGCCGTAGATGGTGCCGCGCTGGTCGCTGCCCGCGATGACGAAGGCGCGGCGGACGCCGGGCATCGGGTTGCTGACGACCTGTTCGCGGGTCGTCTCCCACCGGCCGGTGACGCCGCCGACGTCCAGCTTGCCTTCGCTGATCAGCCGGTCGATGAGCGGGCTCTTGCCGATGGTGCCGATGAGGACGACCTCGTCGTCCCGGACGGGGGTCCAGTCGCCCACCGAGACGCTGGGCTCGATCCCGGTGACGCGCCGGACGTCGGCGGCCAGGTCGCGGGCGGCGCGTGCCACGCCGGGGTGGTCGTCGGAGCTGACGAGGATGGGGGCGGCCCTGCCGTTCTTGGCCAGGGTCAGGCTGCCGGGCTGCCAGGACGGCGAGACGAAGAGGTCGCGTCTCTCCGCGGCTCGGGCGGATGTCGCGGCGACGGTGGGCGCGGCGGTGGCCGCGACGGTCAGGGGGAGCAGGCTGAGGAATGCACGGCGGCTGGGCATGGCTTGACTCCGCGCGGAAGAGGGCGGATCCCGATAATTTTCAGGACGGTTCCGGAAGAAGCTAATGAGGGGCCCAAGCGCAGGTCAATACTCTGTTACCGGCGGATTTCCAGGTCAGGGGAGGAAAGGGGGGAGATCGTCGGGGTGACCTGCTCCGCTGCGGTTTTCCGAAAGTTTTCCGGACCGCAGGCGTGCGGAACGCGACGACGGCCGCCGACCGGGTCGGATCGGCGGCCGTCACGGGGGTGTGCTCAGACGCGTTCCGCCCTCTCGCCGACCGGGTTGCCGCGCATGCGCTCCTTCAGCGGGGCGCCCTCCACCCGCAGCCAGCCCGACCAGTGGTCCAGGTACCGCTTGGTGGTCGCCGAGACGCTGTACCAGTACAGCGGCGACGCGATCACCACGTCCGTGGCCCACAGCGTCGCCTCCCACAGCAGCCGCTCGTTCCCCTCGGGCACCACCGGGGCTCTCCCCGGTGCACGAACAGGAAGCGGGACGGCTGCGCGGTCTCGTGTGTGTGCGGCATGGCCGGGTCAACGACGGGGGTCACGCCCTTCTTGCCGGTCACCTCCGCTCCCGCGCGGCCCTCCGCTCGCGTGCCCGAACGGCAGCCCGTCCCACGGCAGTTCCCGTGCCTCGGGGTCGGGCCGCCGCTGCCCGGCCTCCCGCTCCGGGGCCGGAACGATCTCGGCGGGCCGTTCGCCCACCCGCGCGAGCCACGCGCGCAGCGCGGCCCGCAGCCCCGCCGCGACCTCGCGGTGCGAGGCGAGCCCGGCCAGGTTGTCCAGCTCGTACGGGTCGGCCGCCAGGTCGTACAGCTCCGACTCGACATAGCGGTCGGCGTCCGGCTCGTTCCACGCGTCCACGCCGGGCGCCGTCACCGCGTACTTCCACCGGTCGGTGCACACCGCGCGCCCCACCTGCGACTCGCTGATCTGCACGAAGACCTCGGCGGGCCGCCCCGGGTCCGTGCCGCCGCCCACCAGCGGCAGGAACGAGCGGCCCTGCACCCCCTCGGGCACCGCGACGCCGGCCGCCTCCATCAGCGTGGGCACCAGGTCCACCGTGGACACCGGGTGCCTGATCAGGCCGCCGCCCGTGAAGCCGGGGCCGGTCAGCGCCAGCGGCACCCGCACCGAGGCGTCGTGCGCCGAGCGCTTGTACTCGTCGTTGCGCGTCCTGAAGTGCGAGCCGTGGTCCGCCGTCCACGCCAGCACCGTCCTGTCCTCCACGTCCAGGCTGCGCAGCGCGTCGCGGAGCCTGCCGACGCCCTCGTCCACCCGCTTGACCTGGCCCAGATAGCCGCCCAGGTGCCGGTGGGCGCCGCCGCCCGGCGCCTCGCCGCTGAGCGCGGCCAGATCGGGCGGCAGCCAGCGCCCCTCGTACCGCTCCCGGTAGCCGTCGGGCGCGGGATAGTCGTCCGTGGCGTTCTGGTGGTGCGGCTCCAGCAGGGAGAGGAAGAGGAGGAACGGCCGGTCGTGATGGTCGGCCGCGAACCGGATCGCCGCGTCGATCAGCGCGTCCGAGCGGTAGCCGGGCAGCCGCACGGGCCGTTCGTCCTCGTCCCAGAGCACGGTGCGGTAGGCGTCCGAGGTGAACTCCAGCAGCTCGCTGGCCAGCCACCGCTGGTACCCGCCGCGCCCGTCCGGGGGAACGGGCCCGGCGCCCGCCTCCTCGCCCGCCAGATGCCACTTGCCGAGGTAGCAGGTGACATACCCGGCCTCCGCGAACGCCCCGGCCAGGGTCGGGACGCCGGGCGGAAGCGGCAGCCCGTTGCGGAAGACCCCGGCCGCGGTGGGGTACCGGCCGGTCTGGAGCGCCGCGCGGGCGGGCGCGCACACCGGCTGGGGGGTGACGGCCCGCTCGACATGCGTGCCGCCGCGTGCGATGCGGTCGAACTCGGGCGTGACACCGGCCGGGTTGCCGTGCACCCCGGCGGTGTCCCAGCGCTGCTGGTCGGTCAGGACGACGACGACGTTCGGTTGCCTGGCGGTGGCGTTCATGGCTGCGGCCTTTCGCCGGGGACGTGCGGGGGTCCTCGGCGATACAAGGCGCTCGACCCGGCGCCCGTCAACCGGTGGGGGCGCGGTCGGCGCGCGGGCGCGGGCGTGCACGACCGCGCCCCCGGTCGGTGCGGGCGGTCGGTGGCGCCGGTCAGGGCTTCCGCCGGTAGAGGCGGTCGATCTCCCGCGCGTAGGCCGCCATGGCCGCCCGCCGCCGCACCTTCAGCGAGGGCGTCAGCAGCCCGTTCTCCTCGGTGAACTCGCCCTCCACGACGGCGAAGGCGCGGATCGACTCGGCGCGGGAGACCGTCTCGTTGGCGTGGTCGACCGCGCGCTGCACCGTCTCCCGCAGCTCCTCGTCCTCGCACAGCGCGGCCACCGGCGTGTCCGCCGGGCGCCCGCGGACCGCGAGCCAGTGGGCCAGCGCCTCGCGCTCCAGCGTCACCAGCGCGGCGACGAAGGGGCGTCCCTCGCCGACGACCACGCAGGGCCCGAGCGGGGGACGGCCGCGCAGCCGGTCCTCCAGCGGGCCGGGGGAGACGTTCTTGCCGCCGCTGGTGACGAGGATGTCCTTCTTGCGGCCGGTGATCGCCAGGTAGCCGTCGGCGTCGAGCCGTCCGAGGTCGCCGGTGGCGAACCAGCCCTCGCGCAGGGCCGCCTCGGTGGCGCTCTCGTCGTTCCAGTAGGCGCCGGTGACGATGCCGCCCGAGACCAGCACCTCCCCGTCGTCGGCGATGCGCACCGCCGCGCCGGGCACCGGGTGGCCGACCGTGCCGGGCCGGGGCGCGAGCGGCGGGTTGACGGTGGCGGCCGAGGTGGTCTCGGTGAGGCCGTAGCCCTCGTAGACGGCGATGCCGCAGCCCAGGAAGAACAGCGCCAGCCGCGGGTCGAGCGGCGAGCCCCCGCTGACGGCGTACCGCAGCCTGCCGCCCAGCGCCGCGCGGATCCTGCGGTAGACCAGCAGGTCGTAGAGGCCCCTGGCCAGCCGCAGCCCGGGTCCCGGGCCGGGGCCCGTCCCGTCGTAGGCGCGCAGCGCCGCCTCGCCCCAGGCCACGCCGACCCGGTCGGCCCGTGCGAACGAGGCGCCGCGGCCCATGCGTTCGGCCATGGCCCGCCCGGTGTCGTGGATCTTCTCGAACAGATAGGGCACGCCGACGAGGAACGTCGGCCGGAAGGAGGCCAGTTCGGGCCGGAGGTCGTCGGGCCTGACGCTGGGGCAGTGGCCGATCTCGATGCGCGCGGACAGGCAGGCGATCTGGATGGTCCGGCCCAGGATGTGCGCCAGCGGCAGGAAGATCAACGTGGCCGGGGTCTCCCCGGTGACCTCCTCGAAGACCGGCCGGAGCAGCTCCACCAGGTTGGCCGCCTCGGCGTGGAGATTGGCGTGGGTGAGCACGCAGCCCTTGGGGCGGCCCGTGGTGCCCGAGGTGTAGACGAGGGTGGCGACGGCCTCGGGGGCGAGCGCCGCCCGGCGCGCGGCCACGGCGGCGTCCCCCTCCTCGCCGCCGGCGCGGCCGAGTCCGGCCAGCTCGTCGAGACCGCCGTGGTCGATCACCCACACCGCCGGACGCGGCGCGGCGGGGCCGGACCCGGCCGGGGCGGCGAGGGCCCTCTCGGCGGTCTCCGCGTTCTCCCCGGTCTCCACCACGAGGAACGCGGCCCCCGAGTCCCGCAGGATCCAGGCCAGTTGGTCGGCCGAGGAGGTCGCGTAGACCGGCACGGTGACGCCGCCCGCCGCCCAGACGGCGAAGTCGGTCACGGCCCACTCGGCGCGGGTGCGGGCCATCAGGGCGACCCGGCCGCCCGGTGGGAGCCCGGCGGCGATCAGCCCCTTGGCCACCTCGGCGACCTGGCGGGCGAACGCCGCGGCGGTCACCGGCTCCCACCGGTCCCCCGCCTTGCGCCGCAGGACCACCGCGTCGGGCGCCTCGGCGGCGTTGGTGAACGGGATGTCCGCGGTGCTGCCCCGCGTCGGCGGGGGAACGAGCGGCGGCACGCGCACCTCGCGCACCACCCCGTTCTCCCGGATCAGCCGGGGGCGGACGCGGTCGGCCAGGCCCCCGCGCCGCCGCGCCCTCCGCATGTCCCTGTGCGCGCTGCCCATGGATCAACTCCCTCGCCCGCTCCCCAGGATGGCGCTGCCGCCGGGCCACCGGCCGCGCCCTCCGGGCATGCTCTGTGCTGATCACGGTCGACTGACATGACTCCCCAGTAGACTTACCGCGCAGTAGGAAGGAAATCAATGACCGACAGATATCTCTCCTTCACCGCCACCCGCCCCGGAGCCTTCCTCAGCAAGCGGCTCGGCCTGCCCCGCCCCGGGCACCTCGCCCGGCACGACCCGGCGGGCCCTCCGTTCCCCGGCCTCGTCGAGCTGGGCCACGCCGAAGGAGGCCGCGCCACCGAGGCGTTGGGCGGCATCCTCGCCTCCTGCGGCGTGGCCGCCCGGCAGCGCCCCGAGCGCCCCGCCGGGCTCGTCTTCGACGCGACCGGCATCACCGACAGCGGCCGGCTCGCCGAGCTGCACGCCTTCTTCGGCCCCCGGCTCCGCTCGCTCGCCCCCTGCGGCCGGGTCCTCGTGGTGGCCACCCCGCCCGAGCTCGCCGCCACCCGCGGCGAGACGGTGGCCCAGCGGGCGATCGACGGCTTCGTCCGGGCGCTCGCGCGGGAGTCGCGGCACGGCGCCACCGCGAACCTCCTGCGGGTCGCACCCGGAGCCGAGGGCGCCATGGAGTCCGCCGTCCGCTTCGTCCTCTCCCCGCGCTCCGCCTATGTCTCGGGCCAGACGCTGCGCTGTGACACCACCGTCCCCGCCGAGCCGCCCGCCGCGTGGGAGCGCCCGCTCGACGGGCGGACCGCCCTGGTCACCGGCGCCGCCCGCGGCATCGGCGCCGCGGTGGCCGAGACGCTGCACCGCGACGGCGCCACGGTGGTCTGCCTGGACCTGCCCGCGCGGGCCGAGCCGCTGCGCGCGCTCGCCGCGCGGCTCGGCGGCACCGCGCTCACCGTGGACGTCACGGACGCGGACGCGGGCGACCGCGTCGCGGACCACCTGCGCGAGCGGCACGGCGGCGGCCTCGACGTCCTGGTCCACAACGCCGGGATCACCCGCGACAAGCCGCTCGGCGCCATGGAGGCCGAGCGCTGGCACGCCGTCCTCGGGGTCAACCTGATCGCCGCCGAGCGGCTGACCGAGGCCCTGCTCCCGCTCCTGCGCGACGGCGGCCGGATCGTCGCGACCTCCTCCATCAGCGCCATCGCGGGCATCCCGGGGCAGACCAACTACGCGGCCAGCAAAGCCGGGTTGACGGGGCTGGTCCAGGCCCTCGCCCCGGACCTGGCCGAACGCCGCGTCACCGCCAACGCCGTGGCCCCCGGCTTCATCGCCACCGACATGACCGCCGCCATCCCCGGCCCGGTCCGCGCGGTCGTCAGCCGGCTGAACAGCCTGGGCCAGGCGGGCCGGCCCATCGACGTGGCCGAGGCCGTCGCCTTCCTCGCCTCGCCCGCCAGCGGCGCCGTCACCGGCCAGGTCCTCCGGGTCTGCGGGCAGGCCGTGCCCGGCTCATGAGCACCCTGCCGGCCTCCTACGCCCGCGCCCTGCTGCTGCCGCGCGGCGGCGGCCCGCTGCCCGAGGGCGCCCTCTCCGGGCCGCCGAACGCCGCCGACCCCGCGCGCCTGGCCCGTTACGCCGCGGTGTGCGGCTTCCGCCGCGCCGACCGGCTGCCGCCCACCTACCCGCACATCGCCGCGTTCCCCCTGGCCATGGAGCTGATGACGCGGCGCGACTTCCCGTTCCGGCTGCCGGGGCTCGTCCACCTCGGCTGCCGGATCGAGCACAGGAGGCCCCTCGCCCCCGGCGAGCCGCTGTCCTTCCGCGTCGAGGCGGCCGGGCCGGTGCCGCACCCCGGGGGCACCGCGTTCGACATCACGACCGAGGCGACCGAGGCGACCGAGGCGACCGGCGCGGGTGGCGCCGCGGTCTGGCGCTCGGCCGCCACCTACCTCAGCCGCCGCCGGGGGCCCTCCCCGCGACGGCCCGACGCGCCCGGCGGCTCACGCGAGCCGAGGGCGTCCGTCCCGGGCGAGGTCTGGGACGTGCCGGCCGCGACCGGCCGCCGCTACGCGGCCGTCTCCCGCGACCGGAACCCGATCCACCTCCACCCTCTCCCCGCCCGGCTGTTCGGGTTCCCGCGGGCCATCGCCCACGGCATGTGGTCCCTGGCCCGCTGCCTGGCCGCGCTGGAGGACGGGCTGCCCGACGCGTTCACCGCCGAGGCGCGCTTCCGCGCCCCGATACCGCTGCCGGGGCGGGTGACGTTCGCCGGTTCGCCGCGCGGCCCGTTCACCCTGCGCGCCACCGCCGACGGCCGCCCGCACCTGGAGGGCCGCGTCACACCCGGCTGACACGCCTCACTTCCGGCCCTGGGCGTCCGGCGGGGACCAGACCTCGCCGGCCAGCACGTTCCGCATCCCCACCCACACCACGTTCATCAGCCGCAGGGTGATCCCCTCCGGCGACCGCCCCGGGTGCCGCTCCATCCAGTCGGTGACCGCGTCCGCCGCGCCCACCAGGGCGTGGGCAACGAAGTCCGCGTCGTCCGCCCCGAGTCCGGCGCCGCCGTCGCTGTCCTCGATGCCCGCGACGACCAGCGCCGTGACCTCAGCCATCACCGAACGGCGCGCCCGCGCCAGCTCGTTCGCGATCGCCTCGCTCTGCTCGGGCGCCTGCCGGTGCAGCACCACCCAGCTGTCCCTGCGCTCCGCGACGAAGGCGAAGAATCCGAACAGCCCGTGCCACAGGCGCAGTTCGGGGGAACGTCCCCCCTCTGCCCCCTCCCGGAACGCCGCCGCCAGCCGCAGCGCCTCGCGCCGCACGCACGCGATGAACAGCCCCTCCTTGGAGCCGAGATACAGATAGATCATCGGCTTGGAGATCCCCGCCAGCTCCGCGATCTCGTCCACGACGGCGGCGCGGTAGCCGCGCTGGGAGAACACGTGCACGGCCGCGTCGATGATCTCCTGCTCGCGCACGCTCCTCGGCAGCCGGCGCCTGGGCTTGTCGTTCACCCTTGCCAGCCTACCGACGATCATCCTAATCTTACTCTGCGGTAAGTTTACTATCGGGTAAGGAATGTGATGACAGAGACCGACCTGGAGAGCCTGCTCGCGCGGGACTTCGCGAGCGTCACCCCCGAGGAGTTCGCGGCGCTGGTGAGGAACGCGTCCCGCGGGGACATCGAGCGGGTGATGCGCGGGGAGCTCCGCACCCGCGTGCTCGCCGAGATCTTCGGCCGTCTCGCGGGCCAGTTCCGCGCCGAGGAGGCGGGCGGGCTCACCGCCCTCATCCGCTGGGAGATCACCGGCGACCCGGTCGTGGTCTACGAGACGGCCATCGCCGACTCCGCCTGCACGGTCACCGAGGGCCCCTCCGACGCCGACGCCCGCACCGTTCTCACCATGGGCGACGCCGAGTTCCTCAAGCTCGTCTCGGGGACCAGCGCGCCGGTCGCGATGTTCATGACCCGCAGGCTCAAGGTCACCGGCGACATGGGGCTCGCCTCGGGCCTGACCCGGCTCTTCGAGATCCCGCGGGGCTGAGGGCGCGGCGATGAGCGGGTTCTCCCTCGACCTCACCGACGACCAGCGCCACCTGCGCGACTGGGTCCACGGCTTCGCCGCCGACGTCGTCCGCCCCGCCGCCTCCGAATGGGACGAGCGCGAGGACACCCCCTGGCCCGTCATCAGGGAGGCCGCCGCCATCGGCCTCTACGGCTTCGAGTCGCTGGCCGAGATGTTCGGCGACCCCACCGGCCTCACGCTCCAGCTCGCCAACGAGGAGCTGTTCTGGGGCGACGCGGGCATCGGGATGGCGCTGTTCGGCACCCAGCTCGCGGTGGCCGGGATCTTCGCCGCGGGCACGCCGGACCAGCTCGCCGAGTGGGTGCCGCAGTGCTTCGGCGATGCCGACGCCCCGGCGGTGGGGGCGTTCTGCGTCTCCGAACCGGGCGCGGGCTCAGACGTCTCGGCGCTGCGCACCCGCGCCCGGTACGACGAGGCCAGGGACGAGTGGGTGCTCGGCGGCCAGAAGGCGTGGATCACCAACGGGGGCATCGCCGCCGTCCACGTGGTCGTCGCCTCCGTGGAACCGGAGCTGGGGGCCCGCGGGCAGGCGGCGTTCGTCGTCCCCCCGGGCACGGCGGGGCTCGCCGCGGGCCGCAAGATCAAGAAGCTCGGCCTGCGCGCCTCGCACACCGCCGACGTCTTCCTCGACGACGTGCGCGTCCCGGGCCACTGCCTGCTGGGCGGCAAGGAGCGCCTGGACCGGCGTCTCGCCAGGGCCCGCGAGGGCGACCGCGCGAAGGGCCAGGCGGCGATGGCCACGTTCGAGGTCTCCCGCCCCACCGTCGCCGCGCAGGCCCTCGGCATCGCCCGCGCCGCCTACGAGTACGCGCTCGCGTACGCGGGGGAGCGCGAGGCGTTCGGCCGCCCGATCATCGAGAACCAGGCCGTCGCCTTCCCCCTGGCCGACCTCCGCACGGAGATCGACGCGGTGCGGCTGCTGATCTGGCGCGCCGCCTGGATGGCCCGCACCGAGCGGGCGTTCACGGCGGGCGAGGGCTCGATGTCCAAGCTCCGCGCGGGCGAACTCGCCGTCAGCGCCACCGGGAAGGCCGTCCAGATCCTCGGCGGGGCGGGCTACAGCCGCGAGCACCCGGTGGAACGGATGTACCGCGACGCCCGGATCTACACGATCCTCGAGGGCACGAGCGAGATCCAGCGCCTGGTGATCGCCCGCGCCATCTCCGGCCGCCAGATCCGGTGAACGAACGAGGCGGGCCCCCGCCGCCCGGTCGCCCGGCGACGGTCGGCTCCGCCGGGGGTGGGCGTCGGTACCGTGGTGCGCATGTGGGAGACCAGCTACTCCATCGGTGAGGCGGGGGCCCGGCTCGGGGCCATCGCCCACGAGGTCGGCGCGACGCGCGAGCCGGTGGCCATCACCGAGCACGGGCGCACCGTCGCGATACTGATCAGCCCCGCCGACGCGCTGGAGCTGGAGGAGATGCGGGCGCTGGCCGCCCACCGCGAGCGGCAGGCGCGGGGGGAGGCCGCCGGCGTGCCGCACGACGAGGCGTTCCGCCGGGTCTTCGGCGGGGACGAGGCGTGATTGCGGAGATCATCTGGGAGCCGGAGGCACTCGCGCGGGCGGAGCGGTTCGCCACGACCGATCCCGCGGGGGTACGCCAGGTCTTCGCCTCGGTGGACCGCCTCGCCGGTGACCCCCGCCCCAAGGGCGCCTTCGGCAGCGCCGATCTGCTGCGCGTCCACGTCGGGGTCTACCGCGTGATGTACGAGATCGACGGCGGGTGGGTACGGGTCAGCGTGATCCACCTGGGCCGCATGGGCTGAGCTCGTTCTTCATGGTCCGGCCTCGAACGATGCCCCGAACGTGATGGCTCGTACGGGGATCCCGGGGACGTGCATACGGCCTCCGTCTGATCCTGTGCGTCGGCAAAAGAGGCACTGGACCAGCACGAAGGCCGTGGGGGAATGAGTCCGCTGCATCACGATGTCCGGTGGCCCTGGACGTGGTGTGGGCGCCGCCACCACCGTCGGCAGTGCTTGGGGACGCGCGGCTCCACCACCAGCCGTCCCCGGTCGACTCCGCGACGCACTGGGCGAATTGCCGCCACTGGCGACGAGACAGGTTGGACTCCACGCACACCCGGGGACCGATGAGTTCAGGGTTCGCCCCGGGCACCGCGATGATCAGCAGTTGCTCGTTGTCCTTCCCATACCGGTGCCATCGCAAAGCCTCGATGTCGGCCCACGCCCATCTCTCCACACGGCCGGCAAAACGCCTGATCACGCGCGCATCCTTGTCGCGCTCCTCTTCGAAGTACGTTATGCGAAGACCTTGGGGTGTTACCTCGATCCGCTGATACGCACCCAGGAAAGACGACCTCACGACTCAACCCCCCGCTCCGTTTCCAGGCTACTGGCCGCCATCCCGAGAGAGCCATGCGCTCGGCCGAACGGGCCCGGCCGGATCAGCGACCCGGAAGGTCCGGGCTGTGCGCTCGCTCCACGCGATGGGAGCCGCTTTGAGTGCCTGGGTGGGAGGAGGTGCCCTGGTCCGGATCGGGGGCGGCCAGCCGCGTTCGAACGCCGATCCACCTCCTGCCACCCAAACCGCCCCGCACACGGGGCACTTGGCAACGCCGGCCCCGCTCAACCCCGCCGCCACCCGCTTGCGCAACCGGCGATCACGACGCCACTGCCCGGACGGGCGTCTCACCGGTCCTCCGCCGGAGGGACCTCGGCGTGGCAGACCATGCACCGTTCGATCCGGCCGCCGTGCTCGGCCACGACCCGCCGCGCGTCCGCCAGATGGAGGTCGGGCGCGCCGGGGCACCAGCACCCGGCCCGGTGCAGCACCCCGCGCCGCGGCTCGCCGGGCGCCGAGCGCATCCACTGCACCCACCACCGCGGCCCGGCCCGCTCCTCGGCCTCGTCGATGGCCCTCCGCACGGCGTCGAGCTGCGACTCCAGCCAGCGCGCGAGAGCCCGGAGACGCGGCACATCGGACGGCAAATCGTTCACACGTTCGATACTAGGGGGTGCCCCCCGCGCCGTCCTCCCGGGTGGTTCCTGTCCGGTGTCGAGCGGGCGCGCCCACGTGGCCGGCGTGCCAGACTGGCGCCATGGGCAGGCCGCAGACGATCGACGAGTACGTCGAGGGGTTCGCTGGGCAGGCGCGCGAACTGCTCCAGCAGGTGCGGGAGCTGGCCCGCGAGGCGGTTCCCGAGGCGAGTGAGGCGATCAAGTGGGGGAGTCCCGCTTGGGTGCACCCGTCCGGGACGATCCTGTTCATGGCCAGCGCCCACGCGAAGCACGCGAACGTCGTGTTCACGCCCAGCACCCGCGAGGCGTTCGACGCCGATCTCGCCGGCTTCACCACCGGCAAGGGCTCGGTCAGGCTGCCGTACGGCCGGCCCCTGCCGGACGACCTGCTGCGCCGGATGATCGCGTTCCGTGTCCGTGAGCACGAGCGGGATGGCGTGCTGTGGATGTGACGACCGCGGGCGCGCCGGTTCATCGCCGACTGCCCGCGTGGAGAACGGAAGGCGGTCCAGGCCCGCCATCACCGACGCAATCGAATTCCGACGGCCGACGACGAGAACGCGAGCAGTTCGGCCGGACACGGTCGGCCCGACCCGGCCTCAGGTTTGCCGCGCGCCGCCCCGCGGCGGCACCCGCGTCCGGCGGGCGGCCCACAGCACGGTGTTCGGCAGCATGGTGAAGGACTCGCCGTCGGTGAAGTCGAGTCTCTTCCGTCCGGCGGCCAGGGTGACGGTGTTCCGCACGGTGAACGGCTGCGCTCCGATCATGATCTGATCTCCGACGCGGACCGTGCGGGTGTCGATCTCCACGGACACCAGCGTCCCCGCGTGTCCCGTCACCGGCTCGTGTCGCTCGGCACGGCGTGGAGCGTGCCGCGGGTCGCGGCGCGGAGTTCGGCCACGGCGGCGTGGACCTCGCGCCGTACCTGCGCCAGTTCCGTCGGCATCAGCAGGGCCGTTCCGTCGAGGAGCGTGAGGCTGTAGGTGGTGATCAGCCGCTCTATCAGCGGCCGGAGATCGGGGCGCGGGCCCAGCGCCGCGAGCCGTCGTACGAGGCGTTGGGGCATGTGGGGCTCGGGTGGGTAGCACAGTGGCTCGCCGTCGCCCAGGTCCGGGCGTTGGGCGAGGGGGATCCACCGGCCGGTGATCAGGCACGCGCCGCACGCGGTGAGGATCCAGCCGTCCGGGTGCTCGGCGACCGGGATCGGCTCCGCCGCCAGGGTCCGGCAGTCGAGGCAGACCGGGACGAGGACCGGAAGCGTCATGACAGGTCGCCGGTGTGCCCGTGCGGGGCCGGAGTCTCGTCGGGAGCCGGGCAGGCGGGGCACCGCTCCGGCGCGCGCGCCGGGGGGCATGCCCGTCCGTCGATGAGGGTCGGCGGCTCATCGCCCAGCGGGGGCGGCGCGGTGACCGGATCCGGATCGTGCCAGTCCCGGCCGAGGCCCGCGCTCGCGTCGGCGATCTCGCGGCGGCGCAAGCGTTGGCCGGGGGTCCGGTGAGGGCTGGGCATGATCGGCTCCTGTGACGTGTCGACCACGGACCGTCGATGCCCCGACGCTAGTGACGGCCCGTCACCGGCTCAATGGCACTTCCGGAAGCCGTTGATCGGAAGTGCCACATCCCTACAGCGGAAGGCGCACCACCTCGGCCAACCGCCGCATGTCCGGGGTCAGCGTCCGGCGTCGCTCAACGATCAGGCTCAGCACCTCGCGTGCGTACCGCTGGTGCGGCAGCCACTGCGGCGCGTCCCCCTCCACGGTGAGCAGTGTCTCCACAGCCTCCGCGTGGCGCCGGGTGAGTACCTGCGCGTGCGCCACATCCAGCAGGTGCCTGTTCCGGTTTCCGGTCGCCGCCGGGAGCCGGGTGGCGTCGATCCGCTTCGCCAGCCGCAGCACCGCGTCCGGCCGCTCCTCGACCATCGCCTGCTCGGCCTGCTGCATCGCCACCGTGAGCTTGCTGAACCTGCGGATGAACCCCGCGCGTTTGGTCGCCGCGGACGTCGGCGTCCGGCCCATGGTGACCGCCGCCGCCGTTGCCAGGCGCAACGCCATCTCGGCCTCGTCCGCTCTGTTGTCCCTGGACGCCGTGGCGGCCACTCGGAGGAGTACCCAGCCCCACGCGCTGAGCTCGCCCGCAGTGGCCCGGGACAGCCGTGGCTCCAGGTCGTCAGCCCACTGAACGGCCAGAGCGCTGGCATCCGCGAGGCGACCGCGGCGCAGGAGCAACCACATTCTGTTGTTGGCGAGGGCGGCTCCGTGCACGGCGTCGGGTGCGTCGCGCTCCACGGCCGCGAACGCGGTGTCGGCCGCCGCGTAGTTGCGGGTCTGCGTCATGAGACGGCCGGTGATCTGCATGACCTCGGCACGCACCGCACGGCCCTGGGGATGGACGGCGGCCAGCGCGTGGGCATCACGCAGGAGCGTGGGGAGAGTCACGCTCATGTCCTGGAGGTCGCCACTGGTGTACGAGGCGATAGCGTAGTCCAGCGCGGAACGCACTCCGCCGATGGTCGGCACCTCCTCCGTGCCGCCGGGGCCCGGGGCCGCGAGTGCGGCGCGCACGCCGGCCCACCGGTCCGCCTCGGCGCCGGTCGCGGGCTCCGCGTCCGTCGCCTCGGCAGCCACCAGCCTGGTGGTGGGCACGCGCAGCGCGGCGGCGAGTTTGCGGGCGGTCTCCAACCTGGTGTCGCCGCGTTCGCCCTGTTCGAGCTTTCGGATGAGGCTGAGGGAGATGCCGGAGGCGTCGGCCAGGCCGCGTTGCGTGAGCCCGCGGCGCTTCCTGGCTCGCTTCAGGCGCTCTCCGATACTGCTGGTCGGCATGGCACTATGGCTCCGCTCTGACTCGACACCAGCACGGTACCCGCCGACGACTCAGGGGACACAGCGCCCGGCTCCATCTCCACTCGGAGGCGTGGCCGTTGTCCTGCGGGTATGACGCGTGGCCGCGGCCCGGCCGACCGCAGGTCATTCATGCAGCAGGCAGAACTCGTTGCCCTCGGTGTCGGCGAGGACCGTCAGGCCCTCGTGCGTCTCCGTCACCCGCGCCCCGAGGCCGAGCAGGCGCGTCAACTCGGCCTGGAAACCGCCGTCCTAGGCCGGGAGCAGGTCCATGGGTGGGTAGCACAGTGGCTCGCCGTCGCCCAGGTCCGGGCGTTGGGCGAGGGGGATCCACCGGCCGGTGATCAGGCACGCGCCGCACGCGGTGAGGATCCAGCCGTCCGGGTGCTCGGCGACCGGGATCGGCTCCGCCGCCAGGGTCCGGCAGTCGAGGCAGACCGGGACGAGGACCGGAAGCGTCATGACAGGTCGCCGGTGTGCCCGTGCGGGGCCGGAGTCTCGTCGGGAGCCGGGCAGGCGGGGCACCGCTCCGGCGCGCGCGCCGGGGGGCATGCCCGTCCGTCGATGAGGGTCGGCGGCTCATCGCCCAGCGGGGGCGGCGCGGTGACCGGATCCGGATCGTGCCAGTCCCGGCCGAGGCCCGCGCTCGCGTCGGCGATCTCGCGGCGGCGCAAGCGTTGGCCGGGGGTCCGGTGAGGGCTGGGCATGATCGGCTCCTGTGACGTGTCGACCACGGACCGTCTGTGGTGCCGATGAAGCTATGCCCGGCGCTGACCGGGCGTCGATGGGCGTTCGGAGGAGGGGTCTCCGGAAGTCACAACCAGCGTTACAACGGCAGCTTGACCGCGTCCGCGAGCGCCCGCATCTGCGGTGTCAACATCCTCCGCCGCTCCACGACCTGGCCCATGATGTCGCGGGCGTAGCGCTGGTTCGGCAGCCACTCGGGGGAGTGCCGCAGGATCCCGAGCAGCGTCTCCACCGCCTGTGGATGGTGTCGCAACCGGACCTGAGCGGCGGCCACATCGAGAAGGTGCCGATTCCGGTTGTTACTGGTGGGCCGCAGTCCTCCCGCGGGCACCCGGTTCGCCAGCCGCAACACCTCGTCAGGCTGATCCATGATCATCGCGTTCTCGGCCTGTTTCAGTGCCACCGTCACCGGTCCGAACGTCCTCAGGTAGTCATCCCTCGGAGCATGTTCGCGCCCCATGGCCACGGCGACCGATTCGGCCAGGCGGAGCGCGTCCTCCGCTTCCGCCTCGCGGGCGTCCCGAACGGTCGCCGCCGAGACGCGGAGCAACATCCAGCCCCATGCGCTCAGTTCCCCCATCGTCGCCCGCGACAGCCTGGTGGGCTCCACGTCGTCCGCCCAGCGGGTCGCGAGGTCTGCCGCCTCGGCGAGGCGCCCGCGCCTCAGGGCCAGCCAGCACTGCGTGTTCACGACGGCCGCACCCTGGAGCCGGTCGGCGGACTCTCCGAGCACACGTGCGAGCACATCCTCCGCGATGTCGAACTGCCTCGTCTGGACCAGTAGCCAGCCGACGAGCTGCATGAGTCGCGTGCGCACGGCACGCCCGTCACGATCGATACCCGCCAGAACGTCCGCGTCCCTGATCAACCGGGGCAGCACCGTGCTCAGTTGTCCGAACCGATCGCCGGCGAAGAGCGGCGTGGTGGCGTCGAGCGCGCTCCGCACCCCCTCGGCTGTGGGCGGTTCGGCGATGTCGCCGTCCTCGTGAAGGCCCGCGGCTGCTCGGCGTACGGTCGCCCACAGCTCAACCGTCGCGCCGTCCGCGGACTCCTCCGCGTGCTCGGCAATCAGCTTCGTGGTCGGTACGCGCAGGGCCGCGGCCAGCTTTCGGGCCGTCTCAAGGCGGGTGTCGTGCCGCGCGCCTTGTTCGAGCTGCTGAATCAGGGAGTAGGAGACCCCGGACTTCCGGGCGAGTTCACGCTGGGTCAGGCCGCCGCGCTTCCTGCTCTTGCGCAGCCTGTCGCCGATGGTGTCAGGCATGGCATGGCTCCCGTTCTGATCTCGACACTCGGAACGGTACCCCCGCGCCGGCGGGGGACAACTATGACGCGTGGCGGCGGCCCGGCCGACCGCAGGTCATTCATGCAGCAGGCAGAACTCGTTGCCCTCGATGTCGGCGAGGACCGTCAGGCCCTCGTGTACCTCCACAACCCGCGCCCCGAGGCCGAGCAGGCGTGTCAACTCGGCCTGGAAACCACCGTTCTCGGCGGGGAGCAGGTCCATGTGGACGCGGTTCTTGGCGCGTTTGGGCTCGGGGACCTTCTGGAACCACAACCGCGGTCCGCCACCGGCCGGTTCGACCAGCACGGTCGGGTCGTCCTCGGGGCCGTCGATCCCCAGCGCCCTCAGCCGCGCCAGCTCGGCCTCGTCGTAGGGCGCGATCGCGTACCCGTCCAGCGCCGCCGCCCAGAACCGCGCCACGGCCGCCGGGTGGGCGCAGTCGACGACGATGTCCCTGATCCGTGCCATCCGCCCATGATGGGCACCCGTGCCCGCCCTGTCACGCGCCTTTCGCGGCGGCGCGGCGCTGGCGGGCGGCCTCGTAGAGCACGACGCCGGCCGCGCCCGCCGCGTTGAGCGAGGACGCCGAACCGCTCATCGGGATGCGGACCAGGGCGTCGCACCGTTCACGCCACGCCGCGCTCAGGCCCGTTGTCTCGTTCCCGACGGCCAGCAGAACGGGCCCGGTCAGGTCGAACGCGTCCACGTCCGCCGAGCCGTTCTCGTCCGTTCCCACCACTGTGACCCCGGGCGACGCCGACAGCCAGTCGGTCACCTCCCGGTGGCCCGGCGCCCGCACCACGGGCAGCGCGAACAGCGAACCGGTGCTGGCCCGCACCGCCTTGGGGTCGTACACGTCGGCGGCGTGGCCCGTGACCACGAGGCCGTGGGCGCCGAAGGCGTCGGCCGAGCGGACGATGGTGCCGATGTTCCCGGGACTGGTCGGCCGGTCGAAGACCACGCCGAGGAAGCCGGGCCCGACCGGGATCCGCGCCAGGTCGTCCGGCGGCATCTCGGCGACGGCCACGATCTCGGGGACGCCCTCGTCCTTCCCGCCGAGCTCGGCGAGGAGTTCGGGCGCCATGGCCACCTTCTCGGCCCGCACGTCACGCAGCAGCCCGGCGGCCCACCGGGTGGGCGCCCGGCTCTCGTCGTAGAGCAGCGTCCGCACCGTCCACCCGTGCTCGACGGCCTGGGTGATCGGCCGGACGCCCTGCACCAGGAACTCCCCGGCCCGCTGCCGCTTGTTCCGATTGGTGAGGTGCGCCTGCCACCGCTGGAACCGCGCGTTCCGCACCGTCACCCGCTGCACCGCCACAGCCACCACCCGCGCCTCGCCCGCCACAACGCCGAGCAGGCTACCCCAGGCCGTCGAGCCGGGTGGCGCCCCTTCCCCCTCACCGTTCGGCCCGCACCGTTCCGCCCCAGGAATCAAGCGCCGCACGCCTCTTGCCCCCGCGTTAGAAAATCGATTTGATTTATGCGGTCCCCGCCTGAGCCCGCCCCGTCACCCCGGGAGGTAGTCCGTGCATTCCCCGCCCCCGACACCGCCGAGACCGCGCACGCAGCGCGGGTCCCGGTCCCTGACCATCCTGCTTCTCCTGCTCTCCTTCGCCCTCGTCCCCGGCCTGTCCGCCGCGCACGCCGCGCAGCCGCCGGTCGGGCAGCTGATGTACCCGCAGGGCCTGGGCGCCGACCTCGGCCCCGAGCCCGAGACGCTGGGCCTCACCGCCGCCGCGGGCGAGGACGGGGCCGGGCTGCGCACCGGCGAACGCGACGGCAGGACCTACTGGGGCACCGACATCGCCGCGGGCACCGGCCACCTCGCGTTCGGCTTCGACGCCGACTGGCTGGCGGCCATACCGGCCGACGCGCCGCTCGCGGTCAGCGTCACCTACCTCGACGAGGGCGAGGGCGACCTGGTGCTGACCTCGGGCGAGACCGTTCGGCGGATCGCCCTGACCGGCACCGGCGCCTGGCGCACCGGCGCCGCCGAACTCCCGGCCGGCAGTGCCGAGGAGCTGCGCCTGACCGGCGAGACGGGGGGGGGCGAGGGGGGCGCGGGTGAGACGGGCGCGGGCGCGCCCGCGGACATCACCGTCTCCGCGCTGCGCGTCGGAGCCACCGGCGCGTGGGCCGAACTGGGCGCCAGCCTCTCCGCCAACGCGCTGTCCCTGCGCGCGGGGGACAACGCCGCGGGCCTGGTCACCGGCGAGCACGAGGGCCGCGGCTACTGGCGCACCGGCCAGGCGGCGGGCACCGGCTTCTTCTACGCGACCGTCGACGACACCTACGCCTACGCCTACGAGGGCCCCGTCCAGATCAGCGTGGACTACCTGGACGAGGGGACCGGCGGCTTCCTGCTGCACTACGACTCGCCCGGCGAGGAGCTGCCCGACCGGTTCAAGCCCACCGAGGTCGTGGAGCTGACCGGCTCGGGGGAGTGGCGCACCCACACCTTCGCGCTGGACGACGCGATCCTCACCAACCGGGCCAACGGCGCCGACTTCCGCCTCGCGGCCGAGGGCGGCGACATCAGCGTCGCGGGCATCCGCGTCACCGCGCTGGCGGCCGAACTCGACCCGGCCGCCGGGCTGGTGCGCCTGATCGACACCGCCGAGCGGACGCTCGGCGCCGCCCGCGAGGGCGAGCGGGACGGCCAGTACCCGGAGGGCGCCAAGGAGGCCATGGCCGCGGCGATCGGGGCCGCGCGGGAGGCCGCCGGGCAGGACGGCCTCACCGGCGAGGCCGCCAAGGAGGCGCTGACCGCCCTGCGCGACGAGCTCATCGCCTTCGAGGACTCCGCGGTCGACACCAACGTGGCCGCCGGGGCCCCGGTGACCGTCAGCAGCGGCGACCCGGCCGCCGCCGCCACCGACGGGGACCCCGCCACCAGGTGGACCAGCGGGAACGCCGGCGAGGGCGAGTGGCTCACCGTCGACCTGGGCCGCGGGCAGCGGGTCAACGACGTGCGCGTGACCTTCGGCGCGCGGCAGTCGCCCTCCTACGCCGTGCAGGTCTCCACCGACGGACGGGACTTCACCACCGTGCGGGAGGCCGGGGCGACCCAGCCGAACCGCGAGGTCCGGGTCCGTTTCACCACCGCCGACGCCCGTTATGTCCGCCTCTCGCTGACCGGCTACGCGGACGGCTCCACCACCCAGACCGTGGCCGAGGTGGAGGTGCGCTCCGAGCGCACGGTCACCCCGAGGCCCCAGGTGGTCGACACCCGCCACCCCACCGACAACTGGATCGTCGCGGACTTCGACGCCACCCGCTACGGCGCCGACCCCCGCGGCAGGCGCGACTCCACCGACGCCATCCAGCAGGCCGTGTACGACTGCTCCGACGCCGGAGGCGGCACCGTCTGGCTGCCCGCCGGAACCTACCGGGTCACCGACACCATCGAGGTGTTCGCGTTCTGCACGCTGCGCGGCGACCGCCGCGACCCCGACACCGACACCGACCCCGACACCGAGGGCGAGGGCGAGGGCGAGGGCGAGGGCGAGGACTACGGCACGGTGGTCTCCGCCGACCTGCCCCCGGGCGACGACGGCCCCTCGCTGTTCCGCGTCGGCGGCAGCGCCGGGGTGATGGGCGTGACCACGTACTACCCGGAGCAGAGCGCCGACGAGCCGGTGCCGTACAACTACACGTTCGAGATCCCCGGCCGCGCCTGGACCGGCGATCAAAACTACATGATGGGCACCATCTCCGACGTCACCATGCTCAACTCCTACCGGGGCATCGGCGTGAGCACCATGGCCAACGACCGCGGGGAGGCGCCCTCCGCGGGCCAGGTCCACGAGTCGGCCACCCTCCGCAACATCCGCGCCACCGCGCTGTTCGAGGGCGCCACGGCCTACAACGGGGCGGACGTGGGCACCTGGGAGAACATCGTCTTCGACAACTCCTACTGGGCCGACGCCCCCGCCGCCTACGACCCGCCCTCGCGCGAGACCCTCGACGCCTGGACCCTGGCGAACGGCACCGGCCTCACCCTGGGTGACCTGGAGTGGGACCAGTTCCACCGGATCCGGGCCTCGGACTACCGGACCGGCATCCACGTGGTGCCGGGCCAGCGCGCCGAGTTCACCGGCTCGTTCCTGGAGACCGAGATCCGCAGGACCGACACCGCGCTGCGCGTGGAGAACATCGACAGCCGCTGGGGCCTGCAACTGGCCGGCAGCGTGCTGGAGGGCAGCGAGGCGTCGGTGGACAACGCCGGAGGCGGCTATGTGAAGCTGACCGGCACCGAGCTGGAAGGACCCACCCGGGGCACGGTGCACCGGCTGACCGCCGAACTCCCGGAGGACTACGAGACGGCCCCGACGCCGCGCACGGGTCGCGGCACGCTCCACGACGTCGACGCCCCGCACGAGGTGGGCGTGCTGCCCGAGCGGGACGCCACCCGCGCCGTCCAGCGCGCGCTGGACCGGGCCGGACGCGCCGGCGGCGGCATCGTCTACCTGCGGGCGGGCTGGTACCGGATCGACGGCCACCTGCGGGTCCCGGCCGGCGTCGAACTGCGCGGCGCCTCCGCCGGACCCAACCGCGACCTGCTCGGATCGAGCGGCGGCACCGTGCTGATGGCCCGCGAGGGCCGCGGGACCGACGACCCGGGCGGCGCGACCGCGCTGATCACCCTGGACGGCGACCACGCCGGGGTCACCGGCCTCCGGGTCTTCTACCCGGAGAACAGCGCCGCGGCGCCCGAGGGCCTGGTGGCCTACCCGTACGCCATCCGCGGCAACGGCGAGGGCACCTACGTGGTCAACGTCGGCCTGCCCAACGCCTGGAACGCGGTGGACATGGCCACCCACGACAACGACGGCTTCCTGGTCCGCAAGCTCTCCGGCGCGTTCCTCAACCGCGGCATCTCGGTCGGCGCCAGCGAGGGCGGCCGGATCGAGGGCGTGCTCTCCAACGGCAACGCCATCGCCCGCGTGGGCTACGCGATGCCGGACTGGGGCCCGGAGTCGAGCATCTTCCCGCAGGTCATCGACCGCTACACGCGCGCCAGGACCGACCTGGTGCACGTGGACGGCGCCATCGGCCTGACGACGCTGAACGTGTTCGGCTACGGGTACCGCAACGGCCTGGTCGTCACCTCGGGCGAGGCCACCGCGTACAACCTGGGCACCGACAACCTGCACGAGGAGGGCCACACCGTCGAGGCCGGCGCGGACGCGACGGTCACGGCCGTCAACGTCGCCCGCTACAACGGCGCCACGAGCACGGGACCGGTCCGGCTGATCAACGTGATGGCCATCAACATGGTCAGCGACCCGGTCACGGCGGCGGCCGACCCCCAGGACGCGGGCACGGTCACCCTCGGCGGCAACGAGGTCGAGCCCGGCCGCTACGAACGAGGCGCCACCGTCACGGCCCACGCCGAACCGGCGGACGGCTACCGCCTCGACCACTGGAGCGCGAACGGCGAACCCCTGGAAGGCGGCCCCGACCTGACCCTGACCGTCACCGAACCCCTGTCCCTGACCGCCCACTTCACTCCGGCCACCGGCTGACCCGACCCCGGCGGCCCCGCCGACCCCGGGCCCGGTGTCACCCCGGGCCCGGGGTCACATACAGGTCGGGCCGGGTGGCGGCCGGGGGCGTCTCGATGACGGGGACCGGCTTGCCGCCCGGGTCGCCCCGGCGGTCCGTCGTGAAGTGCAGGGTGCCGCCGGCGGCTTCCACCGCGTTGCCCAGGTGCAGCAGGAACAGGGCGTCGTGGACCCGGGCGTTGGTCACCGGGGAGTCGGGATCCTGCGCGTGGCTGACCCGGATGGCGCGGACGGCGGTGGCCAGGGCGTCGTGGTTGGCCACCGCGTATCCGTCCTCCAGCGCCCCGGGCACATCCTCCGTGTAGGCGACATGGGTGTCGTACTGCTCGAAGAAGTCGGCGAAGCCGCTCGGGACGTCGGCGTCCTCGCCCGCGCCGTGGGCCCAGGCCGGGTCCATGGCGGACGCCTGGACGATGGTGAGGTTGCTCTCCGCGAGGCGCTCGTGCTGGTCCTCGGCGATGACGGGGCCGGTCTCCACGAAGAGGACCGACAGCGGCTGCTCGCGGCAGGACCGGCTGTGCAGGGCCTCGACGAACGCCTGAAGGTCGCCCGTACGGCCCGAGAAGAGGACCATGTCCGCCGCGACCTGGCAGACGTTGCGCACCGCGGCGTCGAACAGCGCGGCCGGGGCGTCGTCGCTGACCGTCGTGCCCCGGAAGGGCTGGGCCGGATTCGTGCCCAGCTCCTCCGAGAACCGTTCGAGGAACGCCTCCGTCAGGGTGTTCACGTGCAGGTCCGGAGCGTTCTGGTCGTGCACGAGGATGGCCTCGTCCAGATGGTCGCGGTCCCGCACATACTCGCGCAGCGCCATGACGAAGTCGGTGTTGCTCGCCGTGACGCGCAACAGCCCGTCCACCGTCTCGAAGTTCAGGCCGTCCGCGCTCGCCGAGGACGCGACGATCGGTATGCCGTGCTCGGCCAGGCGCTGCGCGGCGGCCCTGCTGTCCTCGGTGCTGACGGACAGCCCGACCACCGCGGCGAGCGGCGCCTCGTCGTCGGCCATCGACACCAGGTCGTCCACCGCGGGCTCCCAACTCTGGTGTCGATTCCCCACGTTGGCCAGCAGCAACTGGACCTGCGGGGAGGGGTCGCCCAACTGCCGCGTGTGGTTGGCGCGCATCTGCGCGGTGTAGGCGCCCTCCAGCGCGTGGAGCACGCGCCGCGGCGCCTGGGGACCCGTGTCGTCGGGGGAGAGCGTCGCCAGCAGGCCGACCTTCACATACGCGTCCGCCTCCTGGGCGACGCGGTCGTTCTCGGCCTCGATCAGCTCCTGGACGCTCCGGAACTCGTCCCCCAACTCCTCGTCCCCCGTGGGGAGGAAGGCGGGGGAGCCGTCCGTGACGCCCAGGCACTCGCCCTCCTCCGCGGTCAGGCCCGAGCCGCCGCAGTCGAGGCGGTCGGGCAGCCAGAAGAGGAGGAACGCCACCACCCCGGCGGCGGCGACGGCCCCCACCAGCAGGAGCAGCCGCAGCACGCGCCGGGGCGGATTCGCGAACTCGTCGTCAGGGGCCACGGTGGAACGGAACATCAGGCTCTCCTCGGGCATCCGAAGTCAGGACCACCACTCCGCCAGCCGGTTGTACTCGGCCACGGCCTCCTGGAGGACCACGAGACCGTCCGGTGACTGCGGGGCCAGCGTGCTCAACGCGGAGGCGACCTGCGTGTACAGGAACCCCCGGGCGACCCCGCACAGCGGATCGCCGACGATCCGCAGCGCCGTGACGAGGTGGCCCACATGAGCGGTCGTGCCGTCGGCAGGCGTCCCGAAGGCGGCATTGGTCAGGTCGTGGAACAGGGCGTAGGGCTCGCGCAGAAGCGGCTCGGCCACGCCGAGCGGCGCCCGCGCGGTGGCCCGCAGCAGGGCCAGCCACGCGCCGCCCGGCATCCCGGGCAGCAGCCGCGCCAGCTCCTCGGCCACCCACGCCACGTCGTTCACCGCCAGCCGGTGGTACAGCGTGCCGGTCCTGTCCTCCCGCTCGGCGCAGAAGTCGCGCAGCCGCCCGTGCACGGTCTGCCAGTCCGCCGGGTGCCCCGCGGGCCGCGCGGCGAGCCGCCGCAGCAGGAGCCGCCTGAGCACCGCGGCACCCGCCTCGCCCTCGGCCGACCACGGCGCGGCCCGGCGCGCCTGGCCGCCCCGGGCCGTCTCCACCAGGTCGGACTGGTGGCTGAGCCAGAGCCCGCCGAGCTCGTCGCGCGCGGCGGCGCAGGTGGCCAGGGCCTCGACGGCGGGTTCGTCGGCGGGCAGCAGGCGGGCGAGCAGCCACCGCTCCGCGGTGACCGCCACGGGATCAGGGGCGTCCGGGGCGGCGGCAGCAGCGGCGGCGCCGGGCCCACCGCGGGCGGGCAGGGGCTGGGCGAGCAACATCCCGACGCTGTCCGCGGGATGGGGAAGGTGTGCGGCGATCGACGCCAGCACGCCCACCGCCTCGGGGTGGCCCGCGGTGAACTCGTGGACCAGCCGGACCAGCCGCCGCTCCGCCCGGGCGTCGCGGGACGCGCCGCCCATCACCTGCTGGATGTCGGACCGGGTGAGATTCGGCAGCCGGTACCGCGCCCACAGCGGGTGCGCGTCCGGCGCGTCGGGCGCGGCGTCGCCGGCCAGGTCCTCCAGCCGGACCACCGGGCCCTCCGCCATCTCGGGAAGGGCGCCCCTGCTGGTCGCGACGATCGTCAACGGCTCGGCGGGGCTTCCCTGCTGGAGGGGCGGACGGGCTTCGAGGAGGCGGCCGAGGAACGCGCGGCCGACCGGCTCGTCGACGTTGTCCAGCAGCAGCAGCGGGGTGTGCAGCCGTCTCACCCGGCGCGGGCAGTCCCGCAGGTCGGCGAGGAACGCCTCGCACAGCAGCCCGGTGACCCGGCTCCGGGCCGCGGCGCCGCGGGGACCGTCGAGCTCGTCCCTGGCGTCGCGCGCCGCGGTGCTCAGATCGACGAGGGTGTCCACCGCCTGCCCGACGAGGCCCCGGTCGCGGTGCCCGAACCAGCGCTGGGAACGGCTCGGGAAGGTGAAGCCCACCAGCGCGCTCAGCCCGCCCAGCGGAAGCCGCAACAGGTTGACCGGGAAGGGGAGTTGGATCTCGACCTCCGGTGGCGCCCCCGCGAGGCCCTGGAGGAAGCGCTGCGGCCAGCTCCCGCTGCGACGCTGCCGCAGCAGCTGGGTGACGGCCGTGCGGGCCCGCTCGAAGTTCACCGGGGACAGGTCATGCTCCATCACCAGCAGGGCGATGAGCAGCCGCGGGAAGCGCAGCCTGCGGTAGCGGGGCCGGTAGCGGGCGAGCTGCCCGGCGAGCGCGGGCAGCAGCTGGGCCACGTCGTCGTACGTCGCCTCGGCGAAGTCCACGCGGGCATAGGGGACATGCTGATCCGCACGCGCCGCCAGGGTGTCGAGCAGCAGTGTCTTGCCACTGCCGTGCCCGCCCTCGAAGACGACGATCGGCCGATGGCGGCCCTGCGGTAACGGATAGTCCGGCCGGATCAGTGCGCGAACCGCCCGAACGGCCGCCTGCCTCTCGAAAATCGGCTGACTCTCCCGGGACATGTCCCCCCTTCACGTCAGTGGCGCCCGTCGCGCGGGCTGACGCTCCATCACCCTAGCCGCGACCACCGACAGCCACGGGTCGGGAGAGGAATTGGCACGGAATCGTGAAGCACCGGTGCCCCGTCCCGCGAACGGTGAGGGGAACGGTGACGGGCGCGGACGCCGCCGTGCGGATCGGCACTAGCGTGGTCATGGCGCGTTCGACCGGCGCGTTCGACCGGGGCGGCCGAGCGGGGGAACGACGTGGACGAGGGTCATGGGGGCGGAGTGAGCGAGGTCAGCATCCGGTTCGAGGCCCGCCCGCACGCGTATGCCGAACTCGTCGCCCCGGACGGTGTCGACGATCAGCTGGGCTTCGCCGCGCTGGCCGTCGACGCGCTCCTCGCTCTCGGGGACGGCCTGTTCGAACCGCTCGCGGTGCACGTCGAAGTCGCCTGCTGCGACGCCGAATTCGGCTACCCGCTCAGGGAGCCGCGGCCGACCGCGCGCTTCCACCAGCTATGTCTCACCACGCCGCCGGAGACGGTCGCCATCCCCGACATCTGGAACGAGCTCCTGGTGGCCCGGCGCGAACGGCTCGATCGCGCCGTCATCCTGGACTGGTTCGGCGCCGTCCTCGCCCAGCCGGAGTGCTCCGTGCCCGACGGCGGGACCGGCTGGACCGAACTGGACGTCGAGGCGATCCGGGTGCGCCTGCCCGAGGCGACGAGTGCCCTGGTCGAGGGCGACGGCGGCGAACTGCCGGTGTCCTGCAACGGTGGGGTGCTCCGCTATCCCGTCGAGAGGTCCGCGGACGCCCTCTGGGTGGCCGGTCCTCTCGCCTGGTACTCCGGCACGTCTCCGCTCCAGGTGAGGATCGTCAACGAAGCGGGGTACCTGACTCTCGACCTGTCGTTGAACTGGTCGACCTGGATCCAGGACGACGGCCCGAGCCCCGCCGCCGAGGCCGCCATGCGCCGGCTCTCGCCCCTGGGTTGGGACCTGCTGCCCACCGACCTGTCCTAGGAGAACGTCTCGCCGGCGACGGTCAGGGCGGCGCCAGCACGTCGAGCTCCGCCATGGCGCCGGTGGTGATCTCGCGGGTCAGCCGCTCGGCGCGTTCCTCGTCGCCCGCCCGCACCGCCTCGGCGACCTGGACGTGCAGGGTCACCGCCGCCGGGTCGGGGTCGGTGAACATCACATGGTGCTCGGTGCGCCCGGCGAGGACCTCCGCGACCACGTCGCCCAGCCTCGCGAACATCTCGTTGCCCGAGGCGCGCAGCACGACGCGGTGGAACGCCACGTCGTGCACCAGGTAGGCGTCCAGCAGCTGGCCGCGCGAGGTGGCGACCATGCCCAGCGCGTGACCGGTCAGTTCGGCGCACTGCCGCGGCGTCGCCAGGCGGGCCGCGAGGCGTGCCGCGACCGGCTCGACCGCCGAGCGCAGCATGGTCAGGGACCGCAGCTGGCGCGGCCGGTCGGAGCCCGCCAGCCGCCAGCGGATGACCTGGGGATCCCAGACGTTCCACTCCTCGGCCGCCCGCACGGTCACGCCGACGCGGCGTCTGGACTCCACCAGGCGCATGGACTCCAGGACGCGGACCGCCTCGCGGACGACCGTGCGGGACACGTCGAAGCGCCGTTCGAGCGAGTCGGTGCGCAGGATCGTCCCGGGCGGATACTCACCGGATGTGATCTCGGGCCCCAGGCATGCCAGCAGCCTCGCGTGCAGCCCCCGCCCCTCACTGGTCATGGATCTCCCATGGCAGGACCGTGGTGATGTCCTTCGTTCTCCATCACCCTACGCGTCGGCCCGAGCCCTCCAATAAGTATTACATTTCAATGAAGCGCCTTGATTATGTCCTACTCAAGGGTAAGTCTGGTCGGCACCCGTCGAGGAGGACAGGGAAGGGTGCAGACGCCGGCCGTCGCCGCTCGGGCCCGCCGCCACCCAGTCCATGTACGAGAACACCGAGAATTCAACGGAGACTTCTCATGGAAGCCATGGAGCCGGCCTACGGCACGGCGACACTGCTGCTGATCGCGGCGGGCGCCGTCGCGCTGCTGCTGTTCCTGATCATGAAGCTGAAGCTGCACGCCTTCGTGTCGCTGGTCCTGGTCAGCGTCATCACGGCGCTCGCCGTCGGCTTCCCTGTCGCCGAGATCCCCGATGTGCTGATGTTCGGCTTCGCGGACACCCTGGGCTCCGTCGCCCTGCTGGTCGCCTTCGGCGTGATGCTGGGCCGCCTGCTGGAAGTGAGCGGCGGCGCCCAAGTGCTGGCCGACACGCTGATCAACAGATTCGGCGAACGCCGCGCGCCCCTCGCCCTCGGCGTGGCGGCCCTGCTCTTCGGCTTCCCGATCTTCTTCGACGCCGGCCTGGTCGTCTTCCTGCCGATCATCCTCACCGTGGCGCGCCGGTTCGGGGGCTCGCTGCTGCTCTACGCGCTGCCCGCGGCCGGCGCGTTCGCCGCCATGCACGCCATCACGCCGCCGCACCCCGGGCCGGTCGCCGCGACCGACGTGCTCGGCGGCAGCATCGGCATCACGCTGCTGGTCGGCATACCGATCGCCGTGATCGCCTGGTACGTCGGCGTGATGCTGGTCTCCCGGTGGATGGCGGCGAAGGTCTACGTTCCCGTGCCGGAGGTTCTCTTCGGCGAGGTCAGGGACGGCAACGGAAGGACCCCGGCGCAGCGGGGCGGCGAGGACGGGAGCGAGTCCGCCCCCGACGAGGAGCCTCCGTCGTTCGCCCTGGTGCTCCTGCTCCTCCTGTTCCCGCTGGTCCTGATCTCCTTCGACACGGTCATCGACACGCTCGTCACCGCGGGCACCGTCGACGAGGGCGAGGGCTGGGCGGACTTCCTCGGCCTGCTGGGCAGCACCCCGGTGGCGCTGATGCTCACCGTCCTCCTCGCGATCGCCCTGCTCGCGCGCCGCCGTGCCTCGTCCATGTCCGAGGTCACCTCCACCCTGGACGAGTCCCTCGGCCCGATCTGCTCCATCATCCTGATCACGGGCGCCGGCGGGATGTTCGGCGGTGTCCTCGAACTCAGCGGCATCGGCGGCGCGTTGAGCGAGTCGCTGTCGGACCTCGGGCTGTCGCTGATCGTCCAGGCTTTCATCATCGCCACCCTGCTGCGCGTTGCCCAGGGCTCGGCGACGGTGGCGCTGACCACCACCTCCGGGCTGATGGCGGGCGCGGTCGCCGACGCCAACCTGGGCGACGTGCAGATCGCCCTGCTCGTCGTCGCCGTCGCGGCGGGCGCCACGGTGCTCTCACACGTCAACGACTCGGGCTTCTGGCTGGTCAGCCGCTTCTTCGGAATGGACGAGAAGACGACGCTCAAGACCTGGACGGTGCTGGAGACGACCCTCGGCGTCTCGGCCTTCCTGGTCGCCGGCGGCGTGTGGCTGGTGGTGTGACGGCCCCGCCCCGGCCGTGAACGCGGGGGCGCGGACCGTGACGGCGCACTCTTCGCCGTCACGGTCCGCGCCCCCGATGCCGTGGGCGGCGTCCCCGGCGACCGAAGGCGCCACGGCGAGCGAAGGCGCCACGGTGGCCGAAGGCGAGCTGCCGTAGGACAGCGGGCGTCCTACGACTCGTACCCCTCGACCTCCCACATCGGGCGGGTCACGGCGCGGTCGGGGTCGCCGCCGAACTCGGCCCTGGCCTGGCGCTGGCGCAGCAGGTCCCAGCACTGGTCGAGCCGTGCCTCGACGCGCGCGAGCCGCGCCTGGTCATCCTGCTGGAGCCCGTGCCCGTCCGAGCGCGCCCGCAGGTCACGCTCCTCCGCCACCAGCTCACCGACGCGGGCGAGGATGTCCTTGTCGTCCATTTCGTCAGATTAGTCGGAGATCGGGACCCCGGCCATTCGTCCGCCCGACGCGCCATAAACGGCTAGGGCTCATGCGGATTCCTGTCCCGCGTCTTGACGTGCCGCGGAGTCGGTGCCTGTATGGGAGCGCTCCCAATTGCAACGTGCCAATCCATCGTTCCCTCTCTGGAGCCGCAATGAGAAGAATGAGATCCCGCACGCGCGAAGGCCGCCGCGCCCGGTCGCGTGCCGGGCTGTCCGCGGGCGTGCTGTTCGCCCTGCTGGTGAGCCTGCTCGGCCTCGGCTGGTCCGCGCAGGCCGAGCCCGTCGCTCCCGCCGCCGTCGGTTTCCGCGTCGTCGACGGCCGGCTGGTCGAGTCCAACGGCAACGACTTCGTGATGCGCGGCGTGAACCACGCCCACGCCTGGTACCCCAACGAGACCGACTCGTTCGCCGACATCAAGGCCAAGGGCGCCAACACCGTCCGCGTCGTGCTCAGCAACGGGACCCGCTGGACGCGCAACGACGTCGCCGATGTGGCGAATGTCGTCAGTCTCTGCAAGGCCAACCGCCTCATCTGCGTGCTGGAGGTCCACGACACCACCGGCTACGGCGAGGAGGGCGCGGCGGCGACGCTGGCGCAGGCGGCGCAGTACTGGGTCGACGTGCGCAGCGCGCTGGTCGGCCAGGAGGACTACGTCATCGTCAACATCGGCAACGAGCCGTACGGCAACACCAACACCGCCGGCTGGGCCAACGACACGCGCGGCGCGATCCAGACGCTGCGCAACGCGGGCCTGGACCACACGATCATGGTGGACGCGCCGAACTGGGGCCAGGACTGGTCGGGCACGATGCGTTCCAACGCGCAGTCGGTGTTCGCCGCGGATGTGGACCGGAACACGATCTTCTCCGTTCACATGTACGGCGTGTACGACACGGCGGCCGAGATCCGGGACTATCTCAACGCCTATGTGAGCGCCGGTCTGCCCGTGCTGGTCGGCGAGTTCGGCCACAACCACTCGGACGGCAACCCGGACGAGGACACCATCATGTCCGTCACGCAGCAGCTCGGGCTCGGCTACATCGGCTGGTCCTGGAGCGGCAACGGCGGGGGCGTGGAGTACCTGGACCTGGTCAACGGCTTCGACCCCAACTCCCTCAGCTCCTGGGGCCAGCGCTTCTTCACGGGCGCCAACGGCATCTCCCAGACCTCGGAGGAGGCCGCGGTCTACGGCGGCGGCGGGAATCCGGGTGACACGCAGGCCCCGACCGCGCCGGGCGCGCCGGCCGCGTCCGAGGTCACGGCGAGCTCGGTCCGCCTCTCCTGGACGGCGGCGACCGACAATGTCGCCGTCACCCGCTACGACATCGTGCGCGTCAGCGGGTCGACCGAGACGCAGGTGGCGAGCAGCTCCGCCAACTCCGTGTCGGTGACCGGGCTTTCGGCCGACACCGCCTACACCTTCGCCGTCTACGCCAGGGACGCGGCGGGCAACCGTTCGCCTCGTTCGAGCGCGGTGAGCGTGACCACGCGGGACGGCGGCGGGACGCCCGCGGCCTGCTCGGTCGGCTACGCGATCGTGGGGGAGTGGTCCAACGGCTTCCAGGGCGAGATCGTCATCGGCAACACGGGCAGCGCGGCCATCTCGGGCTGGACCCTGGCGTTCTCCTTCGCCGACGGCCAGTCCATCGGGAACATGTGGGGCGGCACCTCCGCGCAGAGCGGCGGCGCCGTGACCGTCACGCCCGCCTCCTACACGGCCACCATCCCGGCCGGGGGCTCGGTGACGCTCGGCTTCACGGCGAGCAAGGGCTCGGCCAACGCGGAGCCCAGCGAGTTCACGCTGAGCGGCGGCGCCTGCTCCACCTCCTGAGAGCCACCTCCTGAGGGCCACCTCCTCAGGGCCCCGCGCGATCAGGCGGGACCGGCCATGCGGATCAGGCGCTTGCCGCTCGCGTGGCCGGTGTCGGCGGCCCGGTGGGCGTCGGCGATCTCGTCCAGCGCGTAGGTCCGTTCGATCACCGGGCGCAGCTCGCCGCCGTTCACCAGGGCGGCGAGCTCCGCCAGGTCGTCCCGGCGGCGCCTGAGCGTCTGCACCCGCACGAACGGTCCCGGGAGCACGGCGGTGGTGAACGCGGCGGCGGCGCCGCGCGGAGCGAGGGTGACCATCCGCCCGCCGGGGCGCAGGAGTTGGCGGTAGGCGCGCAGGCCGCTGCCGTGGCAGTCCACGATGACGTCGAACTCCCGGCCGAGGGAGGCCGGTTCGTCGGTGGCGTAGTCCACGGTCCGCTCGGCGCCCAGCCGTGTGCTCTGCGCGGCGTTGGCCGCGCTGGTGACGGCGGTGACGGACAGGCCCCGGGCGCGGGCGAGTTGAAGCACGGCCGTGCCGACGCCGCCCGCGGCGCCGATCACCAGCGCCGTGCGGCCGGGTCGCGCGCGGACGGTGCGGAGCCCCTGGAGGGCGATCATGCCGACGGTGGGAAGCGCCGCCGCCTCCGCCAGTCCGATCGCCTCGGGAGCGGGCGCGACCTCGCGGGCCTTGGCGACGACGTACTCGGCCGTCGCCGCTCCCCACATGGCGAAGAACGCGCCCCACACCCGCGCGCCGACGTCCGGGCCGCCGACGCCGACGCCGACGCCGGGACCCCGGGCCACGACCTCGCCCGCGAAGTCCGCCCCGATGCCCTTGGGGAAGCGGAAGCCGGTGACCGGCCGCATCCGTCCCGACCTGATCAGGGTGTCGACGGCGTTGACGCCGCTGGCGTGGACGCGCACCAGCACCTCGTTCCGCCCGGGGCGGGGAACCGGCACGGTCCGCACGCCGAGCACCTCGGGCCCGCCGTAACGGCCGTATCGCGCCGCGCGCATCGTCTCGGGAACGGAGGACGTCTCCGGCGTCCGCTCCGGGGTCGGCTCATCGGGCATCGGGGGTCTCCCTGGGGTGGTCGGTGCCGGGGACGGCGAGCCCGTCGCCCAGCCGGTGGACGGCGCCGTGCAGCAACTCCGGGTAGGAGCCCGCGCCGGGGGTGTCGAGCCAGTGGTGGAGGGCGGCGCGGAGTGCGGCGACGGCGGCGTTCGCGGCGAGCCTCGGGAAGAGGTCGGCGCGGGGGTCGAGCCCGGTGCGTCCGGCGATCTCGGCGGCGAGCGCGTCCTCGACGCGCGCGTACGCCTTGAGCCGCTCGGCGTCCAGCGCGGGGGTCTCGCGGATCAGCCGGTACCGGGGCAGCCAGTCACTGGACCCGGCCGTGCGCGCCTGGTCGGCCAGGGCGCCCGCGACGGCGTCCCAGAGCGGCTCGTCGGCCGGTCGGGCCGCCAGCGCCTCACGCAACTCCTCGCGGCGGGCCAGGACCAGGCTGACGATGGCCTCGTGCTTGCTGGCGAAGTAGTTGTTGAACGTCCGGGGCGACACGTCGACGGCGTGCGCGATGTCCTCGACCAGGACGTTGTCGAAGCCGCGCTCGGCGACCAGGCGCAGCGCGGCCTCGCTCAGGGCCCTGCGGGTGGCCGTCTTCTTGCGTTCGCGCAGCCCCGGCGGCGCGGATCGTTCCCCGGTCATGCGCCGACCGTACCCATGTATTGCGGGTCACGCAAGTTTGCGCACCACGCAGTCCTGTGGGAAGGTGAGAGCTGGGTCACATCATCCCGTGGTGGTGTCACGCCGGGCACCGCGCCGGACATCCCGTTGGCGACCCCCACGGCGGAGCGCCGACCCCGGCCGGAGGGGTGCCGGGGTCAGCGCTCCGCGAGCAGTTCGGACACGAAGGCGTTGCGGAAGCGGCCCTCGGGATCGTGCGCCGAGAGCAACCGGGCGAACGAGTCGAGGTGTTCGTACCGGGCGGCGACCGCCGCCGGCGCGGCCGTGGTGACCTTGCCCCAGTGCGGGCGGGCGCCCAGCGGGAGCAGCAGCTCCTCCATCCGCGCCAGCACCGGCCGCACGGCCTCCTCGTCCTTGACCCAGGTGAAGTGCAGGGCGACCGAGTCCCGCCCGAAGGCCGGGCTCATCCACTGGTCCTCGGCGGCGATGGTGCGGACCTCCGATATCTGGAGCACGGGCGCCAGCGCGGGGCCCAGCTCGCGCAGCGCGGCGAACGCGGCGGGCGCGGCGGCACGCGGCAGGAAGAGCTCCGACTGGAGCTCCTCGCCCCGGCTCGGGGTGAACTCCGCCCGGAAATGCGGCAGTCGGGCGTTCCAGGGGCCCGGGACGCCGAGCTGCCGCGTGCAGAACCGCGCGGGCATGCCCGCGATCGGGTGCCAGGGCTCCTTCGCCGGGGCGCCGCCCAGCCAGTCGGCCCCCGGGTGCCCCGAACCGTCCCGGTCGGTGCGGCGCTTGAGCCACACGGTGGCGAGGCCGCCGTGCCAGTCGGTGAACGTGCTCACGCTGTAGGCGGCGCCGGTGATCTCGTCGAAACGGGACCCCAGCGCGTCCAGCGGCACCCCCGTGTACACCCACTGCGCCACCTCGAAGGACGGCTCGATGTCCAGGGTGAGGGCGACCACGGGCCCCAGGGCTCCCAGGCTCACCACGGCGCCGGGGAACCGGTCGGCGTCGGCGTCGGCGTCGGCGTCTCTGCGGAAGGCGACCAGGTCGCCGTCGGGGCCGACCACCTCCACGGCGGCCACGGCCGAGGCGAGGCCCCGGTTGCCGTCGCCGGAGCCGTGTGTCCCGGTGGCCACGGACCCGGCGACCGTGATGTGGGGCAGGGAGGCCATGTTGGCCAGGGCCCACCCCGCGGCCTGGAGTTCGGCCGCGACCTCGACGTAACGCAGGCCGGCCGAGACGGTCACGGTCCCGGCGGCCGGGTCGATCTCGATCCGGCGCGGCAGCCCGTCCACGCGCACCAGGTCGCCGTCGGTGTCGGCGATGCGGTTGAACGAGTGGCCGGTGCCCAGCGCCCGCACCCGCGCCGCGCCCGCCACGATCCGCCGGAGCTCGTCCAGCGAGGACGGGCGGTGCAGCCGCTCGGGTCCGAAAGTGATGTTTCCTGCCCAGTTGTGCGCTGAGGCGCCGGTTGTCAGCATGCGCCTGACCGTAATACGTCACCCTGAGCGACGAACAGTTCCTTCTCCCTCGGCCCCCTCTCCCTCGCCCCGGTCCACCCCGGCGTCAACCTGGCGCGAGGCGCCTTGGCTCGGAGGAGTGAGGCGGCCTGGACGCCGAATCGTTCCGTCCCGGCCGAATCCGGTCAACTTGGCTCCCTGGCCGGAACGCGGCCCCCGGGGTGGCCCCGTGTGCCGCCGACCGGGCCCCGCGGACGCCGGCCGGACACCCAGTGTCACCGGCCGCGCGCGGGCGGCAAACCTGGAGTGGCGAGTTGTCCGAAAACGCCGGGACGTCCTGTGCGCGGCGGTGGCGATTGCGCTGAGATGGCTCCGGTCGACGGGGTCCTTCGACCCTCGTACGCCGCCACGTGCGGGCTCCTGGAGCGCCGGTCGCCGGTCGCCGGTCGCCGGTCCGGGCCCGGCGGCCCGGCCGCCGAGCGCTCCCGTGAGGTCACCTTGGAGAACAGCACGTCCGACGCCAGCCACGACCCGCCGCCCCAGAGCAGCAGCTCCCCCTCGGAGCAGCTCCTGTTCGGTGGCCCCCTTCTCTACGACACCGGCTGGAGCAGCCACGACGGGGCGTTCACCCGCCTCAGCCTGTGGTCGATGGTCCGCACCCTGCCCCGTCTCATCGGCACCACCGTCCGCCTCGCCCGTGACGCCGACCGCGCCGCGCTGCGCATGGTCGCCGCCGCCGAACTCGGGCGCGGCGTCGCCCAGGCCGCGGGCCTGGTCGCCGTCAACACCGTGCTGGCCGCGATCCTCGCCGACGGCGCCCCCGCCGACCGGCTGCGCGCGGCCCTGCCCGCCCTCACCGTCGTCGCCGTCGCCGCGATCGTCGGGGCGGTGCTGGCCGCGGCCTCCACCTACGGCTCGGGCCGGCTCGAACCCAAGGTCGAACGGGTCGCGACCGAGCGGTACCTGGCGCGTGCCTCCCGCGTCGAGCTGGCGGCCATCGAGGACGACCAGTTCCACCGGCTGCTCGACACCGCCCAGTACGGAGCCACCTCCGCCCGCCGGATGATCGACTACTGCACACAAGTGGTCAATGCGCTGCTGTCGCTGGCCGCCGCCGCGAGCGTGCTGACCGTGCTCCACCCGGTGCTGCTCCCGTTGCTCGGCCTGATGACCGTGCCCAGGATGTGGGCCACCCTCGTCACCACCCGCCGCCGCTACGAGTCGTTCCGCATCTGGGTCCAGCACTCCCGCGCGGGCCGCGTGCTCAGCGGCGAACTCACCGCCACCGACACCGCCTCCGAGATCCGCGTCCACCAGGTCGGCCCGTTCCTGCTCAAGCACTTCCGCAACATGTCGGCCAGCTCCGAGGCCGAACAGACCCGCCTGGCCCGCCTCGACGCCCGCACCGGGCTGTGGGCGGCGGCCTGGACCGGCCTGGCCGCAGCCGCCACCTATGTGACCCTCGGCGCTCTCGCCTGGGGCGGCACCATGGCCATGTCCGTCGCGGGCACCGCCGTGCTCGCCATCCGCACCGGCTCCTCCAGCCTCGGCGGGATGGTCTCGGCCATCAACAACCTGTACGACGAGAGCCTGTTCGTCGCCGACCTCGACCGGCTGTGCACCCAGGCCGCCGACTGGGCCATCCCCACCGGCGGCCTCGCGATCTCCCCCCACCCGCGCCGCATCACGTTCGACAGCGTCACCTTCCGCTACCCGGGCACCGACGCCAAGGCCCCGCCCGCCCTCACCGACGTCAGCCTCACCATCCCCACCGGGCGGATCACCGCCCTCGTCGGCGAGAACGGCTCGGGCAAGTCCACGCTGGTCAAGCTGCTCGCCGGGCTCTACCTCCCCGAGAACGGCCAGGTCAGCTGGGACGGCGTCCCCACCAGCCAGGCCGACCGGCACCAGGTGTTCGCCCGGATCGCCATGGTCGCCCAGGACTTCAACCGCTGGCGGTTCACGGCCCGCGTCAACGTGTCCATCGGCGCCCCCAACGTCCCCGTCGACGCCGACCGGCTGCGCGCCGCCGCCCGCCGCGCTGGGGCCGACGCGGTGATCGACGGGCTGCCCCGTGGCTGGGACACCCTGCTGGCCCGCGGCTACCAGGGCGGCCACCAGCTCAGCGGCGGCCAGTGGCAGCGCCTCGGCATCGCCCGCGCCCACTACCGGGACGTGCCGGTCCTCATCGTGGACGAGCCGACGGCGGCGCTCGACGCCAAGGAGGAACAGCGGGTGTTCGACCAGATCCGCGCGCTCGCCGACACCGGGCAGACCGTCATCCTCATCACCCACCGCATGGCGTCCGTGCGCCACGCCGACCTCGTCCACGTCCTCCACCAGGGCCGCCTGGTGGAGTCCGGCACCCCCCGCGAACTGCTCGAACTCCCCGACGGGCACTTCCGCGAGCTGTACGGCATCCAGGCCGCCCAGTTCGCCCGCCTGGCGGACCGGTAGCGCGTTGGTGCTCACCCGTTGATCACCGAAGGAGTGAGCGTCACCGTGATCCAGCACCGGGCCTCACAGGGCCTTGGCAGCGCTGTACCGGTCCGCGTTTCGGTGGACCGGACCTTACGTGTCAAGGTCATCGATGCCTGCGGCATGACCTGCACGTTCTGCCACAACGAGGGAACACCGGTCAGTGCGGACAACCCCGCCCCAGCCGCGGGGAGTGCCCCCTTCGGGGGAGCCTTCAACCCCGCCGGCCCGTCCGGGCGGGTGTCCATCTACCTGGCCCGGAACGGGGCCCGCTTCGCCGCGGCGCCCATGCACCCCGACGAGGGGTTCCGCGCCGCTCTCGAACAGCTACAGGAGGCGCTCGGCTTCACCGAGGTTCACCTCACGGGTGGAGAGCCCACCCTGCACCCGAAGCTGGCGCAGCTCGTCGCGCTGGCAGGCAACAGCGGCTACCGGGTCAGCGTCACCTCCAACGGAGAGAACGGCGCCAGGATCTTGCCAGGCTGCGTGCGCGCCGGGCTCCAGCGCGTCAACTTCTCGATCTTCGGCACCGACTCCGGGGAACTGGCCGAGGTACAGAACGAGAAGTTCCGCAGAGCCTCGCTGGCCGTCGCCAAGATCGAGGCACTGGACGAATCGATCCGTGTGGCACTGGACTTGGGCTTGAGCACGAGGGCGAACGTCGTCCTTCCCGACGGTTCCCACGTCAGGCGCGTTCACCGGCTTCTGGAGCGGTATTCCCCGTGCCTGTCGGTTCGTGTCCTGTCGTCACTGTCGGACGGGGAGGAGTCGCTCGACGCCATCGACACGCTGCTGGCCGAACTCGGCGCGACGCCGCACGAGGTGCATCTGATCGCGGGCACGTCCGGCTTTCGCATCTCCTACCGACTGCCGAACGGCGGCGTGCTCGTGGTCAAGCACATCCGCCCGCTGCGGCTGCCCGAGACCTGTGCCGGGTGCCGGTTCAACAACGAGACCGACTGCCATGAGGGATACTACGGGGTGCGGCTCTACCGCGACCGCGCGGGCACCTTCCATGTCGGCGTGTGCATTCAGCGCATGGATCTGTGTCTGCCCATGGAAGAATTCGTCCGCAGCGGGCTGTGCGAGGGAATCAGGGCATTGCGTGATCAGGAATTCCACGACCTGCGCGCGTAATACCGGACGTGCCGGAGGAGACCAATGGCGGAACACGAGTACGAGGCCAAGTTCTTGGCGATCGACGTGGAGAGGGTACAGGGCGGCATTCGTGATGCCGGCGCGCGACAGGTCTTCCCCAAGACCATGTTCACGCGCCTGATCTTCGAGAATGACGCAGTCCAGGGCGAACAGTGGCTGCGGCTGCGAGACGAGGGCGGGAGGACCACGCTCACCCTGAAGCAGGTCAGCGACGCCACCCACATCGGTGGCACCACGGAAATCGAAGTCGAGGTCGGTGATCTGGAGAAGACGGCCGAACTCTTGAAAGCGATCGGCCTGCGACAGGTGCGCTTCCAGCAGAACTACCGCGAGGAATGGCAGCTCGACGGCATCACCTACGACTTCGACACGTGGCCCGACCTGCCCACGTTCCTCGAAATCGAAGGGCCATCCGAAGAAGCCGTCCGAAAAGCCGTCGCTGGGCTCGGTCTCGACTATGACGACGCGCGCTTCGGCAGCATCGACCTGATCTACAGGAGCGAGGCGAACCGCGACATCCTCGCCGAACCGACGCTGCTCTTCCCCCGGAGATGAGGGCGGCGCGCAGACGTCCGGGACGGTCGACGTCCCGTTCGGCGGACCGGCCCACCCCAGCGCGGCACCACTCGGCGCGTCGGTCGCGGACACCATCACCGTCCGCCCGTCGCCCAGCACCTCGACCCCGGGCAGCGCCCACTTCTCACCGGCCCCGGGCGCCGGGCTGTCGGGGTGGGTGGGGCGGTCGCATAATCTTGCTCGAACAGGCGTCTCAGCGACCGGAGTTGATCTAGCCCGTTCGTCTGTGCCGATGTGCTGAGAGTCTGTTCACCCAGCCTGAAAGGGGTCAGCGCGGATGCGCGATGACAGCAGCCCGGACCAGTCAGGTCCTCGCATCAACACCTCGGTCCACCACTCCGCACGGGTATGGAACTACCTCCTCGGCGGCAAGGACAACTACGAGGTCGACCGGGTGGCCGGCGACCGGCTGGCCGCGGCCTTTCCCGGCATGGTCGCCCTCACCCGCAACTCGCGGGCGTTCATCGGGCGCGTCGTCCGCCACCTCACCGAGGAAGAGGGCATACGCCAGTTCCTCGACATAGGCACCGGGCTTCCCACCGTCGACAACACCCACGAGGTGGCGCAGGGCATCGCTCCCGAGAGCCGCGTCGTCTACGTCGACAACGACCCCCTGGTGCTCGTCCACGCGACCGCCCTGCTCACCAGCACCCCCCAGGGCGCGTGCGACTACGTCCACGCCGACGCGCGCGATCCCGAGCGCATCCTCCAGGAGGCCGCCCGCACGCTGGACTTCTCCCGCCCCGTCGGACTCATGCTCATGGGCATCCTCGGCCTCGTCGAGGACGACGACGAGGCCCGGTCCATCGTCGCCCGGCTGACGGACGCGCTCGCGCCTGGCAGCTTCCTCGGCCTCAACGACGGCACCACGACCGACCCCGCCTATGTGAGCGCCCTCAGCACCTACAACAAGCGCCCCGGCGCCATCCCCTACACCCCCCGTGACCCCGAGCAGATCGCCCGCTACTTCGACGGCCTCGACCTCCTCGAACCGGGCGTGGTCACGGTCTCGCAATGGCGCCTGGGCGCCCTCCCCTTCGGCCTGCCCGATGAAGTCGCCTGCTATGGCGGGCTCGCACGGAAGACCGGGTGAGGTAGGGGGCGGCCGACTCCCCGCGCCACGCGTGCCCGCGCCACGCGTGCCCGTCCGCGTCCAGGCGTGGCGTTCCGGTCTCCGGGGATGCGGCGGTCTCGCCGCCGGCTCAGCCCAGGCGGGCCGTCAGGACCAGGTCGTTCAGCGCCGCCGACGCGTCGGCGGGGTCGGCCGGGAGCGTGGTGCGTTCCTCGGCCGTGTCCAGGGTGGCGTGCAGGGTCCCCAGGTCCGCGAGGATGCGGGAGACCGGTGGCGTGTCCTCGACCTCGGACAGCAGGCCGTGCTCGGCCGCCGCCTTGGCGGCGACCAGCCGCGGCACATACGTCGGAGCCCCGCCCGCCGCCAGCAGCGAGGGCAGGTCGGCCTGGAGCTCACGCTCCCGCATCAGGTGGACGCCGGTCATCAGCACCCGGAACGCGTAGAGCAGCGGCTTGAGTTCGCCGGTCTTCTCGAAGAGACCGGTCTGTGTCCTCGCGAAGCCGCGGTAGTGGCGGGCGTGGTGCCGGGCCAGCAGCCGTGGTGCCAGGGCAACGAGCCCCGCGTGCACGGGAGTCGAGTGCGCGATCAGCGGTGAGAGCAGCTGTTCCAGCACGTAGCCGTTGGGGCGCAGCAGCATGCGGGCGAACTTGGTCAGGTCATGGGTCACCAGGTCCATCTCCACGCCCTCCCTGACCCAGGAGCGCGCCACCGTCTCGGGCCCCGGCGTCAGACCGACCACCTCCCGCAGCGGCAGCAGATGGACCCCGCGCAGATCCACGTCCGAGTCGCGGGACGGGAAGCCGTACAGGTGTGCCCCGGACACCGTGGCGAACAGCAGGGGGTACGGCTGCTCGCGCACCACGGGCCCCAGGTCGGGCAGCTCCGGAACGCCGCGGATCACGGTCGGCCTCCCGCGAAGGACAGACGGCGTTCGCGCACCGAGACCAGCCAGTCGTCCACCCGGTCCGCCCCCGGTTCCTCGGGCAGCGGGCTCGCCGCCCGCGCGGCGTCGAGGCGGGCGGCCAACTCCTCGCGCCACGCGCACACCTCCGCCCAGGACAGCGCGCCGCCGCGCACGGCGAGCAGGCGCTCGCGGTGCTCGCCCACGTCGAGGCGGAGGATGCCGGTCTCCAGCAGGTCGGCCCCGGCGATCATCAGCCGGAGCAGGTGGACGACATGCTTCCAGCGCGGCGCGCCCTCCCGTTGCCTGCGCGCCTCGGCCTTGGCGAACTGGGCCCGTGCGTAACGGGCGTAGGTGCGGTGGACGTGGAGCGAGAGGAACGCCGGTGCCAGCGCCCGCAGTTCCTCGCCGAGCGGCGTCGTGCGTTCCACCAGCGGGCTGTGCAGGACCTCCAGCACATTCGGGTTGGCGGTCAGGGCCAGCTCGCAGAACCGCTCGACCTCCCAGCTGAACTGCTCGGGCAGCGGCCCGTCCAGGTGTGCCGGTGGCTTGGCCATGCGCCAGAAGTCCGCCGTGGGCGCCGCGTACACGCCGCGCCGGTCGGTGTCGGACTCGGCGCTGGCCAGGCCGAAGGCGCGCGAGCCCACGACCACCGACAGGATCGTGTGCCGCGCCCCGTAGTGCTCCGCGCACCACTCCTCGTGCTCCATGGCGCCCATCCTGTCGGGCATCCGTGCGGCGCCGCCACGGCTTTGCCGCCGCGGAACCGCGCTCCTCCGCCGGGGGATCGCCGGGCGCGGTGCCGTCTCGCATGTCGGGTGGCCCGTTGACGGGTCCCTGCCGCCGTGCTTGCATCGACGCATGCCCGGTGCACGGAATCTGACCCGCCGCCGCTGCGTGGACCTCCTCCGCGTCGCCGCCGCGATCTGTTGCGCCTGAAGCCCGTACCCGCCCCCGCTCCCTGACGGGGCCGACGGCTGCCCGCTTTCCCGCGCCCGCTTCTCCGCGCCCCGTTCCTCCCGCGCCCCGTTGTCCCGCGCCCTTCCGGTGCCCTCTCCCTGTTCCCGTTGTCACGGCGCGTCCCCTGCCCTCCCCGTAGCCCGCCACCAGGCACGATTCCGCGCGCCCCCCGCCGTGCGCGCGACGCTCCCGAACGGAGAGTTCCATGTCCCTGACGTTCCACTGGTTCCTGCCCACCAACGGCGACAGCCGCCACGTCGTCGGCGGCGGTCACGGCGCCGCGGTCACCGCCGCGGGCGGCTACCGCCCGCCGACGGTCGCCTACCTCGGCCAGATCGCCCGCGCCGCCGAGCAGGTGGGGTTCACCGGCGTGCTGACCCCCACCGGGGCCTGGTGCGAGGACGCCTGGCTGACCACCGCGATGATCAGCCAGCACACCGAACGGCTGAAGTTCCTCGTGGCGTTCCGCCCGGGCTTCCTCTCTCCCACCTTCGCCGCGCAGATGGCCTCCACCTATCAGCGGCAGAGCGGCGGGCGGCTGCTGCTCAACGTCGTGACCGGCGGCGAGTCCGGCGAGCAGCGCGCCTACGGCGACTTCCTCGACAAGGACGCCCGCTACGCCCGCACCGGCGAGTTCCTGCACGTCGTGCGCGAGCTGTGGCAGGGCAACACGGTCGACCTCGACGGCGAGCACCTGCGCGTCGAGCGGGCCGCCCTGGTCCGGCTGCCGGAGCCGGTGCCCGAGGTGTACTTCGGCGGCTCCTCGCCCGCCGCCATCGGCGTCGCCGCCCGGTACGCCGACGTCTATCTGACCTGGGGCGAGCCGCCCGCGCAGGTCGCCGAGAAGATCTCCAGGGTCCGCGCCCTGGCCGAGGCGGCGGGCCGCACCGTGCGGTTCGGCATCCGGCTGCACGTGATCAACCGCGACACCGGCGCGGAGGCGTGGGCGGAGGCCGACCGGCTGCTCTCGGGCCTTGACCCCGACACCGTGCGGGCCGCGCAGGAGCGGCTGGCGCACAGCGAGTCCGAGGGCCAGCGGCGGATGCTGGCGCTGCACGGCGGCAGCAGGGACGCGCTGGAGATCCACCCCGGGCTGTGGGCCGGGATCGGCCTGGTGCGGGGCGGCGCGGGCACCGCGCTGGTCGGCAGCCACGCCGAGGTGGCCGACCTGATCGGCGAGTACCAGGCGCTGGGGATCGAGGAGTTCGTGCTCTCCGGCTACCCGCACCTGGAGGCGGCGTACTGGTTCGGCGAGGGCGTCCTCCCGCTGCTGGCCGAGCGCGGCCAGTGGATCCCACCCGTCCAGCCCGCCGAACGGTCCGCCCCCGTCCGCCCCGAACCGCTGGTCGCCGGCGCCGGCCGGCCGTGAACCGCCCTCGCAAGCCGAAACGTTCATCCCGCCGAGCCCCCGAGGTGTCCCATGGCTCTCGTCCTGTCCGTCTCCGGAAGTCCGTCACCCACCTCCCGCACCGCCCGCCTGCTGCGGCACTTGGACGCCAGGCTCACCGCGCACGGGCATGAGGTCGCGCCGCTCGACGTGCGGAACCTTCCCCCTCAGGCGCTCACCGGCGCCGACGTCGACCACCCCGCCATCCTGGAGGTCGCCCAGCAGTTCCTGCGCGCCGACGGCATCGTCATCGGCACGCCCGTCTACAAGGCGGCCTACTCGGGGCTGCTGAAGTCCCTGCTCGACCTGCTCCCGCAGTTCGCGCTCGCGGGCAAGACGGTGCTGCCGCTGGCGACGGGCGGCACCACCGCCCATGTGCTGGCCATCGACTACGCGCTGCGGCCCGTGCTGTCCTCGATGGGCGCCGGGCACGTCACGCAGGGCTGGTTCGTGCTCGACCGCCACATCACGGTGGAGCAGGACGGCGCGGTGACCGTGGACCCGGCCGCGGCCGGTCCGCTGGACCAGGTCCTCGACCAGTTCTCGGCCGCCCTGAACCGCGCCGCGGTGCTCGCTCCCGCGGGCGCGTCCGCGGGCTAGTGCCGTGGCCGGACAGGTGCGCCGGGTCGGTGGTCGTGGCGGTCGGATGTGCGGTGACGTCCGACCCGACCGCCGGGGGGCGTGGTGGCCGAGCCTGTCCGCGTGCGCGGGCCGACCGACCGGAAAGGACAGAGGCGACGCGACAGATCGTGCGCCGGGGCGGCGCGAGTTCGGTGCGCCACCGGCGCGCGATGACGCTGCCGGCCCCGGCCGGCGGCGCCCCTCGTTCAGACTTCACGCTTGTAGTGAGCCGAAGCTCCACACCGAGCGCGACCGGGCCGAACTCGTCATCGGCTGAGGCGCGAGACGCCCGCCGCCTGAAAAGGGCATCCGCTGGGGCGCGGCGCTAGCCGCCGGAGCCCAGGGCGGAGGCGATGATATTCCGCCACAGCCGGTCGCTTTCGGTGATCCGGGGCGTCTCGTCTTCGCTGGGCACCTGCTTGGCCTGCCGGGGCGCGTCGGGGAGATCCCCGCGCAGGTACTGCTCCAGGTGGTCTGTGCCGTTCTCCCATCCGACGCCCACCTGTGTCAGGCTTTCGGCCAGCGCCGCGGGCTCATCGACCGTGGTGTGCTCCACTTCGAGCGTCGTGCCGCCGCCGTCGGCAGGGCTGAGCCGCAGTTCCAGCTCATCGGCCGGGTAGTCGACGCACCGGGGGTGCAGGCAGGCCGGGCCGATCCCGTTGGGCCGGTGGATCACCTCCCGGAGGGTGTCCTCGCGTCAGCGGCCTAGGCGGCTTCTACGCCTGGCTTAGTACTGCAACCGCAGCTGGCGTGACGGATGGCGTTGGGTCTCGTTGGTGTGACTGTGTGCTGATGGACTGGTGGTTGAGCGGGTCGAGTCGTGGTTCGAGGGGATAGCCGGGCTGTGTGCCCGGTT
>NZ_LAVK01000120.1 GCF_001083795.1 Streptomyces sp. SBT349
GGGCAGCGGCGGCGCGCCGGGGGAGTCGGAGGGCATGGCGCCGGGGCGCTGCGAGGGCTCTCCGGCCGGTTCGAACCGCAGGACCCTGCACGCGGTGGCCCAGCGCTCGGTGAGCCCGTCGGCGTCGAGGGCGTTCAGCCGCTTGGCACCGAGCGCGTCCACCGCCTGCTGCCAGCTCTCGCTGCCGGGGGCGGGCTCGGCCACCACGGCGGGCCAGACGATCAGCCGCCCGCCCTTGTCCTTGCTGCCGCAGGTCACCGTGGCCGCGACGCCCTCGGCCAGGCCGAGCCCGTCGAGCGGCTGCTCACCCGGGCCGCCGACGAGACAGACCGCGCCGTCCGCCCAGACGTGCCAGAGCGCCCGCGCCGGGCCCTCGGGGCCCCGCACCCACACCAGCCCGGACTTCTTCGCGGACTCCTCGATCAGGGCCAGGTCGAACGCGGCGATCGTCGTCATGCCCGGGAGCGTAGCCCCGGTGGCCCTACGCCGACAGACCGAGGGCGGCCATCCGCCGGGTGTGGGCCTCGGTGATGCGCGAGAACATGCGGCCGATCTCCGCCAGGTCGAACCCGTCGGCCACCCCGCCGACCAGCATGGTGGAGAGCGCGTCGCGGTCCGCCACCACGCGCTGGGCCTGGGAGAGCGCCTCGCCCATCAGCCGCCGCGCCCACAGCGCGAGACGGCCGCCGACCGGCGGCTCGGCCTCGATCGCGGCGCGCACCTTCTCGACGGCGAAGGAGGCGTGGCCGGTGTCGTCCAGCACGCCGAGGACCAGGGAGCGAGTGTCGGAGTCGAGGCGGGCGGCGACCTCGCGGTAGAAGTCGGCGGCGATCGCGTCGCCCACATACGCCTTGACCAGGCCCTCGAGCCAGTCGGACGGCGCGGTCAGCCGGTGGAAGTCCTCCAGGGCGGAGGCGAACGGCTCCATCGCCGCCGTCGGGTCCTCGTCGATCCGGCGCAGCCGCTCGGTGAGCTGCTCGAAGTGCTGGAACTCCGCCGCCGCCATCCGGGCCAGCGCGGCCTTGTCGCCCAGGGTCGGCGCCAGCTTGGCGTCGTCCGCGAGCCGCTCGAACGCCGCGAGCTCGCCGTAGGCCAGCGCGCCCAGCAGGTCGACCACGGCCGCCCGGTACCGCGGGTCGGCGGACGCCTCCGCCCAGTCCGCCGTGGTCTGCGGCGTCTCGGCGGCGGGGGGCGAGGTCTCGGGCGTCTCCATCAGAACTCCTCCGCGGGCGGTCGCGGCGCCCGCCCGGCTACTGGTCACGCCGTGCACAATAGCCGCTGGCCGGGGTGGCCGTGGCCGCGGTCGTTCCCCGGACGCGCACGCCCGTTCGCCGGTGGTTTCCCGCCGGTCCCGCCGCCCCTCCCGCCCGCGGTCACCCGCCGATCGGGGAACGCTCCCGGGGTCCGCGGGCGATCACCCGTGGACAGGGCCTGCCGCATGTGCGCCGTTCCGGGGTACAGTGGTATAGCGGCCCACTTGTATGAGGTGGGCCCATCCCCATGCCGGAGACCTGGGCCCGGAAGGTGCCGGATGCCCAGGCCGCCCGAGGATGCCCGGTCGGTGGCCCGATCGGCTCCGACCTGACCAGCCCTCCAGCGCGGTGCGGTGGGGGACCCCCTGACTCGACGTCCGGGAGCCCTCGCACACACCGCGGCATGAGGGACCCCGCTCGCGCGGTGCGTGCGCTTGAGCGAGACGACCGGGTCCCGCACCGGACGGCCGGCCCCCCACCGGGGCCGCCACTCGACGGCGCGGTGAAAACGACCCGCCTCGCCGCCGGGTGCCGTGCGTCACACAGAAGAGGCAACCACCCTGTCCGCTACCACCACACCCACGAGTTTTCGGGATCTCGGGATCCTGGCCGAGACAGCCGAGGCCCTGGAGGCCGTCGGCATCACGACCCCGTTCCCCATCCAGGAAATGACCCTCCCCGTCGCCCTCGCCGGCACCGATGTCATCGGGCAGGCGAAGACCGGCACCGGGAAGACGCTCGGCTTCGGCCTGCCCCTGCTGGAGGCCGTCACCGTCCCCGCCGACGTCGAGTCCGGGCGGGCCGAGCCCACCCGGCTGACCAACGCACCGCAGGCGCTCGTCGTCGTGCCCACGCGCGAGCTGTGCCAGCAGGTGACCAACGACCTGCTGACCGCCGGCAAGGTCAGGAACGTGCGGGTGCTGTCGATCTACGGCGGCCGCGCCTACGAACCGCAGGTCGACGCCCTGGCCAAGGGCGTGGACGTCGTCGTCGGCACCCCGGGACGGCTCCTCGACCTGGCGGGCCAGCGCAAGCTGGACCTGTCCGAGGTGCGCTGCCTCGTCCTGGACGAGGCCGACGAGATGCTCGACCTCGGCTTCCTCCCCGATGTCGAGAAGATCATCGAGCTGCTGCCCCCCAAGCGGCAGACGATGCTCTTCTCCGCCACCATGCCGGGCCAGGTCATCGGCCTCGCCCGGCGCTACATGAGCCAGCCCACCCACATCCGCGCCTCCGAGCCGCACGACGAGGGCGCGACGGTGGCGAACACCACGCAGCACGTCTTCCGGGCCCACTCCATGGACAAGCCCGAGATGGTCGCCCGCATGCTCCAGGCCGAGGGCCGGGGGCTGGTGATGGTCTTCTGCCGCACCAAGCGGACCGCGGCCGACGTGGCCGAGCAGCTCGGCCGCCGCGGCTTCGCCGCCGCCGCGGTCCACGGGGACCTCGGCCAGGGCGCGCGGGAGCAGGCGCTGCGCGCGTTCCGCAACGGCAAGGTCGACGTCCTGGTCTGCACCGATGTCGCGGCCCGCGGCATCGACGTGGACGGCGTCACCCATGTGATCAACTACCAGACGCCCGAGGACGAGAAGACCTATCTGCACCGGATCGGCAGGACCGGCCGCGCCGGGGCCACCGGCATCGCGGTCACCCTGGTCGACTGGGACGACATCCCGCGCTGGCAGCTGATCAACAAGGCGCTGGGCCTGGCGTTCCCCGACCCGCCGGAGACGTACTCCACCTCCCCGCACCTCTTCGAGGCGCTGCGGATCCCCCAGGGCACCAGGGGCACGCTGCCGCGTGCCGAGCGCACCCGCGCGGGGCTCGCGGCCGAGGAGGTCGAGGACCTCGGCGGTCCCGGCGCCAAGCGCCGGGGGCGCGAGAGCCGTCCGCCGCGCACCCGCGCCCCGCGCCAGCGCCGCCGCACCCGCGGCGGCCTGGATCCGGACGGTGAGGCCGGCGAGGCCACCGGCGAGGTGGCGGGCACCGAGGGCTCCGTGCCCGGCACGGCTCCGGCGAAGGCCGCGGCTCCGGCCGTCGTCGCGGCGGCCCCCGCCGGGGACGGCGAGGAGAGCGCGGCGGCGCCGCGCACCCCGCGCCGCCGTCGCCGCAGGACCCGCGGTGGCCAGGGGAAGCCCGGTCAGGCCGGCGGTGCCGCTGAGTCATGAGAGCGGCGGCCCGGACCACGGGCCGCCCGACGCCGATGCCCGGGGCCGTCAGAAGACGGGTTCGCCACCCCGGGTCAGGCGCCAGTCCGCCGAGGCGAACGCGGCAGGGTCGATCTCGCCGTTCGCCTGCACCCACGCGATGATCGTGTTGCGGATCTCGTCGGAGTTCGACCAGAGCTGTTCGGCCGCGGCCACATGCGGAAAGTTTCCGCCACCGTTGGCCCGGTAATTGTTCACCGCGAGAATGAACTCGGCGCTGTCCACCACCGGCTCGCCCTCGAAGAGCAGCCCGCCGATCCGGGAGCCCGCGGGCTGGGCGATGTCGATGTCGTAGGTGACGCCGCTGACCACGTCGTAGTTGTAGTCCGGCGTGCCCTCGGCGTTGGTGAGCGCCGCCGGGTCCACCGGGGCGTCCGCCGGGGTCCGCACGAAGTACTGCGCCGAGAACTCCAGGTACTCCCTCAGCTGCGCGCCGGTGATCAGGCGCGCCTCCAGCGTGTTCTCGAAGACGTACATCCCCGCGACGTCGCGGATCGTGACCTCGCCCGCCGGGATCGCGGCGCTGCGCGAGAAGCAGGCCGCCTGGGAGAGCACCGGCAGGTCGGCCCACTCGGAACCGGCCACCGCGGCGCGGACCGTCTCGGCCTGCACATGGTTGATGAAGTCGATGATGGCGGTGTCCTTGTACGGCGCCTCGGTCGCCGCCATGGCCTCCCTCGCGGTCCCGATGACCTGGTTGACGTAGGCGACGGCGTTGGCGTGCTGCTCGGCGACCAGCCGCGTGATGCGGGGGTCCTCCTCGGCGGTGCTCGCGTCGAGCACCCGTGAGGAGACCGACGCGACCTGCCAGTGGTCCTCCGCCCAGACCAGGTCGATGTCGAAGACGCTCAGCCGCATGCCCCACATCAGCGGCTCGGAGAGCACGACGTCCCGGCCGGTCTCGGCGTTGGTGATCCGGCGCTCGGGGATCTCCTCGTGCGCGTGGCCCACCAGGATCGCGTCGATGCCCGGCACCCGCTCGGCCACCAGCGCCGCCGCGTTCTCGATGTGCGGGAGCTGGTCGCCGTAGGAGGAGGTGCCGCTGGTGCCCGAGTGCGCGGAGACGATCACCACGTCGGCGCCCATGGCGCGGAGCCTGGGCACATACCGCGCCGCCTGCTCCTCCAGCCCGGGGAAGATCATCTCGCCCTCGACGTTGGCCCGGTCCCAGAGGGCGATGCCGGGGTTGGTGAGCCCGAGCACGGCGACCTTGACGTCCCGGCCGAACGGGCTGCGCAGCTCGCCGATCCAGTACGGCGGGAACGCGGGCCGCTCCGTCCGGGCGTCCAGCGCGTTGGCCGCGAGGAGCGGGAAGTCGCACTGCTCCTCGAAGGCGCGCAGCAGCGGGATGCCGTAGTTGAACTCGTGGTTGCCGAGCGCGACGGCGTCGTAGCCCATCGCGTTCATGGCGAGCGCCATAGGGTGGACCGGGCCGCCGGAGGCGCCGGTGATGGGGTCGATCTTGGCGTAGTAGTAGGCGAGCTGGGTGCCCTGGATGGTGTCGCCCGCGTCGATGAGGAGGGTGCGGTGGGGGCCGCGTTCGGCGCGGATCCGGTGGACGAGGGTGGACAGCTTCGCCAGGCCGATGTCGTTCCCCTCCTCGTCCGCGAACTCGGCGTCGGTGAAGTAGTCCCAGTTGAAGACGTTGCCGTGGAGGTCCGTGGTGCCCATGACGGAGAACGAGAGACGCGTGGGGTCCGCGGTCCAGTCACCGGCGGCGGGGGCGGTGCCCGCGGCCGTGGCGAGGGCGACGCCCGCGCCCGTCGCCGCGGTGCGGCCGAGGAAGGTTCTGCGGTCGAGGGACATGGGTGACTCCTTGCGGGGTGGACCGTGGGAACGCGCGTAGATTCTGGCGGAGCCGCTCCCCTCGGCAACACCCCCCGAGGGTTTCTCCTCGATGACGGACCGATGTCGGCGGCCGTCCCCCGGGGGCGGTTACTGTCGGAGTGTGAGCAGACCCCCGTTCTGTGTGCCGCCCGCCGAGGTGCGGGCCCGCCCGCTCGTCACCGCGCGCGGCGAGTTCTCCGTGCTGGACGCCGTCCCCACCTGCGAGACCGTCGGCACGGTGCTGCTGGTGCCGGGCTACACGGGCAGCAAGGAGGACTTCATCGCGCTGCTCGCGCCGCTGGCCGCCGCCGGGTACCGGGCGGTGGCCGTGGACGGGCGGGGCCAGTACGAGACGGTGTGCGCCGAGGGGCGCGTGGCGTACCGGCTGGGGGCGCTGGCGGAGGACGTGTTGGCGCAGACCGACGCGCTGGGCGCCGCCCCGCTCCACCTGGTGGGGCACTCGCTGGGCGGCCTGATCTCCCGGGGCGCGGTGCTCCGGGCGGTGGCCGCCGGGCGCACGCCGCCGTTCGCCTCGCTGACCCTGATCGGCTCGGGCCCGGGGCGGATCGTGCGCAGGCAGCGGTGGCGGGCGCGGGCGCTGGCGCTCGGGCTGCCGCTGCTGGGCGCGCACGGGATGTGGCGGCTGACGCAGCGCGTGGAGCCGGGGGAGGTGGGGGAGTTCCTGCGCCGGCGCTGGCTGGCCAACGCGCCCGCGCAGCTGGCGGCCACCGGGCGCACGCTGCGGTACGAGCCGGACCGGGTGGAACTGCTGGCCGCCGCGGGGCTGCCGGTGCACGTGCTGTCGGGGGAGCGTGACGGGATCTGGCCGATGCCGGCGCTGGACCGGATGGCCGAGCGGCTGGGCGCGCGGCGCACGGTGATCAGGGGTGCGGAGCACTCGCCGAACACCGAGCGGCCCGCGGCGACGGCCCAGGCGCTGATCGACTTCTGGGCCGCCCGGGGGCCCCGGCCGCGCCTTCCCGGCGCGGGTGCCAGGGAGCACGCGGCCCGCCGGTAGGTGCCCGGGGGAGTGGCGGCGGAATACGCGGCATCGGGCGGCGGGTTGGGGCGGACATGGCTGACACATCCTTCGATCCGCACGCGCTGCTCGCGCGGAGCCGGCTCGGCGTGCTCGCGACGATCAAGTCCGACGGCCGCCCCCAGCTCTCTCCCGTCCAGCCGTCCTACGACCGCGCCGCCGGTGTCCTCCGGGTGTCGACGACCGAGCGGACCGCCAAGGTCGCGAACCTGCGCCGGGACCCCCGGGTCTCGCTGGAGGTGACCAGCGAGGACGGCTGGGAGTGGGCCACCGCCGAGGGCACGGCCACACTCGTCGGGCCGGGCACCGACCCGCACGGTCCCGAGGTCGGTGCCCTGGTGGACTACTACCGCGCCGCCGCCGGCGAGCACCCGGACTGGGACGAGTACCGGTCGGTCATGGTGTCCGACCGGAGGGTGCTGATCACGATGACGGTCGACACCGTGTACGGCGCCAAGCTCCGCTGACGGCCGAGCTCCGCTGACGGCCTCAGGCCGTCAGCGGGCGGGCGCCCTTGGCGCGGGTGACGATCTCGGCGTAGACCTCGGGCGAGGTGGTGTTCTCGCCCAGGCCGCACTCCTTGCGGGAGCCGTGGTAGTCGCTCGACCCGGTGGGCAGCAGGGACAGCTCCGCCGCCAGGGAGCGCAGCCGGGCCCGCACCTCGGCGTCGTGGTCCATGTGGTCCACCTCGACGCCGTCGAGCCCCGCCTCGGCGAGGCGGGCGATCGCGCTCTCGGGCACGCACCGGCCGCGTTGCAGCGCCAGCGGGTGGGCGAAGACGGCGACGCCGCCCGCGTTGTGGAGGAGGCGGACCGCGGTGAACGCGTCCAGCTCGTGCTTCCCCACGTACGCGCGCCCGCCGTCGCCGATCCACTCGGCGGTGAACGCGGCCGAGATGTCGGGGATCACCCCCGCCTCGACCATCGCCGCCGCGATGTGCGGGCGGCCGACGGCGCCCTGGGCCAGCGCACGGACCCGCTCCCAGGTGATCGGGACGCCGCGCTCCTGGAGCTTGGTGACGATGCCGCGCGCCCGCGGGACGCGGTCGTCGCGCAACAGGTCGCGTTCGCGGGCCAGTTCGGGCTCGTCGGGGTCGAACAGGTAGCCCAGCATGTGCAGGCTGACCCCGTCCAGGCGGCAGGAGATCTCGGCGCCCGTCACCAGCGTGAGGCCCGGCGGCAGCGCGGCGGCCGCGGCGGCGTGCCCGGCGACCGTGTCGTGGTCGGTCAGGGCCACCACGTCGAGCCCGGCGGCCGACGCCTTGGCGACGAGCTCGTCGGGGGTGTCGGTGCCGTCGGACGCGGTGGAGTGGGCGTGCAGGTCGATGCGCACCCGGTCAGGATAGCCGCGACAGGATGTGCGGCGAGAGGGCGCCGCAGGGCACGAGCTCCACCTCGGAGCCCGCGTCGCGCAGGTCGGTGAGGACCAGCTCGTCGTACATCAGCAGCCCCGACTCCGGTGGCCAGACCACCGCCCACAGCCACAGCCCCATCGCCTCGCCCGCGAACACCGCGCGGTCCGGCGGCGCGTCGTGGACGAGCCACAGCGGCGTGGGCCGCCCGGCCGCCAGCACCTTGGCCTGCGGGGGCTCGTCCACCTTCAGCCGGGACCCGGGGTCCGGCCCCTCGATGCCCGCGTACCCGGCGCCGAGCCCGACGCCCAACTCCTCGGCGATCAGGAGGAGTTCGCCGGGGCCGCCGAGCGGTCCCGGCCCCGTGCAGGCCACCGCGGTGGCCCGGCCGCCGCTGCGGTCGTCGCCCGCGCAGGCGATGCCGGTGAACAGCCAGCCCACCGGGAGCGGCCAGGGCATCCAGACGGGGACCTTGGTGCGGTTGACGACGACCGCGAGCGCGTTGACGCTGGGCGGGATGACCGGCTGGAGCGGGTGCACGGCACCGTGGTCGGCGCACTGCCAGGAGTCGGCGAAGAGGCCGGGCGCGCGCACCCCCCCACCGCATTTCGGGCAACTTGGTTCGCCCCTCATGGGGAACAACAGTCCCTCCGCGGCGCCCGTCCGTCAAGGCGTGTCACGGGCCGAGCGCCACCTGTCCGCGCGTGGGGTCGGCGAGATCCGTGCCGTGGTGGGCCCAGCGTTCCGACAACGCCGCCGCGCCGTGCGCCCGTTGCCAGGCGGCCTCGTGCCCCGTCATCGGCAGCAGCGGCAGGTAGCGGACCGGGTCGCGGGGCGCGGGCAGCACCAACTCGGGCACGGTGCCGTCCGGTTCGCCGATGAGCACCGCGGTGAACGGCGCCCCGGGCCACAGCGGCTCGCCCAGGTCGAGCGAGCCGCCGGGCGCCACCACCACGCCCTCCACCTGTGGCGAGGCGGCGACGACGGCCAGCGGGCGCAGGGCGGCGTCGGTCGGGGCCCGGCCGGAGCGCAGGGTGAGCAACAGCTCGGCGCGCGGGCCGCGTTCGGGGTCGGCGACGGGTGCGGTCGGGTCGGCCATCGGCGCGCCCGACATCCCGAGCGTGGCGTAACGGACCAGGCGGGCGCCCGGATCGGGGAAGCGCAGCACCTCGATGCGTTCCGTGCCGAGGAAGGTCACCGCGGCGCGGGCGTCGGGCTCGCCGAGCACCGCCCGCAGCCGGTCCTCGACCCGGGCCAGAACGCCGGTCATGTGTCCTCCTGCCCGCCGCGTTCGGCCCTGATCACCAGGGCCAGACCCGACAGGATGAGCCCCAGGGCGGGATAGGCGGCGGCCTCGGGGAGCTGGCCGAGCCAGACGGCGGCGATGAGGGCGGCGCCCGGTGTCTCGAGGAGCAGGGCGGTGGAGGTGATCGACGGGCCGAGGCCACGCACCACGCGGTTGATCAGGGAGTGGCCGAGGAACTGGGCGGTCGCCGTCAGCGCCACCAGCTTCAGCCAGGTCTCGCCGGAGTACCCCCCGCCGAGCGAGGCACCCGCGACCAGGCAGACGACCAGCAGCACGGCCGCGGTCGTGCCGTAGCACAGGAACGTGTACGTGGTGGTGCTCGTGGTCCGCCGCACCTCGGCGCCGATCAGCACGTACCCGGCCGCGGCGATGCCGCCGCCCAGGGCCAGCGCGTCGCCGGCCAGTGCCTCGGACGAGACGGACAGGTCCACGCCGGTCAGGACCAGGACCCCGGCGAACGCGACCGCCGAGCCGAGCCATACCGCCGCGGGCGGGCGGCGGCCCAGGACGCGCAGCAGCAGGGTGGTCCAGATGGGGGTCGTGGTGACCAGGGCGACCGAGGAGGCGACCGAGGTGAGGTGGAGGCTGGGCAGCCAGAGCCCGAAGTGCGCGGCGAGCGCGAGGCCCGAGCCGAGGGAGAGCAGCAGGGTCCGGCGGCCGATCGCCGCCAACTCGGCGCGCAGCCGCCCGCGGAGCGCGACGACGGGGGCGAGCGCGGCCACGGCCAGCGCGTTGCGCCAGAAGGCGATGGCCAGCGCGGGCGCGGCGGTCGCCGCTATCAGGGGGCCCGAGAACGAGACGGTGGTGAGGGCCACGGCGAGCAGCAGGGCGTCGAGCCTGACGCCCGAGGGCACGGCGGAGACGAGGGGCGCGTGGGACCGTTCTACGCGCGGTGCGCGGGTGGTCGGCACCACTCCTCCTTCCTCCGGTGCTTCCTCCGGTCCTTCCTCCGGACCCGACGGGCTCCCCTAGACCCTAGGCGTGCCCCCGGCCGAGCGGAATGCCGGGCGGGGGCACGTGGCGCGGCACGAGGCGCGGCGCGAGGTGCGGCACGCAGCGATACGGCGGCCGGGATGCCCCGGCCGCCGCCGTGCGGGTGCGTGCCTCGCGCTCAGAGTGTGCCGAAGCCCACGCGGCGGGCCGTCGGCTGGCCGATCTCCACATAGGCCACCTGGTCCGCCGGGACCAGGACCTTGCGGCCGTGCTCGTCGACCAGGGTGAGCAGCTTCCCGCTGCCGGACAGCGCCTCGCCGACCGCGCTCTCCACCTCCTCGGCAGACTGTCCGCTCTCGAGAACGATCTCGCGCGGCGTGTGCTGAACGCCGATCTTGATCTCCACGGCTTGTCCCTCCGCTGGTCCATGACGTGCGCGACAGGTCCGCGCCGTACTGAGCACAGGTTAGCCGCGCCGCTCGGCCACCCAGGCACGGGTGGCCACGCCCAGAGCGAACAGTCGGTGCCGCCTCAGTGCTGCGGCATCGGGAAACCGGCGATGCCGCGCCACGCGAGCGAGGCCGTCAGGGTGCGGGCCACGTCGCGCGGGACCTGCCGGCCCGAGCTCAGCCAGTGCCTCGCGGTGATCTGGGCCATGCCGCACAGGCTGACCGCGAGCAGCATCGCCTGCTCCTCCGGCAGGTCGGCGTCCTCGGCGATCAGCGGGCTGACCATCTTGGCGCAGTCGAGCGAGACCCGGTCGACGCGCTCGCGCACCGACGGCTCGTTCGTCAGGTCGGACTCGAAGACCAGCCGGAACGCGCCGCCCTCGTGCTCCACATAGGAGAAGTAGGCGTCCATGGTGGCGGCGATGCGCTGCTTGTTGTCGTTGGTGGAGGCCAGCGCCTTGCGGACGGCCCCCACCAGCGCCTCGCACTGCTGGTCGAGCAGCGCCAGGTACAGCTCCAGCTTGCCGGGGAAGTGCTGGTAGAGCACCGGCTTGCTGACCCCGGCCCGGTCGGCGATGTCGTCCATCGCGGCCGCGTGGTACCCCTGCGCGACGAAGACTTCCTGCGCCGCGCCCAGCAGCTGGTTGCGTCGGGCCCGGCGTGGCAAACGCGTACCACGCGGACGCGCCTCGGTCTGCTCGGTGGCTGTCACGCCGCCTCCCGGTGGTTGTGGTGTGCAACGCGGGCACTGCACGCGTCCTGGTCGTACGCCGTGTCGACATCGTACGTTCGAGTAGTCGCGCAGCGTGCATCGTGAGGGCAGGATTTCACTCTGCGGACACCCCCCGGCTCAGCGGTACTCCTCGTCCCCGGGGTCCACCACCCTCGCCTGCTCGGCGGCGTCCGCGGGGTCGGCGTCCTCGACGCCGCGCTCCGTCAGCGGGGCGTCGCGCAGGCTGAGCAGATCGAAGCGCTGCTCGGCGGCGTCGGCCTCGGGAGTCTCCTCGTCGAGCTCTTCGTCGTACAGCTCTTCCGCGTGCTCGTCGTCGAGGAACTCGTCGAACGACTCGGGCTCTCCCGGGTCCTGCGACACGGCCGCCACCTCCTCCGAGAGGTCTGAGGTCTCGTGGACCATTCCCAGCCTAGGGGCGCGGCCACCGCGAGGCGAACGCGGCGAATCGCCTGCGACCCGGAGGGGCGCGTGCCAGGGGGCGCGCGGGGCTCTTACTATGGCGCCATGCCAACCACCGAAGAGCAGCGGGTTCAAGCCGCGCTCGCCGCCGCGGAGGGCTGGCCCGGGGTCCGGGACGGGGAGACCCTGCGCTCGGTCGCGCTCCCCGGGATGACCCTGGCGATCCGCCGCCGGGCCGCCGCGCTCGACGGCCTGGAACCCGCGCTCTTCGTCCACGGCCTGGGCGGCTCCTCGCGGAACTGGTCGGCCCTGATGCAGCGGCTCTCCTCCGACGTCGAGTGCGAGGCCGTCGACCTTCCCGGCTTCGGCGCCTCGCCGCCCGCGGACCGGCCCGACTACTCGGTCTACGGGCACGCCCGGGCGGTGATCCGCTGCCTGGACGCCGGCGAACGGGGGCCCGTCCACCTCGTCGGGAACTCGCTGGGCGGCGCCGTGACCACCCGGGTCGCCGCCCTGCGGCCCGACCTGGTGCGCAGCCTCACCCTGATCTCCCCCGCCCTGCCCGAGCTCTCGCCCCAGCGCACCGCGCTGCCGACCGGCCTGCTCGGCGTCCCCGGCATCACGCGGCTGCTGCGCCGGGTGACCCGCGACCAGCCCGCGGGCCAGCGCGCCCGCCAGGTGCTGCGCCTCTGCTACGGCGACCCGGCGCGGATCACGCTGGAGGAGTTCTTCGCGGCCGAGGCCGAGCTGGAACGGCGGCAGTCGTTGCCGTACTTCTGGGACTCCCTCGGGCGCAGCGCCCGCGGCCTGGTCAACGCCTACACCCTCGGCGGCCAGCACTCGCTGTGGCGGCAGGCCGAGCGGGTGCTCGCGCCGACGCTGCTGATGTACGGGGTGCGCGACCGGCTGGTGTCGGTTCGCGCGGCGCGGCGGGCGAGCAGGACGTTCGGCCTCTCCCGGCTTGTCGTGCTCCCGGAGGCCGGGCACATGGCCATGATGGAGTACCCGGACGAAGTGGCCACCGCGTTCCGGGACTTCCTTCCCGGGGCCATGCCGGCGACGGCGGGCTGAGGGAGCGTATGGACTACCGTGACGCGGCCGTACCGCCCGCGCCGGCTCCCCGGCCGGAGCCGCTGCCGGGCCCCGGCAGAGCGGGCCAAGGACCCAAACAGGAGTATCTGGATGCCTTCGACGACGCGCAGTTCTCGGGAGGAGCCATCCCCCACCAGCGGGGGGCGGAGCACCGACCCGCGGGGCACAGGCGCCGGGAGGGGCCGGAGGGCCCGCCGCCGTCGCGCCGCCACGGGCGGCCGAGGAAGCGCGCGGCCATGCGCGGGGATAGCGCCCGGCGCCGCCGGGCGAACGGCGGCTGGGGCAAGACGCTCACCGGGATGGCCGCCGCCGCGGTGGTGACCGTCCTCGGCATCGCCGTCGCCGTGCGCGTCGCCGATCCGGGCCCGGCCGACCGCGATGTGACCGACGCCGAGCAGCCGGCGCCCGCCGCCGGTGGCGAGGCCGGCGCCGGGACCACCGAGGAGCGCCCCGCCGTCCCCGAGGACGCCCCGCCCTCGCGCGGCCCGGGGCCCGAGCCCACCTACGAGGAACTGCTCGGCACGCGGGTGGACATGGACCCCGACCTGGTCGGCTCGGGCGAGCTGGTCCCGGTCGACGGCAGCGAGGACGCGGCCAACCCGGACGCGGCCACGCTGGTGCGCTACCGGGTCGACGTGGAGGCGGAGCTCGGCCTGGACGCCGAGTTCTTCGCGGACGCCGTGCAGCGGACCCTCAGCGACGGCCGCGGCTGGGGCAACGAGGGCGAGCGCTCGTTCGCCCGCGTCTCCTCGGGTGAGTACGACTTCGTCGTCACCCTGGCGAGCCCCGGCACGGCGGCGGACTGGTGTGCGAGGTCAGGGCTCGACATCACCGAGGACAACGTGTCCTGCAACTCGTCCAGCACCGAGCGCGTGATCATCAACGCCTGGCGGTGGGCGCAGGGCGCCGAGACCTACGGCGACGACATCGCCGGATACCGGCAGATGCTCATCAACCACGAGGTCGGGCACCGCCTCGGCTACGGGCACGTGGTCTGTCCGGGCGAGGACGAGCCGGCGCCGGTGATGATGCAGCAGACCAAGTTCCTGGAGACGGACGGCGTGACCTGCCGGCCCAACCCCTGGCCGCATCCGCGGAATTGACCGTTCGCGCCGCACCCGTCGCGCGCTAACGACGCGGTGCGGCGCGAAGTCACGAATATTCACCCCTTTTGATGGTGTGGCGGACAACCGTCCGTCGTCCCAGGCACATGTAGACATACCGTCTTTCCGTCAGTGACACGGAGAGAGGGGGTGCGCAGGTGCGCGTCGCACTGCTCACAGAGGGTGGATACCCGTATGCGCAGGGCGAGTCGGTCGCCTGGTGCGACCGGCTGCTGCACGGCCTGACCGGTCACGACTTCGACATCGGCGCCCTCAGCCGCAGCAGGCGGCAGGAGCACGGGCCCAGACGCCCGCCCCCGCCGCACGTGCGCCGGGTGCGCACCGCGCCGCTGTGGGGCCCGCCCCCCGCCGGGCGGGTGCCGCGCGGGGCGGGGCGCCGGTTCGCCGAGTGCTTCGCCGAGCTGACCGCCGCGCTCTGCCCGGGGTACCAGCCGCTCGGCGAGGAGCACCCCGGCCGTCAGGCGGACCGTTTCGCCACGGGCCTCTACGGGCTCGCCGCGCTGGCGGCGGCGCACGGCGGACTCGGCGCGTGGCTCTGCTCCGATGAGGCGGTCCGCGTGCTGGAGGCGGCCTGCCGGGCGCCGGGGGCGCCGCGCGCCGCGCAGGCCGCGCGGGTGGCCGACCTGCTGCTGGTCGCCGACCGCATGGAGCGCGCGCTGCGCCCGCTCTCCCTCGACTGGTACGGCGACCAGGGGCTCGGCGACGCCGACCTGTGCCACGCGGTCGGCGGCGGGCCCGCGGCGCTGGCCGGGCTGCTGGCCCACCGCCTCCACGGCACGCCGCTGCTGATCACGGAGCACGGCGCGCGGGTACGCGATCACTACCTGAGAAGCGCGGTGAGCGCCGCGAGCGTCGCGGGCGCCGCCCTGGGCGCGCACGCCGTCGCGCCGTCGGCCGCGGGCGCGCCGGTGCGGGCGCTGCTCGGCGCGTTCCAGGTGCGGCTGGCCCGGGAGATCTACGCCAGGGCCGCGCTGATCACGCCCGGCGACGCGCTCGCCAGGCGCTGGCAGGAGCGGTGCGGCGCCGCGCCGGAACGGCTCCGCACCGTCTACCCGGGCATGGACGCGCGCCCCTTCCACGCCGTGGCCGGGGCCCCCGCCGCCCCGGCCCCTCCCGCGCTGGTCTGGGTCGGGCGCATGGTGCGGGAGAAGGATCTGACCGGGCTGCTGCGCGCGTTCGACGCCGTGCGGGCGGCCGAGCCCGCGACCCGGCTGTGGATCGTGGACTCCCGCGCGCACGGCACGGCCGACGCGGCCTACCCGGCCCGCTGCCGCGCGCTGGCCGCGCGGCTGTTCCCGGCCGGGGCGGCCGACGCCGGGGGCGGGGCGGCGGCGCCCGTCACGTTCACCGAGGTGGGGAGCGCCGAGGTGCCGGGGCTCGCGGACGCCTACGCGCGGGCCGCCGGGGGAGTGGCGGTGCTCTCCAGCGCCGTCGAGGGCTATCCGGTGCCGCTGATCGAGGCGATGTTCTGCGGCCGGGCCACCGTCTCGACGGACGTGGGCGCGGTGGCCGAGGTGGTGGGCGGCACGGGGCTCGTGGTGCCGCCGCGCGACCCGGGGGCGCTGGCCGACGCCTGCCTGGCGCTGCTGCGCGACCCCGAGCGCCGGGCCCGGCTGGGCGCCGCGGCGCGCGCCCGCGCGCTCGAACTCTTCACCGTCGAACGGAACGTGGCGGCGTTCGGCGCCATCTACCGGGAGCTGGGCGCGGGCGGCGCCGCCTCCGGGCCGGCCAGGCCCGGCTGGGCGGCCGAGCCCATACGCCTCGCCGCCGGCGGGAGGGAGCGGGCGTGACCGCCTCCGCCGACCCCGTGCGCCGGCTGCTCCAGGACCACCGGGCGCTGTGCGAGCGCGCCGTCGACCCGCTGGAGATCGCGGCGGGACTCGAGGCCGCGGGCGTCACCGACCGGTCCGCCGCCCGGTTCCGGCACCGCGACGTCTTCTCGCTGGCCGAGGAGCTGTACGCCCGTGCCGCGCCGGCGCCCGACAGCGCGGGAGGCGCCACCGTGCGGGTCGCGCGCCCCCGGTCGCCGCGGCGCGCCGCGCGCCTGCTCTCCCCGCTCCTGCCCGGCGTGCTGTGCGCCGGCGCGGTGGTCGCCGGGACCGCGCGCCCGCCGGCGGCGGCCGTGCTCGCGCTCGGCCTCACCGCCCTGACGCTGGCCGCGGCCCGGCTGGTCCTCTCCCCCCTGGGGCCGCCGGGCGTCGCGGGCCTGTGCGCGCTGCCGCCGCTCGGCTACGCGCTCTTCGGCGACCCGGTGCTGGCCGAGCTGCTGCCGGGACGCCAGACCGCGCCCGCCGACGCGGCGACCGCCACCGCGCTCACGCTGGCGTTCGCCGCGGCGCCGATGGCCTGGTGCCGCGGCTGGTTCGCCGTCCGCCGCCTGCGGCTGCTGGCCGCCAGCCGCGGCCTGCGGCAGTTCGCCGCGGGGGCCGGGCCCCTGGTCGCCGCCGCGCTCGCCCTGGTCCTGGCCGGGCTGTTCGCCGTGCAGGGCGCGGCGCGGCTCCTTCCGCTGCCCGGCACGCCCGGCGCGTTCGCCGCGACGACCGCCCTCGGCCTGCTGCTGGCGATCGCCGTGCTGCTGGTGGCGCACGGCAGGCGGCAGGCCGCCGCCGCCGGGCTGGCCGCCGCGGGCGGCCTCGAACTGCTCGCCCTCGCCCTCGCGGGCGGCGCCTGGCTGCCGGGCTGCGCGGGGCTCGCGCGCCCCGTCGAGGCGCTGGTCACCGCCCAGGGGCCGGCCGCGGTCCCCGCCCTTGCCTGCGGCGCCGCCGCCGCAGCGCTGCTGGTCGCCACCGTGCGCGCGCGCCCCCGGTCGCCGCGCGCCGCGCGACCGGGCCCACCTGACCCCCGGAGCCGCCCCCCTCGTCCCCCCAAGACCCGTTCCCACGCGATATGAGGAGTCCAGAACCGATGACCCGACAGTTGCCCGGCGTCGCCGCCGAATCCCCGCGGGAGGCCGTCCGATGAGAGTGCTGCTTCTCGGCGCGGGCGGGTACCTGGGCCGGTTCGTGGCCGACCGGCTGCTCGCCGACCCCGCCGTCCAGCTCACCGCGCTCGGCCGCGGCGACGACGCGGATGTCCGTTTCGATCTGTCCACCGGCAGTCCCGGGGCGCTCACGCGCTTCCTCGACGCCGTCCACCCCGGCGTCGTCGTCAACTGCGCGGGCGCCATCCGCGGCACGGCCAGCGAGCTGGCCCGGCACAACACGGTGGCCACCGCGACCCTGTGCGAGTCGCTGCGCCGCAGCGGCTGCCGGGCCAGGCTGGTCCACCTGGGCTGCGCGGCCGAGTACGGCCCCTCGCAGAACGGCTCCTCGATCGCCGAGGACGCCATCGCCAGGCCCGGCGGCCCCTACGGGGTGAGCAAGCTCGCCGCCACCGAGCTGGTGCTCGGCTCCGGTCTCGACGCGATCGTGCTGCGCGTCTTCTCGCCCACCGGCCCCGGCACCCCGGCGGGCTCCCCGCTCGGGCGCCTGGCCGACTCCCTGCGGCGGGCGATGCAGCACGGCGACAGCGAGCTGAAGGTCGGCGGGCTCGGCGTCCAGCGCGACTTCGTGGACGTCCGCGACGTGGCCAGGGCGGCGCACGCGGCCACGCTCTCGGCGGCGCAGGGCGTCGTCAACATCGGCACCGGGCACGCGATCCGGCTGCGCGACGCGGCCTCCGCGCTGGCGCGCATCTCCGGCTACGGCGGAACGCTGCACGAGCTGGAGGGCCCGCCCGCCCCCCGGCACCCGGACGGCGTGGCGGTCGTTCCGTATCCGGACGGCTGCGGCGGCTGGCAGCAGGCGGACGTGCGCACGGCGCGCGACCGGCTCGGCTGGCGGGCCAGGATCGGCCTGGAGGAGTCGCTGGCCGACATCTGGATGGAGGCGGCCTGCCGGATGTGAGGCGGTGGCCTCGGGGCCGGTGACCCCGGCCCGGTGACCTGGGGGCCGGCGGCCCGACCGGAGTGTGGGACGGGTGTCTCGGAATGGGACCGCGCATGGCAGTGTTGAAGCCGAAGGACTGTCCCTATGACCCCACGGAGTCACCGTGTCGCTGCCACCCCTGGTAGAGCCGGCCGCCGAGCTCACCGTCGACGAGGTCCGCAGGTACTCCCGCCACCTGATCATCCCGGATGTCGGGATGGACGGGCAGAAGCGGCTGAAGAACGCCAAGGTGCTGTGCGTGGGCGCGGGCGGCCTCGGGTCCCCCGCGCTCATGTACCTGGCCGCCGCGGGGGTCGGCACCCTGGGCATCGTGGAGTTCGACGAGGTGGACGAGTCGAACCTGCAACGGCAGATCATCCACAGCCAGGCGGACATCGGCAGGTCCAAGGCGGTGTCCGCCAAGGAGACGGTGCAGGGGATCAACCCCTACGTCCAGGTCAACGTGCACGAGGAGCGCCTCGACTCGTCGAACGTCATGGAGCTGTTCGCGGGGTACGACCTGATCGTGGACGGCACGGACAACTTCGCGACCCGCTACCTGGTGAACGACGCCTGCGTGCTGCTCGGCAAGCCCTATGTCTGGGGCTCCATCTACCGCTTCGACGGCCAGGCCTCGGTCTTCTGGTCGGAGCACGGCCCCTGCTACCGCTGCCTGTACCCCGAGCCGCCGCCGCCCGGGATGGTGCCGTCCTGCGCCGAGGGCGGCGTCCTCGGCGTGCTGTGCGCCTCCATCGGCTCGATCCAGGTCACCGAGGCGGTCAAGGTGCTGACCGGCACGGGTGAGTCCCTGGTCGGGCGGCTGATGATCTACGACGCCCTGGAGATGACCTACCGGCAGGTCAGGATCCGCAAGGACCCGAACTGCGCGGTCTGCGGCGACAACCCGACCGTCACCGAGCTCATCGACTACGAGGCGTTCTGCGGTGTCGTCTCGGACGAGGCGCAGGAGGCGGCGATGGGCTCGACGATCACTCCGGCGCAGCTCAAGGAGTGGATCGACGGCAACGAGAAGATCGACATCATCGACGTGCGCGAGCCCAACGAGTACGAGATCGTCTCGATCCCGGGCGCGCGGCTGATCCCGAAGAACGAGTTCCTCATGGGGAGCGCGCTCAGCGACCTGCCGCAGGACAAGCGGATCGTCCTGCACTGCAAGACGGGTGTCCGCTCCGCGGAAGTGCTGGCGGTTTTGAAGAACGCCGGGTTCGCGGACGCGGTGCACGTGGGCGGCGGGGTCATCGGCTGGGTGAACCAGATCGAGCCGCAGAAGCCCGTCTACTGACGGACGCGACCGCCCCCGGCGCGCGCGACGTGCCGCGCGGGGGCGGCCCCGTTCAGTCGCAGGTCAGGCCGTCGGGCGGCGGCTCGTCGGCCAGCAGGTGGGCGTTGACCGCCTCCACCACGCACGCGTTGCCGCTGGTGTACGCGCCGTGCCCCTCGCCGTCGTAGGTGAGCAGCACCCCGACGCCCTCGCCCAGCGCCTCGCGCATCCGCTCCGCCCCGGCGTAGGGCGTGGCCGGGTCGCCGGTGGTACCGAGCAGCAGGATCGGGCCGGCGCCCTCGGCCCCGACCTCGGGCCGGTCGCTCACGCCGGTCACCGGCCAGTTGGCGCAGGACAGCAGCGACCAGACCAGGTGCGGGCCGAAGACGGGGGAGGCGGCCTCGAACGCGGCGCGGTGCTCGTCGACGTCCTCCACGGTGAGCCTGGAGGAGAAGTCCGCGCAGTTGATGGCGTTGTTGGCGGCGTGGAGGTTGCGGTAACGGCCTTGCTCGTCGCGGCCGTTGTAGTCCTCGGCGGCGGCCAGCAGCAGGTCCCCGCGGCCCTCGTCCAGCGCCTGGGCGAGCGCGTCGGTGAGGTGGGGCCAGGACGCCTCGGAGTAGAGCGCCGAGAGCAGCGCGGTCACCGCGAGGCCCTGGGTGAGTTCGCGGTCGGTGGCGGTGGGCAGCGGGTCCTCGCGCAGGTCGGCGAGGAGGCCGTTGATCACGTCGTACGCCTCCTGTCCGCCCGCGCCGGTCGGGCAGGCGGGCCCGTCGGCGGCGCAGTCGGCGAGGTAGTTGTCCAGGGCGAGCTGGAAGCCCTCGGCCTGGAGCAGGGCGCGTTCGGCGACGTCGCGGGTGGGGTCCACCACGGCGTCGAGGACGGTGCGGCCCACGAGGCCGGGGAAGAGGTGGGCGTAGACGGCGCCGAGCTTGCTGCCGTAGGAGACGCCGAAGTAGTGGAGCCGGTCGTCGCCGAGCGCCTGGCGCAGCAGGTCGAGGTCCCGGGCGGCGTCCTCGGTGGTGAGGTGCGGCAGCAGCCGCCCGGCGTTGGCGGCGCAGTCGTGGGCGTAGGCGCGGCTGTCCGCGAGGTACTCCCGCTCCTCCTCCGCGGTGCGGGGCGGGCCGTGGTCCTCCTGCCCCGAGGCGTCGATCTCGGCGTCCGAGCGGCAGACCACGCCCGCGCTCTCGCCGACGCCACGCGGGTCGAAGCTGACCAGGTCGTAGCCGCCGGCGCGCAGTTCGTCGTAACGGCTCGCGGCGCGCGGGAGCGTGGCTACCCCGGAGCCGCCGGGGCCGCCGAAGTTGAACACGAGGGAGCCGAGGCGGTGGTTCTCCGCGGTGGAACGGGCGCGGACGACCGCGATGCCGATCGTCTCGCTGTGGGCGGGGTCGGCGTAGTCGAGGGGAACGGTGAGCGTGGCGCACTCCCACTCGGCGCCGGGCGCCTCGCCGGCCCCCTGCACCGGGGTGGGCGCCTCGCAGCCGGTCCAGTCGAGCGTCTGCCCGGTGAACTCGGCGGGCAGCGCGGGCGCGTCCTCCACGGGCGCGGCGGGGGAACCGGGGGATCCCGGCGCCCCGGTGGAGGGCGATCACCCGTTC
>NZ_LAVK01000121.1 GCF_001083795.1 Streptomyces sp. SBT349
GCCACTCATCACCGGCCGAAACCGGATCAGCGTTCGACTTGCATGTGTTAAGCACGCCGCCAGCGTTCGTCCTGAGCCAGGATCAAACTCTCCGTGAATGCTCAAAGCAATCCACCGAGAACAGACTCTCGCTGAACATTTCAAACCATATCTACGTCATATCAACGCAGTAAATCTGGCATTGACTTTTGGCACGCTGTTGAGTTCTCAAGGAACGGATGCTCCCGTGAGGGTGCCTCCTGTCCGTCACCCAGCGGGCTCCGAGTAGCTGAGCTACCCCGGTTCCCGTTGAGGCGGTGACGTAAACGTACTGGAGCGGAGCGCCCGGATGCAAATCCGGGCGCTCCGCCGCCACATGGGGCTCAGACGTCCATGACGACCGGCATGATCATCGGACGTCGGCGGTAGGTGTCGGACACCCACTTGCCGACCGTCCGCCGTACGAGCTGCTGGAGTTGGCGGGCCTCGACCACGCCGTCCTGGGCCGACTTGGCCAGGACCTCGTCGATCTTCGGGATGACGGCGGCGAAGTCCGAGTCCTCGATCCCCGAGCCGCGGGAGTGGATGCTCGGGCCGCTGACGATCTTGCCCGTGCTGCTGTCCACCACGATGAAGACGGTGATGAAGCCCTCGTCGCCGAGGATCCGACGGTCCTTCAGGCTGGACTCCGTCACGTCGCCGACCGAGAGGCCGTCCACGTACACATAGCCCGCCTGGACCTTGCCCGCGATCTTCGCCTTGCCGTCGATGAGGTCGACCACCACGCCGTCCTCGGCGATGACGATCCGCTCGGCCGGCACCCCGGTCGCGGCGCCCAACTCGGCGTTGGCGCGCAGATGGCGCCACTCGCCGTGCACCGGCATGAGGTTCTTCGGCTGGCAGATGTTGTAGAAGTACAACAGCTCGCCCGCCGACGCGTGTCCCGAGACATGGACCTTGGCGTTGCCCTTGTGGATGACGTTGGCGCCCCACCGGGTCAGGCCGTTGATCACGCGGTACACCGCGTTCTCGTTGCCGGGGATCAGCGAGGAGGCGAGGATCACGGTGTCCCCCTCGACGATTCTGATCTGGTGGTCGCGGTTGGCCATACGGGACAACGCGGCCATCGGCTCGCCCTGCGACCCCGTGCAGACCAGGACGACCTCGCGGTCGGCCAGGTCGTCCAGGGCCTTGACGTCCACGACCAGGCCGGCGGGCACCCGGAGGTAGCCGAGGTCCCGGGCGATGCCCATGTTCCTGACCATCGACCGGCCGACGAACGCGATTCTCCTGCCATGTTCATAGGCCGCGTCCACGATCTGCTGGATGCGGTGGACATGGCTGGCGAAGCTGGCGACGATGATGCGCTTGTCCGCCCGCGCGAAGACCTGGCGCAGCACGCCAGAGATCTCGCGCTCGGGCGGGACGAAGCCGGGGACCTCGGCGTTGGTCGAGTCGGCCAGCAGCAGGTCGATGCCCTCCTCGCCGAGCCGGGCGAAGGCCCGCAGGTCGGTGAGGCGGCCGTCGAGGGGCAGCTGGTCCATCTTGAAGTCGCCGGTGTGGACGGCGAGGCCGGCCGGGGTGCGGATCGCGACGGCGAGCGCGTCGGGGATCGAGTGGTTGACCGAGATGAACTCGCAGTCGAACGGGCCGATCCGCTCGCGGTGGCCCTCCCTCACCTCGAGGGTGTACGGGCGGATGCGGTGCTCCTGGAGCTTGGCCTCCAGCAGGGCGAGCGTCAGCTTCGACCCGATCAGCGGGATGTCCGGCTTCTCGCGCAGCAGATAGGGAACGCCGCCGATATGGTCCTCGTGCCCATGGGTGAGCACGATGCCGTCGATATCGTCGAGGCGGCTCTTGACGGAGCTGAAGTCCGGAAGAATCAGATCGATTCCGGGCTGTTCCTGCTCGGGAAAGAGCACGCCGCAGTCGACGACGAGCAGCCGTCCGCCGTATTCGAAGACGGTCATGTTGCGGCCGATTTCGCCCAGGCCGCCGAGCGGGGTAACGCGTAGGCCACCCTCAGGAAGCCTCGGCGGGCGGCCGAGTTCTGGGTGCGGATGACTCAAGAGACTCTCCTGACCACGCGCGCCACACGCCCGGTTGGGGGGCACGTGGCGCGCGTGTCTGTGTGCACTGGTCGGTATTCAGTTATCACCTGGCGCGCGGCACTCCGCGCCGCGCAGGCAACGTCTGTGTTGTCAGTTCTGTACCCCGCCGGCGGCGAGATCCCGCCTCAGCTGCTCCGTCTCCCGCGGCGTGAGGCCGACGAGGGGAAGGCGGAGCGGGCCGCCGGGCAGGCCCTGGAAACGGAGAGCGGCCTTCGAGGTGATGACGCCCTGGGTACGGAACATACCGGTGAAGACCGGCAGAAGCTTCTGGTGGATCTCGGCCGCCTTGACGATGTCGCCGCTGGTGTACGCGTCCACCAGGGCCCGCAGCTCGGGGCTGACCACGTGGCCGACGACGGAGACGAAGCCGACGGCGCCCACGGACAGGAGCGGGAGGTTGAGCATGTCGTCGCCCGAGTACCAGGCCAGGCCCGTGGTGGCGATGGCCCAGCTCGCGCGGCCGAGGTCTCCCTTGGCGTCCTTGTTGGCGACGATGCGCGGGTGGTCGGCCAGCCGGACCATGGTCTCGGTGTTGATGGGCACCCCGCTGCGTCCGGGGATGTCGTACAGCATCACGGGCAGCCCGGTGGCGTCCGCGATCGCCGTGAAGTGCTGGTAGAGGCCCTCCTGCGGCGGCTTGTTGTAGTAGGGCGTGACCGTGAGCAGCCCATGGGCGCCGGCCTCTTCGGCGGCGCGGGCGAGTTCGACGCTGTGCCGCGTGTCGTTGGTCCCGACTCCCGCCACGACGTGCGCGCGGTCGCCGACGGCCTCCACCACGGCTCGTACCAGCCGTGTTTTCTCCGCGTCGCTGGTGGTCGGGGACTCGCCCGTCGTGCCGTTGACGATCAGGCCGTCGTTGCCCGCGTCCACCAGATGGACCGCGAGCCGCTGCGCACCCTCGGTGTCGAGGGAGCCGTCCGCCGTGAATGGCGTGACCATGGCGGTCAGGACCCGCCCGAAGGGGGTCTGCGGAGTGGAGGTCGAAGCCATAGGTTCCACGCTACTCGCAGCTCAGCGTGCCCGGGTCCATCGGGGCGGGCATCCTGTGGATCCCGGCACTGCCTGCTCGGGGGTTCAGACAGCACCGGGTCCGTTCATTCACCCTAAATGAACTTCGCGAAATGTCGCAATACGGACACTTCAACCGCCTCACGGACCCCCGGCACCCTCACGGCTAGGGGGCGATGCGGCCATTCGCGTTGAACGCGGCGTGTGTCAGGGGCATCAGGCGGGCCCACTCCTCCTCCATGCGCTCACCCACCATCTCGATCTCGCGCTGCGGGAAGGACGGGACCGCGGCCCGCTCGTCCTGAGTCCGCAGGCCGAGGAAGTGCATCAGGGAGCGCGCGTTGCATGTGGCGTACATCGAGGAGAAGAGGCCGACCGGGAGGACGGCCCTGGCCACCTCGCGGGCGACGCCGGCGGTGAGCATCTCCTGGTAGGCCGCGTACGCCTGCCGGTACGACTCCTCCATCACCTTGCCGACCACGGCGTGCTGCTCCGGCGTCCCGGGCACGAACTCGTACTTCCCCGGGCGCCCGCGCTGCACGAGCCTGCGCTCCGCGCCCGGGACGTAGAACACGGGCTCGAGCCGCCGGTAACGGCCGCTCTCCTCGTTGTACGACCAGCCGACGCGGTGCCGGTGGAACTCCCGGAAGACGAAGATCGGCGCGGTGACGAGGAAGGTCATCGAATTGTGCTCGAACGGGCTTCCGTGCCGGTCCCGCATGAGGAAATTCAGCAGGCCCTTGGACCGCTCGGGGTCCTTGGAGAGCTCCTCGATCGACTGCTCACCCGCCGTGGAGACCCGGGCGGCCCAGAGGACGTCGGTGTCCGAGGCGCTGTGCTTGACGAGCTCGACGGTGATGTCGCTGCGGAAACTCGGGGTCTGGGTCACCGGCGGATTCCTTCCAGGAGCGGGCTGAGCGGGACCCACCCTACGGTTCGCCACTGACAGCGCGCCGGGCGGTCCGAGGACCGGGAGGAAGACCCCAAAAGGGATGTGACGTAAGTGCCGGATTATTCAGCTGATACCTTTGTTAGTGACCTCATCAGGGGAGGAGTGCGCTCATGGACCGCCACGACGACTTTCCCGGCAATGTCATACCGCCGCGCCCACGCCGCTCCCTGAGCCGGATCCTCGGCGGGGCACTGATCGGCCTTGTCCTGATATCCAGCCTCATAGGCACCCTGCTGCTCGCCCGTCCCGCCCTCGATGTCGACCAGCGGACGATTCCCGAGGCCCCGGAAGCAGCCGAGGACCACTGAGCGCGGTAGCCTCACCGTTCACAGCCCCCCGTCCCCCCACGGCGACGACAAGCCCGTGTGACGAGCGCGCCGCCTGTGATACGAACGAGGACCAGCCGTGCCCCTGACCTTTCTCGCGGCCGACCGTGACTTCGCCGGCACCCCACCCCAGGTGGCGTTGCCGCACGCGGAGCAGGACTTCTGGCGCCGCCCCTACCGTCCAGGCCCCTGGCGGGTCGCCGCCGCGGCCGTGACGCTGCTGATCGCCGCCTACCTGCTCATCTCGGCCCTGATCATCGTGATGGCGGGCTCCCCCGCCGGCGCCGTCGCCACCCTGGTCACCGCCGTGGTGGCCATCGGCTTCGCCCTGCGCCTGCTGCGCATGGGCATCTGGGTCAGCCCGCGCGGCCTGCGCCGGGTGGGCCTGCTGTGGACCCAGACGCTGCGCTGGCGCGAGGTCACCCGGGTCAGCACCGTGCAGCAGCCGGTCAAGTGGCTGGGGCTGCCGCGGAGCGTCCAGGGACAGGCCCTGCTCGTCGAGCGCCGCAAGGGCGAGGCCCTGCGCACGCTGCTGACCGACCACAACGCGGACTTCCTGGCCAGGCCCGACGCCTTCGACCGCGCGGCCGACGTCCTGGAGGCATGGGCGGCCGAGAACCGCTAGGGCACGTCGGGCCGCCCGAGCCGCTTCCGTTCGGCGGCGGCCCCGGCCGGGGCGTGCGAGGCGTGCGGGTCCAGGGCGTGCAGGTCCAGGGCATGCTGCATGGCCTTGCGGGCCCGCGGGGTGTCCCGGGCGTCGCGGTAGGCGACCGCCAGGCGGAACCAGCATCGCCAGTCCTCCGGGTGCTCCTCGGTCTCGGCCTTCCGCGCCGCGAAGGCCGCGTCGGCCGCTGTCCGGTCCACGCGCCCGCTCGGCGTCCGCGGCAGGTCGTCCACGGGGAGTCCGCCCTCCGCGTCGAGCCGGCGGGCCAGCCGGTTGGCGCCGAGGACGAAGCGGGTGCCGCGCCACAGGAACCACGCGCCGAGCAGCGGCAGCACCAGCACGGCCGCCCCCAGCGGGACCGTCACCCAGGTGCCCTCCCGGACCAGCAGCACGCCGCGGTGGCCGACCAGCCCCAGGTAGACGAGGAGGACGGCGCACAGCGCGGCGTGGACGGCCTTGTCCCGCACGGCTAGCCGTCCAGGTCCATGAAGTGCTCCAGGCCGAGGGTGAGCCCGGGGGCCGCGGCGATCCGCCGCACCCCGAGCAGCACGCCCGGCATGAACGAGGCCCTGCTCATCGAGTCGTGCCGCAGGGTGAGGACCTCCCCCTCGTCGCCGAACAGCACCTCCTGGTGGGCGACCAGGCCGCGCAGCCGGACGGCGTGGACCGGGACGCCCTCGACCGCCGCGCCGCGTGCGCCGTCCAGGGCCGCGCTGGTGGCGTCCGGCTGCTCGCCCAGACCCGCCGCCCTGCGGGCCTCGCCGATGAGCTGCGCGGTGCGGGTCGCGGTGCCGCTGGGGGCGTCGGCCTTGCCGGGGTGGTGCAGCTCGACGATCTCCACCGACTCGAAGAAGCGGGCCGCCTGCCGGGCGAACCGCATGGTGAGCACCGCGCCGATGCCGAAGTTCGGGGCGATCAGCACGCCGGTGCCCGGCGAGGTGCCGAGCAGGTCCCGGAGGGTGCCGAGCCGTTCCCCGCTCCAGCCGGTGGTGCCGACGACGGCGTGGATGCCGTTGCGCACGCAGAACTCCACGTTGGCCAGGGTGGATTCGGGGTGCGTCAGCTCGACCGCCACCTCGGCGCCCGCCTCGGTCAGCGTCTCCAGCGTGTCCCCGCGGCCGAGCGCCGCGACCAGTTCCATGTCGTCGGCGGCGTCCACCGCGCGGACGGCCTCGGCGCCCATCCGTCCGCGGGCGCCGATCACGGCCACGCGCACTGTGCGCATTCGCTTCCTCCGGGTCTCCTCAGGCGACGGCGTCGGACAGACGCGCGGCCTGGCGTTCGTTCAGCGGGCCGATGACGGACAGCGAGGGCCGGTGGTCCAGCACCGCGCGGGCGACCTCGCGTATGTCGTCGGGGGTGACCGCGGCGATCCGCGCGAGCATGTCGTCCACCGACAGCTGGGTCCCCCAGCACACCTCGCTCTTGCCGAGGCGGTGCATCAGGGAGCCCGTGTCCTCCAGGCCGAGCACCGTCGATCCGGCGAGCTGGCCGATGGCGCGGCGGACCTCGTCGTCGTCGATGCCGTGCTCGGCGACGTCGGCCAGCTGCTCGCGGCAGATCTTCAGCACGTCGTCCAGCCGGTCGGGGCGGCAGCCCGCGTAGACGCCGAAGATGCCGCAGTCGGCGAAGCCCGAGGTGTACGTGTAGATGCTGTAGGCGAGGCCGCGCTTCTCGCGGACCTCCTGGAAGAGCCGCGAGCTCATCCCGCCGCCCAGCGCCGTGGCAAGCACGCCGAGCGCCCAGCGGCGTTCGTCGTGGCGCGAGAGGCCGGGCATGCCGAGCACCATGTGGGCCTGTTCGGTGGGGCGTTCCAGCACATCGAGGCGGCCGGCGGCACGCAGGGCGCGGTGGCCCGTCCTGGGGGCGACGGGCTCGGCGTCCTTCCCCGTCAGGGCACCCGCCCGGTCGAACGCGGCGGTGACGGCGGCGACCACGGCGGCGTGCTCCAGGTTCCCCGCCGCGGTGACCACGAGGCGGGTCGGTTCGTAGTGGCGCCGGTAGAAACGGGCGATGCGGTCCCGCGTCAGCGCGTTGACCGTGTCCACCGTGCCGAGGACGGGGCGGCCCAGCGGGCTGTCGCCCAGCAGCGTCGTGGCGAACAGGTCGTGCACCGTGTCGCCCGGGTCGTCCTCGGTCATGGCGATCTCTTCGAGGATGACGCCGCGCTCCGACTCGACCTCGTCGGCGGCGATCACGGAGCTGGTGAGCATGTCACAGACGATGTCGATGGCCAGCGGCAGGTCCGCGTCCAGGATCCGGGCGTAGTAGCAGGTGAACTCCTTGGTGGTGAAGGCGTTCATCTCGCCGCCGACCGCGTCGATCGCCGAGGAGATGTCCAGGGCGGTGCGCCGCTCGGTGCCCTTGAACAGCACGTGCTCCAGGTAGTGGGTGGCGCCGTTGAGGGCGGGTGTCTCGTCACGGGAGCCGACGCGGGCCCAGATGCCGAACGTCGCGGAGCGCACGCCGGGCACGGTCTCGGTGACGATCCGCAGCCCGCTGGGCAGAACGGTCTTCTGAACGGAGCCCTGGCCGCTGTCCGCGCGGCGCGGACGGGGCACGGCCCGCCCCACCTGAGCGGTGGGACGGGCCGTCGTCCTACGGGAGGTACGCGTCACTTCTCGGCAGCGTCCTTCCCCGCCTCGTCCGCGTCGCCGGTCTCGGCCGCGTCCTCGTCGAGGACCGGCACCAGCGAGAGCTTGCCGCGCTGGTCGATCTCGGCGATCTCGACCTGGACCTTCTGGCCCACGCCGAGCACGTCGTCCACGTTCTCCACGCGCTTGCCGCCGGCCAGCTTGCGGATCTGCGAGATGTGCAGCAGGCCGTCCTTGCCGGGCAGCAGCGAGACGAACGCGCCGAAGGTGGTCGTCTTCACCACGGTGCCGAGGTACCGCTCGCCGACCTCGGGCATCGTCGGGTTCGCGATGCCGTTGATCGTGGTGCGGGCGGCCTCCGCCGAGGTGCCGTCGGCGGCGCCGATGTAGATGGTGCCGTCGTCCTCGATGGTGATGTCCGCGCCGGTGTCCTCCTGGATCTGGTTGATCATCTTGCCCTTGGGGCCGATGACCTCGCCGATCTTGTCCACCGGGATCTTCACCGTGATGATGCGCGGCGCGTTCGGCGACATCTCGTCCGGGACGTCGATCGCCTCGTTCATCACGTCCAGGATGTGCAGCCGGGCGTCGCGCGCCTGCTTGAGGGCGGCGGCCAGCACGGAGGCCGGGATGCCGTCCAGCTTGGTGTCCAGCTGGAGCGCGGTGACGAACTGCCGGGTGCCGGCGACCTTGAAGTCCATGTCGCCGTACGCGTCCTCGGCACCGAGGATGTCGGTCAGGGTGACGTAGTGCGTCTCACCCTCGACCTCCTGGGAGATCAGGCCCATCGCGATGCCGGCGACCGGCGCCTTCAGGGGCACGCCCGCGTTCAGCAGGGACATGGTGGAGGCGCAGACCGAGCCCATGGAGGTCGACCCGTTGGATGAGAGGGCCTCGGAGACCTGGCGGATCGCGTAGGGGAACTCCTCGCGGCTCGGGAGCACCGGGATGAGGGCGCGCTCGGCGAGCGCGCCGTGGCCGATCTCGCGGCGCTTCGGGGAGCCGACGCGGCCGGTCTCGCCGGTGGAGTAGGGCGGGAAGTTGTAGTTGTGCATGTACCGCTTGCGGGTCACCGGCGAGAGGGTGTCCAGCTGCTGCTCCATGCGCAGCATGTTCAGCGTGGTGACGCCCAGGATCTGGGTCTCGCCCCGCTCGAACAGGGCCGAGCCGTGGACCCGCGGGATCGCCTCGACCTCGGCGGCCAGGGTGCGGATGTCGGTGACGCCGCGGCCGTCGATCCTGACCTTGTCGCGGATGACGCGCTCGCGCACCAGCTCCTTGGTCAGCGCCCGGTAGGCGGCGGAGATCTCCTTCTCGCGGCCCTCGAACTGCGGCAGCAGCTTGTCGGCGGCGACCGTCTTGATCCGGTCGAGCTCGCCCTCGCGCTCCTGCTTGCCCGCGATGGTGAGGGCCTGCGCCAGCTCGTCCCGCACCGCGTTCGACAGCGCGTCCAGGACGTCGTCCTGGAAGTCGAGGAAGACGGGGAACTCGCCGGTCGGCTTGGCGGCCTTGGCGGCGAGGTCGGCCTGCGCGCGGCAGAGCACCTTGATGAACGGCTTCGCGGCGTCGAGCCCGGCCGCCACGACCTCCTCGGTCGGGGCCTGGGCCCCGCCCTTGACCAGCTCGATCGTCTGGTCGGTGGCCTCGGCCTCCACCATCATGATCGCGACGTCGCCGTCGGCCAGCACGCGGCCGGCGACGACCATGTCGAAGACGGCCTCCTCCAGCTCGGTGTGGGTGGGGAAGGCCACCCACTGGCCGCGGATCAGCGCCACGCGGGTGCCGCCGATGGGGCCGGAGAACGGCAGTCCGGCCAGCTGCGTCGAGCAGGAGGCCGCGTTGATGGCGACCACGTCGTAGAGGTGGTCGGGGTTGAGCGCCATGATCGTCTCGACGACCTGGATCTCGTTCCGCAGGCCCTTCTTGAACGAGGGGCGCAGCGGGCGGTCGATCAGCCGGCAGGTGAGGATGGCGTCCTCGGAGGGCCGCCCCTCACGCCGGAAGAAGGAGCCGGGGATCTTGCCGGCGGCGTACATGCGCTCTTCGACATCGACGGTCAGCGGGAAGAAGTCCAGCTGGTCCTTCGGGTTCTTCGAGGCGGTGGTGGCCGACAGCACCATGGTGTCGTCGTCCAGATAGGCGACCGCTGATCCGGCGGCCTGCCTGGCCAGCCGGCCGGTCTCGAAGCGGATGGTGCGGCTACCGAAGGCTCCGTTGTCGATGACGGCTTCGGTGTAGTGGGTCTCGTTCTCCACTGTGGTGAATCTCCTCTTCTGCGCCCCGCCGGAACGGGCGGGGCAGCGGGGTGGAGCACCTCCTGACGGGCCGGCCATCGATCGAAGCCTCCGGGAGAGCAGCCCGGGGGCCACTACCGAGGACCGGCGACGGTGAGAAGAGGCTCCGCCTCATGCAAACGTCGTTTTCTGTTGTGTCTGGGACCAGCCTACAAAGGCGGGCGGTCCCGGGAACGGTTCCTGCCCGTGCCGAGCCGGATACGGCGAAGGGAGCGGCCCCGCGCGGGTGGCCGCTCCCTCTTCGGCGTCCTACCTGGCGCCCGCCGCGCCGCGGCGGATGCCGAGGCGCTCCACCAGGGTGCGGAAGCGCTGGATGTCCTTGCGCGCCAGGTACTGGAGCAGCCGGCGGCGCTGGCCGACCAGGAGCAGCAGCCCCCGGCGTGAGTGGTGGTCGTGCTTGTGGGTCTTCAGGTGCTCGGTCAGGTCCGAGATGCGGCGGGACAGCAGCGCCACCTGGACCTCGGGGGAGCCGGTGTCGCCCTCTTGGGTGGCGAACTCGGCGATGATCTTCTGCTTCGTGGCGGCGTCAAGCGACGACACACGTACTCCTTGGCGGTATCCGATGTAGCCACCGAGTGCCCCCGGGCTGATCCACGGGGGAGCTTCCTGAACTCGGAAGGCGGGGTCCGCTGAGCGCTTCCTCCAGAAGATTCCGGGGGCGCGTACGCAAACGGCCGGTAAGCAGGCTACAGCAGGATGGCGCGGCGAGCACATCGGGTGGCCGTCAGCCGCTGGTCAGCCCTCTGGCCTCGCTGTACACGTCCAGGGCCGCCAGGCAGAGGGGGATCAGGGACAACAGTACGGCGCTCTCGGTGAGGTCCATGACCCGCCCCCAGAGCGGCGTGAGTCCGGCGCGCGGCACGACCAGGGCGATCGCGGCGAGGACGGCCGCCGCGGCGGTGAGGGCGGCGGTGACCCAGAGGGTCCGCAGGTCGGGCGAGCCGCCGGCCGAGGACGCGGCGCGGGCGAAGCCGACGACGAGCAGGCCGAGGGAGGCGAGCCCGGCCACCAGGAGCACCGTCACCTGGACGGCGTAACGGAAGAGCCGGGCGCGGGTGAGCAGCGCGACGCCGGTGGCCAGGGTGAGCAGCCGTCCCCAGCCGTTGTCCGAGAAGCCGAGCACGCCGGAGGAGACGGTGGCGAGGGCCGCGCAGCCGCCGGTGAGGCCGAGGAGGAGCTGGTGGCCGCGGCGGGCCTGCGCGGCGATGCGCGCGGTGTCCACCGGGGCGGAGGGCGGCTGCTGGTCGGGGGCCTGCGGCTCGTAGCCGGTGGGCGGGGCGGTGTAGCCGATGGGCAGCCGGACCAGTGCGGCCGACAGGGCGGGCAGGAAGGCGAGCGCGCCCAGGGCGACGGGGGCGCAGACGGCCGCGGTGGAGACGGGCGAGGCGTCGGTGAGGATGGCGGCGAACGTCGCGAGCGTGCCGGACGTGGCGGCGCAGGCGCTCGCGGCGAACCACCCGGCCGCCTCGGGCAGGGCGGCGATCAGGGCCACGGAGACCAGCAGGACGGCGGCGCAGCCGAGCATCAGCTCCAGGCGGCCGACGCCGTGTCCTTCGTCGAGCGGCAGGACGCCGGTGCCGGCGACGAGGGCGTGCGGCAGGGAGGCCAGGCCGAACGCGACGGCCGCGGCCCGGTCGCCGTAGACGCGGGCGCGGACGGCCGCGAGGGAGACGAGGAGCAGCGCGAGGAGGCCCGCGATGACGCCGGGCAGGCCGTGCATCTCGTGGCGGTCGGGCTCGCCGTACCAGAGGACGACGGCGGCGAGCGCGGCGAGGACGCCGGCGGCGGTCAGGCCCGCCACGCGCAGCATCCCGTCCTGCCAGAGGCGGCGGTCGGCCGCGACGGCGTCGGCGATGGCGTCGGTGACGTCGTCGTGGACGGGTGGCGGCAGCGAGTCGGCGAACGGGCGCAGGGCGAGCACGTCGCCGTCCAGGACCCGCTGGCCGCCGAGGGTGCGGGAGCCGTCGAGGACGGTGCCGTCCCTGCGCACGAGGTGGTAGCCGACGGGGGCGCCCTGCTCGGGCGTCAGGCCGGCGAGGGCGAGGATCTCCGGGCAGAGCTCGGCGACCGGGGAATCCGCGGGCAGCGCCAGGTCGATGCGGCTGGTCGGCGCGGCGATGGTGACACGGCAGAAGCCGGTGGCTGCGGTCGTGCTCACGGTCATGCTCCCCTCCCCTTGGGCACGGACTGCGCTCGCCACCCTACCCGGCGTGGTGTCAGTGGGGCCCACTAGGATCGACCCCGCTTCATCAGCCGTTGCCCGGGGGGGGATTCGATGAGCCAGATCGTGGTCAAGCGGCCGCCGAGGGCCCTGCCGGAACAGGTGCCGGACGAGGCCGTGGCGCTGCTCGCGCCGCCCGAGCTGCCCAAGGGGCAGCAGGAGGGCGTGCTGATGCAGGTCGTGCCGATGCTCGGCATGGGCTCGTCGGTGGTCTTCTTCTTCATGCCGGGCGCGCACCCGTTCATGCGCATCATGGGGATGCTGATGATGGTCTCCACGGTGGGCATGGTGGTCGCCATGATCGTGCGGTTCCGGCGGGGCACCCAGGGGCAGATGGCGCAGGTGCGGCGGGACTATCTGAAGTATCTGGCGCGGACGCGGGCCACCGTGCGGGAGACGGCGGCACGGCAGCGGGACGCCCAGCTGTATCTGCACCCGGGGCCCGAGCAGCTGTGGGCGCTGGTCGCCGAGGGCGGCCGGGTGTGGGAACGGCGGCCTGGCGAGGCCGACTTCGGGCAGGTCCGCATCGGTCTGGGCGAGCACCGGCTCGCGACGCCGCTGGTGGCGCCGCAGACCGCGCCGGTCGACGAGCTGGAGCCGCTGGCGGCGGGGGCCATGCGGCGCTTCCTCGACACGCACGGCACGGTGGACGGGCTGCCCATGGCGGTGTCGCTGCGCGGGTTCTACCGGCTGGCGCTGTCGGGCGACGCGCAGACGGCGCAGGGCGTGGCCCGTTCGCTGGTGTGCGCCCTGGTGGCACTGCACTCGCCGGAGGACGTCGTCCTGGCGGTGGCGGCCTCGGGCGAGGCGGCGGAGCGCTGGGAGTGGACGAAGTGGCTGCCGCACACGCAGCTGTCGTCACTCGACGGCGCGGGCACACGCCGGCTGATCCGTGGTTCCGTGACCGAGGTGGAGCAGGAGCTGACGGGGCGTCTGGAGGGGCGGGGGCGGTTCTCGCCGGGCGGCAAGCCGGTGCCCGACCAGCCGCATCTGGTGCTGGTGCTGGACGGGGCGCGGATTCCGCCGATGTCGGCGTTCGCCACGAGTGAGGGGCTTCAGGGGGTCACCGTCGTGGAGCTGGCCCCGGGTGGGGCGGATCCGGGGCGGGGCGGTCTCTCGGTGGGCTGCCGGCCGGGCTCGCTGCGCCTCCAGGCGCAGGACGGCATGGTGTTCGAGGGTGAGCCCGACGTCCTGCCGGTGGCCGTGGCGGAGGCGCTGGCGCGGCAGCTGGCGCCGCTGCGGCTCAGCGGGGCGGCGGACGAGGACGAACCGCTGCTGGCCGACCTGGACTTCGCCGAGCTGCTCGGCCTCGGCGACCCGGCGGCGGTGGACGTGGCGCGGACCTGGCGGCCGAGGTCGGCGGGCGAGCGGCTGCGGGTGCCGATCGGCGTGGACGAGGAGGGTCAGCCGGTGATGCTGGACCTCAAGGAGGCGGCCCGGGAGGGCATGGGCCCGCACGGGCTGTGCGTGGGGGCGACCGGCTCGGGCAAGTCGGAGCTGCTGAGGACGCTGGTGCTCGGCCTCGCGGTCACGCACACCTCGGAGACGCTGAACTTCGTGCTGGCCGACTTCAAGGGCGGCGCGACGTTCACCGGCATGGCCGGGCTGCCGCACGTCTCGGCGGTCATCACCAATCTGGCGGACGACCTGACGCTGGTCGACCGCATGGGCGACTCGATCAGGGGCGAGTTGCAGCGGCGTCAGGAGCTGCTGCGCGCCGCGGGGAACTACGCCAACCTCCACGACTACGAGCGGGCGCGGGCGGCGGGCGCACCGCTGGAGCCGCTCGCCTCGCTGGTGCTCGTCATCGACGAGTTCAGCGAACTGCTCACCGCGAAGCCCGACTTCATCGACATGTTCATTCAGATCGGCCGCATCGGGAGGTCGCTCGGGGTCCATCTCCTGCTGGCCTCGCAGCGGCTGGAGGAGGGGCGGCTGCGCGGGCTCGACACGTATCTGTCCTACCGGATCGGCCTGCGCACGTTCTCGGCGGCCGAGTCACGGACGGCGATCGGGGTCCCGGACGCCTACCACCTGCCGCAGGTGCCGGGCTCCGGGCTGCTGAAGACCGGCACGGAGCAGATGACGCGGTTCAAGGCGGCCTATGTCTCGGGCCCCTACCGCAAGCCGTCCCGGAAGGCGGAGACGGGCGCCCCGCGGGCGGTCAGCAGGCGGCCGGTGGTGTTCACGGCGGCGCCGGTGCCGGTGCGGTACGCGGAGCCGGAGCCTGTCCCGGCGGCGGGAGACGGCTCCGGATCCCCGGCGGGCGCCGACGACGCGCTGGCCGAGACGGTGCTCGATGTGATCGTCCGCAGGATCGAGGGCCAGGGCCCCGCCGCGCACCAGGTGTGGCTGCCGCCGCTGGACTCGGCGACGACGATGGACGAGCTCCTGCCCGAACTCCATGTGGTGGAGGGGCGCGGCCTCCAGGCGCCGGGGCCCCGGGGGACGCTCGCCGTGCCGCTGGGCGTGGTGGACAAGCCGTTCGAGCAGCGGCGCGAGGTGCTGGTCAGGGACTTCTCGGGCGCGGGCGGGCACATGCTCGTCGTGGGCGGCCCGCAGTCGGGCAAGTCGACGCTGCTGCGGACGCTGATCGCCTCGTTCGCCCTCACCCACACACCGTCCGAAGTGCAGTTCTACGCTTTGGACTTCGGCGGCGGGGGGCTGGCGTCGGTCGGTGAGCTGCCCCATGTGGGCGGCGTCGCCTCCCGGCTCGACCCGGACCGGGTGCGGCGGGCCGTCTCGGAGGTGGCGGGGGTGCTGGCGCGGCGCGAGGAGCTCTTCCGCCGCCAGGGCATCGACTCGATCACCACCTACCGCCGGATGCGGAGCGCGGGGCAGCTTCCCGAGGAGCGGTGGGGCGACGTGTTCCTGCTGATCGACGGCTGGGCGGCGTTCAAGCAGGAGTACGACATGACGCTGGAGCCGGTGATCACCGACATCGCCGCCCGCGGTCTGGGCTACGGCATCCATCTCGTCGTGACGGCCTCCCGTTACATGGAGATGCGCCCGGCGCTGAAGGACCAGCTCACGAACCGGCTGGAGCTGCGCCTGGGGGACACGCTGGACTCGGAGTTCGACCGGAAGGTCGCGGCGGCGATCCCGGCGGAGGTGCCGGGGCGTGGCCAGACGCCGGACAAGCTGCACTGGATGGTGGCGCTGCCGCGTCTCGACGGCGTGAGCCGCTCGGGTGACCTGGCCGGCGGCACGGCCGCCCTGGTCGAGGCGGTCCGCGCCGGCTGGGCGGGCCCGGGGGCACCAGAGGTGCGGATGCTTCCGCAGCGGCTGGCGGCGGAGGACTTGCCGAAGGGCTTCGAGCGGGGGGACGAGGGCATCGCGATCGGCGTCGGCGAGACCGATCTGGAGCCGGTGTTCGTCAACTTCGAGAGGGACCCGTTCCTGCTGGTCGTCGGCGAGAGCGAGTCGGGCAAGTCGGCGGTGCTGCGGCTGATCATGCGCAAGCTCGCCGAGCGGTACGCGGCGGAGGAGGCGCGGTTCGTCATCGGCGACTACCGGCGGGCCCTGATGTCCGCGGCGCCCGGGGAGTTCATCGCGAGCTACTCGACGACGGAGACCAAGCTGACGCAGGACGTCGTGTCGATGAGCAGGATCTTCGAGAAGCGGGCGCCCAAGGAGGACATCAGCATCGAGGAGCTCCGGGCGCGGAAGTGGTGGAGCGGACCTCGTCTCTTCGTCATCGTGGACGACTACGACCTGGTCTCGGCGTCCAACAAGAACCCGCTGGCCCACCTGACCGAGCACCTGCCGTATGCCAGGGACGTCGGCGTCAACTTCATCGTGGCCCGCTCCACGGCGGGCATCGCGCGGGCGATGTTCGAGCCGTTCGTCCAGCGGCTGCGGGAGCTGGGCGCGCAGGGGCTGGTGCTGTCGGGCGATCCCAAGGAGGGCGAGGTCTTCCCCTCGGTGCGCGCGCGGGCGCTGCCGCCGGGCCGTGCGCAGTTCGCGTCGCGGCGCAGGGGGCGGCCCTTGGTGCAGCTGGGGTGGCTCCCGGAGCAGTAGGCGGGAGGGGCGGCCCGGCCGGGGGCGGAGAGCCGAACGGGGGTGGTACCGGCCGCGGCCGGTGCCACCCCCGCCGGGTGGGTCAGCCCATGCGGTGCGCGGCGCGGAGGTCCACGGCCCGGTAGTTGATACCGGCGGTGTCCAGGGCGTTGCCCGTCGCCCCCAGGACGACGCGCAGCTTGTCCAGCTCCTGGGAGAACACCTGCATGTTGAGGTTGAAGGCGGTGGCGGCCTCGCCGCTCCAGCCTTCCGCGGCCCACCGGAGAGCCTGCTGGAGGGCTTCGAGCCGGTTGAGCAGCTCCCGCTCCTCGGCGGTCAGGCCCTCTGAGCCACCGCCGAGCGCCGAGTAGTTGAGACTGAAGTCAGCCATGGTGCGTCCCCCTTACAGAGTGTTCTCGAAGCCGCTGCTGTTCATCGTGCTGAGGCCCGACTGGGCACGCATCATCTCGGCGATCTGGTCCTGCTCCTGCGCGTCGAAGTCGTTCCGGCTCATCCGCACCAGCTCGCGCAGGTTGTCCAGCGCCCTGATCAGGCGGTCCAGGTTGAGATTGGCCTCCTGCTGGCCGGAGCTGAACGTGTTGGCCGCGTCGCCGCGCCACCCGGCGATCACCTGGTCGGTCGCCGACTCCAACTTTCCGCGGCTGGTGTTGAGAAGACCGATCTCCTGATCGAGCGAGTTGAGCAACGCGTTGATGGTTTCGTCGCTCTGCCGAAGGTGATCGCTCGGCATCTGGTCCGACATGAATACCCTCCCCTTGTGTGAGTGCTGTTGCGTGCGCGGCTAGGCGGTTCTGCGGCGGCTCACGACGGCCGCCGCCACGACACCGCCCAGGATCACCACCCCGACGGCGACCCCGATGAGCGCGGTCGCGGAACCGCCGCCCGATCCGGATCCGCTCGCCGCGGCCTCGCCGCCCGGCTCCTGTGCGGCCTCCCCCGAGGCGGCCTCCTCGGACTCCTCCTCGGGCACGGGCTCGGGGGAGACGGGCGGGTCGAGCGTGCCTTCGTAGGTGGGGAAGAGAGGACTGGTACCCGGATCACCGGGCCGCCCCTCTCCGTCGAGAATCACCCGATCGGGGCGGATCATGCCGTACCCGACGTAGTCGTCCCGCTGCCCGTCCCCGGGCCCGTCGGCGGTCTCCATGAGAGTGCGGAGCACCTGGTTCTTGGTCCAGTCCGGGTGAGCCGACCAGATCAGGGCCGCGGAGGCGGAGGCGAGAGCGGCGGCGGCACTGGTGCCACCCCACTCGGTCAGGCAGGCCGTCTCCCACGACTCGTCCGGGCAACGCCCGGGTACCTCGGCGCCGGGTGCGGACAGGGCCACCTGCGGACCATACGTCGAATAAATGACGTGGTCGCCGTTCCGGTCCGTGGCCCCCACACCTACGACGCCCGCCTGATCCGAGGGCCGCGCCGGCTCATTACCCTCTTCACCGGCATTACCCGTTGCCGCGAAAATCAGGACATCGTTCCGTACGGCGTTGGCGATGGCTGACTGCAGCCGGTCAACATGGCCCGCCCACTGCTTGCCAATGGAGAAGCTAATAATCTGAGCTCCGGACTCCACCGCATAATCGATGGCCTCCGCCCAGCGATCCTCTTGTCCGAAGTCGAAGGAGAGCCCGTTGTCGACCTTGACGGGCAGGATTCGTACGCCGGGGGCGATTCCGTAGACTCCGCCACCCTCACCGGTGCCTCCGATGAGACCGGCCATCATCGTGCCGTGGCCATGAGTATCGATGTGCGGCCCGTCCCCGCCGATGGTGAGATCCGTGCCGTCCAGGACTTGGCCCTCCAGGTGGGGTAGCGACGCATCCACTCCCGTATCGAGCACAGCGACAGTGATGCCCTCCCCCGTCGTGCGTCCCCACATCTCCTCGACACGCAATGTCTCCATGTACCAGGGGTCTTGAGGCCCCTCGGCCACGGCCTGCGGTGTCAGAGAGACGCCGCTGAATACCGCCCCGCCCAATAACAGCGTGAGGAGGCGGCCGAGTCGTGGGAATGCGGAAGGTCGGCGAGTCATGGGCTCAGCGGTCCTTTTCCTTCTGATCGCGGTCGTTCCGGTTCCTTCGGCCGCGCCTGCTGGTTGTCGACGAGAGAGCGCGACCGGTCACCCTCGCCGTGGTCGCCGCCGCACCACCGGCGACAGGGGGCCGACCACCCGTGGCCGCCGAACCCGATGGTCGTCCCACCAGACCACCTCCCGGGCCATGAATGGTGCCGGTCGCCGGGTCGCGCATCGCGGGGAGCGTGCCCAATCCGATGACACCGCCCCGCGGAACGCCTCGGGTGGCACTCGCCGGCGGGCGGGGCACGCCACCGAGAATCCCCCTCTGCTCGGAAGATCGCGACGGGGGCCATCCCCCGCCAGGCATACCGCCCACCGGCGGCCGGCCCAGCATCGGGTTCTGCCCTGCTCCCCCGGCGGGTACGTGTCCCGTGGAGGGCGCGTATGACGGCGTGTTCCCACCCCCGGGGATGAACGGGCGCCCGACGGTTGGCAGTTGCGATCTCTGAGGCATCGGGGGCGCTGGCCGCACGGGCCCCGACCTCCCCGGCGGCAACGTGCCCGGGGGAAGAAGACCGGCGTCGGGCGCTGGGCCGACGGGACCTGGCGGAGGTGGTGTCGAAGGTACCGCGGGGGTGGGAGCGGGGGGAGCGACGTCGAGGGAGTCCAGTGACGTACCGATCCTGTCGTCGCCGGGTACGTGTCCCGGAGGTACACCTGACCCCTGAATCACCTGGGGCTCCCCGCCGAGACCGGACGCGGAATCCGGCCGGGCACCTCGGAGCGACGACTCATCACCTCCGACCGATGCCCCGTACGGGCGGGTGGCGTCGGATGCGCCGGAGAACAGCGTGGCACCGGAAGCGTTCGGATCGGGCGGGGCAACTCGCAGCCCCTCGTACCGCCCGTCGTTGAACGGCTCCTCGAATCTCGGCTCAGGCGCCGCCCCCATCGTCTCCGCGGCGACGCGGTAGGAGGACGACAGGCGCTCCATCACGCCGATGGCTTCCTGTCGTTCCATGCCGCCGCCGATGAGGTCCGTGACCGTCTCGGTCTCGACGGGGCCGAGCGCGGGCTGGGGGGCCGGTGGCATCGAGGACTTGGCCTCCGCCAGCGCCTGGCCCGCCACCTGCATGGCCTTGCCCGTCAGTTGGGCGTACATGCTCAGCGTCGCCGACTCCCGCCGGAAGTGCTCCCCCCACGCTCTGACCCCTTCCGCCGCCTCGCCCTCCCAGGCCATCGCGCCGACCCGGGCCGCGATCATCCGGCCGACCGTGTCCAGGAACGGGGCGATCTCCATCAGGATCTCGGCCCGGCTGGTCAGGGCCTCGGGGGTGGCGTGGGCGATCATGGAGACCAGTTGTGCGTGGCTGCTGGACTCGTGCTCACTCATCGATGCGTGCCCCCTGTCACTGCGCCATGTCCCTGCCGCCACCGGCAGCGGGCGGATTCACATCCGGCTGGGCATATGCGGATTCGAAGGTGGCGCTGATCTGCCGGAGGCGATCCATCTGTTCCTGGTCGGTGGTCACATAATCATTGCTGATCACCGTCGTGGAGATGCCCAGGAGTTCGATCGCCTCCTGCTGCACGCGCACGAATTCCTCCAACCGTGCGCGCACTCGCTCGTATTGTGTGAAGATCTCGCCCGCCGCGGCCGACGCGCCGAATTGATCGGCGGTCGTATGGAGCTGACTCACCTGCGCCGGACTCACGGCGGAGCCCCGCAGTTTCTCCAGGATCGAGTCCAGCCAGCCGACGAAGTCGGGCAGTTCTCCGTCGGCCACATACAAATCAGGCCGACTCGATTCGTTCGTCATCCCACCCCTCCCCTCCACCGGTGCCCCCTCAGTCACCGTGGAGATTCCATCTTATGCCGTTCACTACGCAGTGAGGCAAGGCCGTTACGGCGGCGCCGGTCGCGAATGATCAGGGCGGCTCCGCCGAGGGCCGCGGTGAGGACCGCGGTGGCCAGAGCGGCGAACGTGCCGAGGCGTTCCGCGCGTTCGGCGTGGGTCTCACCCAGATCGAGCGGGGGGACCTCGGGGG
>NZ_LAVK01000122.1 GCF_001083795.1 Streptomyces sp. SBT349
TACTGCAACCGCAGCTGGCGTGACGGATGGCGTTGGGTCTCGTTGGTGTGACTGTGTGCTGATGGACTGGTGGTTGAGCGGGTCGAGTCGTGGTTCGAGGGGATAGCCGGGCTGTGTGCCCGGTTCGCCCACCGTTTCGGCAGGTCGGAGCCGCGTGAACGGGCTCTGGACTACGTGCGGGGGCTGGTTGCTCCCCTGGAGAGGAAGAACGGCTGGACGCTGTCGGAGCAGGTCGGGCAGCTGCGCCCGGACGGTCTCCAGCGCCTGCTCAACCTCTCCGAGTGGGACGAGCACGCCGTGCGCGACGACATCCGCGACTATGTCATCGAGACCATCGGCGCCAGGGACGCGGTCCTGATCGGCGACGACACGGGCTTTGTGAAGAAGGGCACCAGGTCCGCCGGCGTCCAGCGTCAGTACTCGGGCACCGCGGGCCGCACCGAGAACTGCCAGATCGGGACCTTCCTGGCCTACGCCTCGGCCAAAGGCCGGGCCCTGATCGACCGCGAGCTGTACATCCCCGCGTCCTGGACCGATGACCGGGACCGCTGCCGGGCCGCGGGCATCGACGACGCGGTGCCGTTCGCGACGAAGAACGAGCACTTCCGCTGGATGCTGCAACGCGCCATCGACGCCGGCGTTCCCTTCGCGTGGGTGACCGCGGACGAGGCGTACGGGCAGGTCAAGCAGACGCGGGCCTGGCTGGAGGAACGCAAGGTGGCCTACGTACTGGCCACCAAGGCCAACGACACCGTGACCACCGCCGGCTCGAGCGAGACCAGGGTCGATGACCTGATCGCCACGCTGTCACGGCAACACTGGAAGCGGAACTCGGGCGGCCGGGGCGCGCACGGGGAACGGATCCACGACTGGGCCCGGGTGGCGATCCGCCCCTGCTGGGAGAACGGGTTCGGGCACTGGGTGCTGGCCCGCCGCAGCGTGGCCGATCCCACCGACATCGCCTACTACGTCTGCTACGGACCGGCCGCCTCCCGTCTCAAGGACCTGCTCAGGGTGGCCGCCACGAGATGGGCGGTGGAGGAGTGCTTCCAGACCGCGAAGGGCGAATGCGGCCTGGACCACTACCAGGTCAGGCTCTACCGCGCCTGGTACCGGCACATCACACTGGCCATGGCCGCCCTCGCCTGCCTGACCGCCACCCGCGCCACAGAAGCCACAAAAGGGGCACCCAAGACGACGAGCACGACCTCATACCCCTCAGCGTCCCGGAGATCCGCCGACTGATCGGACACATCGTCACCACACCCCGCCACCACACCAACGAGCACCATCTCCACTGGTCACGCTTCCGCAGACGCAGCCAGGCCCGAGCCCGCACCTCCCACTACAAACGCCGAGGCCACAACCCCCAGATGCGGTTGCAGTACTAGGCCAGAAAATGAACATGAGACATATTCATGACGTGGGGGATCCGGTCGAGGGGGCCACGGTGCCTCTCTCGGCCCTCGTCTCAGGATCTGTCGATGCGCGGATAGAACTCGTATTCGTCGTGCACGGCGACCCGGTGGGAGACGGCCGGCTCGTAGGTGGTGGTGTGCGGGGCGCGGTGCACCAGGGCGCGGTTGTCCCAGATCAGCAGGTCGCCCTTCTCGAAGGTCTGGAGGTGGATGTTCTCGTGCTCGAACGTGGTGTCCGCCTGGCCGCAGGCGGCGAGCAGTTCCGCGAGCAGGCCCTCGCGGGCCGGGCTGCCGTCGGGCTTCTCGATGCGGTCGGTGACGGCCTCGCTGACGTACAGCACGCCCTCGCCGGTGACCGGGTGGGTGAAGACCGTGGGGTGCGCGACGTCCAGGGTTTCCCGTTCGACCTCGGCCATGACCTCCGAGAGCGGCCGGTGGACGTCGGTCGGCCGGGTCGTGAAGGAGCGCCGGGCGCTGTGGAGGGAGCGGGTGCCGCGGATCTCCGCCGTGAGGGCGTCGGGCAGGTCACGGTGGGCCTTCGCCATGTCGATGAAGCAGATGCCGCGGTTCTTCTCGGGCACAACCTGCGGGTGGAGGAGGGTGAGCCCGAACGGCCTGCGCATGAACGAGCAGTCGTGATGCCAGGACGTGCCGGTCTCGGGCACCCCGACCGGTTCTCCCCCGGTCTTCACCTGGGAGGAGACGACTATCTCCTTGTGCTCGGGGTGGTGGTACATGGGCTGGTAGTAGGTCTCCACCTCGCCCATCCGCCTGCCGAACTCGACGAACTCGGCGGATGACAACCGCCGGCCTCTCAGGACCACGATCCGGTGGGCGTACACGAGTTGTTTGAGAGCCATCAACTCTGCCGGAGGCACCCGCAGGGGATCGACATCCTCGACCGCTATGCCCAACGTGGCGTCTTCTCGCGGAACCGTGATCATCAGGTAGCCACCTTCCACAGCGAAAGCCGAAAGCGGGGCGGCGATGTACGCGCGATGCTGTCCCGTTGCCCGGAGTGGGATGTCGTGCGTCCCTTCACGCCCACCCGTGCTCTTGCACCGTATGGTGTTCGTCCCGAGCCGCCGCCGCTCTGGGGGCCGACCCCGGGCGGGCCCCCAGACCGCGCACCTGTACCATCACCGCCCCGACGTCCGGTGGGACGGGTGCGGGGCACCCCCGTTCCGGGCGCGAGCTGACTATCATCACTGGATGCAGACGACAGCCGGCGTCGTCCTCGCGGGCGGGCGCTCCACGCGGATGGGCCGCCCGAAGGCGGGACTTGAGTGGCACGGCGCGACGTTGCTGTACCGCGCCACCGCGCTGCTGTCCCGGACCGTGGACGGTCCGGTGGTCGTCGTGGCCGCCCCGGGGCAGGAGGTGCCCGCCCTGCCCGCCGGGGTGCGGGTGGTGGAGGACCCGGTCGAGGGGCTGGGGCCGATGCAGGGCGTGGCCACGGGGCTCGCGGCGGTGTCGGACCGCGCCGGAGTGGCGTTCGTCTGTTCCACGGACATGCCGTTCCTGCACCCGGCCTTCGTCCGGCGGGTGGTGCGCGGCTTCACCGACGAGAGCATCGACATGGTGCTGCCGATGGCGCGGGGGTTCCGGCAGCCGCTGGCGGCCGGGTACCGCTGCTCGTTGGCCGGGCTGATCGCGGAGCGGGTGGCCGCGGGCGACCTGCGCCCCGGCATGCTCTTCAAGCACTGCGAGGTCGCGCGGCTCGACGACGGGCAGTTGCTGGCGGACGCCGACCTGGCGCGGTGCGACCCGACGCTGGAGTCCGTGGTGAACGTCAACACCCCCGAGGACTACGCCGAGGCGCGGCGGCGCCCGCCGCCGGAGGTTACGGTGGAACGGTTCGGCGCCCTGGCCAGGAACGGCGGGCACCGGCCGAGCACCGTCCGTGCGGCGGCGCTCGGGGCGGCGGCAGCGTCGGTCGGGCTGGAGCTGGACCGCCACATCGTGGCCGCTCTGAACGGGGACCAGGTCTCGCGCGATCCGCTGCTGCCGCTGGTCGGCGGCGACCGGGTCGCGTTCCTCTCCGCGGACGCCGGCGGATGATCGCGCTCACCCAGGGGCCCTTGGGCCGCGGGGGACTTAAGGTCGTGGTATGACGCCGGGTGGCTTCTTCGGACAAGCGTTGGTCGTCGACGTCGACGGCCGGGCGGCGAGCGGTGCGCCCTTCCCCTTGGAGGAGCGGGTGCTGCGGGCCTACCTGGGCGGGGTGGGCCTCGGCACGTGGCTGATGCACCGGTTCGCGCCACCGCGGGTCGATCCGCTGGCTCCCGAGGCCCCGTTGGCGTTCGTCTTCTCCTCCCTGGTGGGAACGCCGCTCACGACCAGCGCCAAGTTCGCCGTGGTGGCCAAGTCGCCCCTCACCGGGCTGCTGACCGACGCGCTCGCCTCCAGCCAGTTCGCCATCTCGGGCAAGCTCACCGGGCACGACGCGATCGTGATCCGCGGCAGGGCGGACGCGTTGTCCGTGCTGCTGATCGACGGCGACGGCGTGCGCCTCCAGGCGGCTCCCGAGCTCGCCGGGCTGCCCGCCGCCGAGGCGGAGGCGGCGGTGAAGGAACGATTCGGCCGGGGCTGGCGGACCGCGGCCGTCGGCCCGGCGGGCGAGCGGGGCGTGCGGTACGCGACGATCAGTCACGACGGGCGGCACGCCGGGCGGGGCGGCCTGGGCGCGGTGCTGGGCGCCAAGAACATCAAGGCCGTGCTGGTGCGGGCGGCGGCGAAGGTGTCCGTGGCCGACCAGCAGGGAGTCCTGGCCGCCGCCCGCGATCTGCGGCGGCGCAGCTTCGGCCCGGCCACCGCCAAGTACCGGGAGCTGGGCACGCTGGCCAACCTGCTGGCCTTCAACGCGGTCAGCACCCTGCCCACGCGCAACTTCACCCGGGCGACGTTCGAGGGCGCCTCCCGGCTGGCGGCCGAGGAGCTGCACGAGCTGCGGGCGGTGGCCCGCAACAGCTGCGCGTCCTGCTCCATCGGCTGCGAGCACATCTACTCGCGCAAGGGCGGCGGCAGCCAGCGGATGGAGTACGAGAACGTGTTCGCGCTCGGCCCCCTGTGCGGGGTGTCGGATCCCGACGAGGTGTTCGCCGCGAGCGCGCGGTGCGACGAGCTGGGGCTCGACACCATCTCGGCCGGCGGCACGATCGCCTGGGCCATGGAGTGCGTCGAACGCGGACTCCTGGACGAGCCGTGGCTGCGCTTCGGCGACGGGGCGGCCCTGCTGCGCGCGATCGAGGCGATCGGGGCCAGGACCGAGGGGCTCGGCGAGCTGCTGGCGCAGGGCTCGCGCCGCGCCGCCGAGGCCGTGGGGCAGGGCTCGATCGACTTCGCGCCCCAGGTCAAGGGGCTCGAACTGCCCGGCTACGAGCCGCGGGGCCTCCAGGCCATGGCGCTGGGGCTCGCGGTCAACGCCAGGGGCGCCGACCACAACCGCTCCGGGGCGTACGAGGCGGACCTGTCCGGGGAGTTGGACCGCCTGGACGGCGGGGCCGCCCACGTCGCCGCCGCGATCGGCACCGAGGACCGCGCCGCGGTCATGGACTCGATGATCCTGTGCAAGTTCCTGCGGGGGGTCTTCGAGGAGCCCTTCGGCGAGTGGGCGCGGCTCCTGACCCTGGTGACCGGGTGGGCGGTCGGCGCCGAGGAGTTGCGGGCCACCGCCGCGCGGATCGTCCGGGCCAAGCGGGCGTTCAACCTGCGGGAAGGGGCGACGGCGGCCGACGACACGTTGCCGGCGCGGATGCTCCGGACGCCGCTGGAGCTGGAATCCGGGCGCCAGGCCACGCTCACCGCCGACCGGTTGCGGTCCATGATCGCCGCGTACTACCGCGCGCGGGGACTGGACGAGGCGGGGCGGGTGGCCGCGGCGGATGTGCCGGACCTCTTCCTCGGATGATTGTATGCAGTATATCGTGTGCAGAATCAGCGTGAGTGACGGAGGCTCAGATGACCACGGTCGACGAGGCAACGACATCCGTGCGCACCGTGACGGCCTCGATTGACGGCCAGGCCGTGACCGTGCCCGAGGGCACCACCATCTACGACGCCGCGCGGCAGGTCGGCGTGGACATCCCGGTGCTGTGCCACAACGAGCGCTACGACCCGGTCGGCGTCTGCCGGCTGTGCGTGGTGGACACCGGCGGGCGGGCCTTCGCCGCCGCGTGCGTGCGCCCCTGCGACGACGGCATGGAGGTCAGGACGGACACCCCGGAGGTCGAACGGACTCGGGCCACCCTGACCGAGCTGCTGATCTCCGACCAGCCCCCGCGCGCGGAGGACCCCAAGCAGACCACCACCGGCGACAACCTGCTGCTCGGGCTCGCCGACGGGTTCGGCGTGGCCCGCGAGACGACGGGGCTGCCCTGCGGCTCGGGCCGGGGAAAGGACTCCTCGAACCCGGTCATCGCCGTCGACCACGACGCGTGCATCCTGTGCGACCGCTGCGTGCGGGCGTGCGACGACATCCAGGGCAACGACGTCATCGGCCGGTCGGGCAAGGGCTACGCGACCACCATCTCCTTCGACCTCAACGACCCGATGGGCGCCAGCTCGTGCGTCACGTGCGGCGAGTGCGTGCAGGCGTGCCCCACCGGGGCGTTGACCAACAAGCCGATCAACAGCATCCCGATCAGGCCCCGCGAGGAGCTGGACGCGGTCGACAGCGTGTGCCCGTACTGCGGCGTGGGCTGCGCCCTCACCTACTACGTGGACCGCGACCGGGGCGCGATCGCGTTCGCCGAGGGCCGCGACCAGCCCGGCTCGCAGAGCCGGCTGTGCATCAAGGGCCGCTACGGCTGGGACTACGCGGCCTCGCCGCAGCGCCTCACGGTTCCGCTGATCCGCCGGGAGGAGTCCTACCCCAAGGGCGCGCTCTCCGCGGACGTGCGCGGCGACGGCGACGGCGGGAAGTCCGGGGGCGGGAAGGCCAGCGGCGGCAAGTCCGGCGACGGCAAGCGCGGCAAGCGGGGCCGGGACGGGCGCCGCAAGCCGGGCGGGCTCGTGGACTACGACGAGGTGCTGCCGCACTTCAGGGAGGCCACCTGGGACGAGGCGCTGGACCTCGTCGCCCGCAGGCTGACGGAGATCCACGCGTCCGGCGGCCCGGGCGCGATCGCCGGCTTCGGCTCGGCGAAGTGCTCCAACGAGGAGGCGTACCTCTTCCAGAAGCTGATCCGCGCGGGCTTCGGCACCAACAACGTCGACCACTGCACCCGGCTGTGCCACGCCTCCTCGGTCGCCGCGCTGTTCGAGGGCGTCGGCTCCGGCGCGGTGTCGACCACCTACGGCGACGTGGCCAACGCCGACGTCGTGATCATCACCGGCTCCAACCCGACCGCGAACCACCCCGTCGCCAGCTCGTTCTTCAAGCAGGCCCGCCGCCGCGGCACGAAGATCATCTACGTGGACCCGCGGGCCAGCACGGTCGCGGAGCACGCCGACTACCACTGCCAGGTCAAGCCGGGCACGGATGTGGCGTTCTACAACGCGATCATGCACGAGGTGATCCGGCTCGGCCTGCTCGACCGGGAGTTCATCGCGGCCCGCGTCTCCAACTACGACGAGCTGGCGCGCACGGTCGCCGAGTACCCGCCGGAGCGGGCGGCGCAGATCACCGGCGTGAACGCGGAGGAGATCCGCGAGGTCGCGCGGGTGTGGGGCGAGGCGGGCGCGGGCGTCATCTACTGGGGCATGGGCATCTCCCAGCACACCACGGGCACCGACAACGCCCGCTGCCTGATCGCCCTGTGCTCGATCACCGGCAACGTCGGCCGGCCCGGGACCGGGCTGCATCCGCTGCGCGGCCAGAACAACGTCCAGGGCGCCTCGGACGCCGGGTTGATCCCGATGTTCTACCCCGACTACCAGGGGGTGGACCGGGACGCGACGCGGCGGCGGTTCGAGGAGGCGTGGGGCGCCTCGCTGGACCCCGAACGGGGCCTGACGGTCACGGAGATCATCGGCTCGGTGCTGCGCCCCGACGGCGTGCGCGGGATGTACATGCTGGGCGAGAACCCGTTCCTGTCCGATCCCAACATCAACAAGGTGCGCAAGGCCCTCAGCGGGCTGGACTTCCTGGTGGTGCAGGACATCTTCCTGACCGAGACCGCCGAGTTCGCCGACGTGATCCTGCCGGCCTCCTCCTATCTGGAGAAGGAGGGCAGCTACACCAACACCGACCGCCGGGTGCAGCTGGGGCGCAGGGTCATGGACCCGCCGGGCCAGGCGCGCGTCGACTGGGAGATCGTCCAGGACATCGCGCGGCGGATCGGTCTGGACTGGTCCTACGCCTCGCCGAGCGAGGTGTTCGACGAGATGGTCGCGCTGATGCCCTCCTACGCGAACCTCCGCCACGACAACCTGGGGCTCTCCGGGAAGCTCTACCCGAACGACGACCCGGAGCACTCCGACGGGACCGTGGTGCTCTTCGACGAGCGCTTCAACACCGACGACGGCCTCGCCCACCTGGTGCCCGCGCAGTGGCTGCCCGCGAAGGAGCTCCCGGACACCGAGTACCCGCTGGTGCTCAACACCGGCAGGCTGCTGGAACACTGGCACACGGGATCGATGACCCGCCGGTCGTTCGCGCTGGACACCATCGCGCCGAGCCCCGAGGTGTACATGCACCCCAAGGACGCCGCCGACCGTGGCCTGGCCCATGGCGAGCGGGTCCGGGTGCGTTCCCGGCGCGGCGCCATCGAGCTGACGGTCCGCATCTCCCACCGCGAGCAGCTGGGCAACTGCTTCATCCCGTTCCACTTCAGGGAGGCGGCGGCGAATCTCCTGACGATCGACGCGATCGACCCCTATGGCAAGATCCCCGAGTTCAAGTTCTGTGCGATCCAGGTCGAGGCGCTGGGCGCGGCACGCGCCGAGCCCGGCCCGGCGGTGGGAGTGGGCGAATGACCCTGAGTCCTGAGCGGACACCGCGGTCCCCGGGCCGCAAGGTTCCCGGCGTGGAGGCGCGGGCCGGGAGGTTCCCCGGGCCCTCGCTGATCCCGGCGCTCAACGCGATCCAGGCACGGCTCGGCTGGCTCCCCCGCGAGGAGCTGGAGGAGCTGGCCCGCGACGCGCGACGCCCGCGGTACGAGATCGAGGGGCTGATCTCGTTCTATCCGCACTTCCGCACGGAGCCGCCGGCGAAGGTGTCGCTCGCCGTGTGCCACGACCTGTCCTGCTGGCTGCGCTCCGCCGACGACCGGATCGCCGAGATACGGGAGCGCTACGGCGAGGACGCCGAGGTCGAGTTCGCCGAGGTCTCCTGCCTGGGGCGCTGCGACGTGGCCCCGGCGGTGGCGGTGAACGAGTACCCCGCGCCCGCCTCGGACACCGACGCGCTCGTCGGCGCCGCGCGCGGCGAGGGCGTGGGCGAGGCGAGGGTGACCGGGCGGGCCGAGCCCTGGCCCAACGACCCCTACCCGGCCGGCTCGGGCCCCGCCGAGCGGTACGCGAGCCTGCGGGCGCTGCTCGCCGGGGAGATCAGCGCCGGGGAGGTCGTGTCCGTCCTGAAGGACTCGGGCCTGCGCGGCATGGGCGGCGCCGGTTTCCCCACCGGGACGAAGTGGTCCCTGGTCGCCGCCGCGGATCCGGGCGGCGTCACCTACGCGATCTGCAACGCCGACGAGTCGGAGCCGGGCACGTTCAAGGACCGGCAGATCCTCGCCGACCAGCCGCACCTCGTGCTGGAGGGCCTGCTGCTCGGCATGGCCGTGGTCGGCGCCGAGCAGGGCTGGGTGTTCATCCGGCACGAGTACGGCCCGGAGGAGCACATCCTGCGCCGGGAGATCGCCGCGCTCCGCGAGGCCGGGGTGATCGGCCCCGACGCCTGCGGCAGCGGGCGCCGCCTCGACCTGGACGTCTTCGTCTCGCCCGGCGGCTACATCCTCGGCGAGGAGACGGCGCTGCTGGAGTGCATGGAGGGCCACCGCGGCGAGCCCCGCAACAAGCCGCCGTTCCCCGGCACCTACGGTCTGCACGGCCGCCCGACGCTGATCAACTCGGTCGAGACCTTCGCCGATGTCCCGGTGATCCTGCGGCGGGGCGCGGCCTGGTGGACCGAGCAGGGCGCCGGGGACTCCGTGGGCTGGAAGTTCTTCGCCGTCTCCGGGCATGTGCGGAACCCGGGCGTGTACTGCGTCCCCATGGGCACCACGGTCAGGGCGCTGATCGACCTCGCGGGCGGCGTGCTCGACGGCGCCGCGGTGGGCGCGGTCCAGCCGGGTGGGGCGTCGTCGAACTTCATCGGCCCCGACCAGCTCGACCTGCGCCTGGACTTCGGGCCGCTCGCCGAGGCGGGCACCATGCTCGGCTCCGGGGCGCTGGTGGTCCTGGCCGAGGGCACCGACCTGCTGGCCGCCGCCACCAATGTGCTGCGCTTCTTCCGCGACGAGTCGTGCGGCAAGTGCGTGCCCTGCCGGGTCGGCTCCACCAAGGCCCACGCGCTGCTGAGCGACGTGCTCGGCTCCGGTGCCCAGGCCCTGGACGCCGAGCAGCGCGGACGCGTCCTTCAGCTGGAGGAGACGATGCGCAAGTCCTCGATCTGCGGGCTCGGCCAGGTGGCGCTGGGGCCGGTGGTCTCCGTGCTGGGCCTGGACAGGGGCGGGGCCGCGGCCCGCCCGCAGCCACGGCCCGACGGCACCGGAGGGCAGCCGGGGCGTTGAGCGGACGCGAGTTCTTCACCACCCGCACGGTCGCCGAGGCCCTGGCCGGCTTCAGGCCCGCGCACCGCACGGCCGTGGAGCGGGTCCCGCTGGCCGCGGCGCTGCGCCGGGTGCCGGCCACCGAGGTGCGCGCGCCGTCCGCCCTGCCGGGCTTCGTCCGTTCGACGGTGGACGGCTTCGCCGTGCGTGCGGCCGACACCTACGGCGCCTCCGAGGGGCTGCCCGGGTATCTCGACCTGCTGGGCGCCGTGCGGATGGGCGCGCCGCCGGGGACCGCGGTGGTGCCCGGGGGCTGCGTCGCGATCCCGACCGGGGGCGCCCTGCCCGAGGGCGCGGACGCGGTGGTGATGGTCGAGTACACCGCCGAGACGATGCCCGGCACGATCGAGGTGACGCGCCCGGTGGCGCCGGGCGGCGGGGTGGTGCGCGCGGACGAGGACGTCGCGGCCGGTGGCGCGCTCGTGCCCGCGGGACGGCCCTTGCGCGCGCCCGACCTCGGCCTGCTGGCCGCCGCCGGCGTCACCTCTCTCGCGGTGCACGCCCGTCCCCGGGTCGCGATCATCTCCACCGGCGACGAGGTGGTGCCGCCCGGGACCGCGGAACCGGCCCCCGGGCAGGTCCGCGACGCCACGGCCTCGGCGCTGGCGGCGATGGTGACCGACGCCGGTGGCCTGCCGGTCGTCGCCGGGATCGTCCCCGACGAGCCGGGGGTGCTGGAGAAGCGGCTGGAGGAGGTTCTGCCCGACGCCGACCTGGTCGTCGTCTCGGCGGGCTCCTCGGTCGGGGCGCGGGACGAGACGGCGGGGGCGGTCGCCGCGGTGGGCGAGATCTGGTGCCACGGGCTGGCCATCAAGCCGGGGAAGCCGACGCTGCTGGCCGAGTGCGGCGGGATCCCGGTCATCGGGCTGCCGGGCAACCCGCTCTCGGCGCTGGTGGTCTTCGGCCAGGTCGGCACCCCGTTGCTGTGGAGGACGGCGGGCTGCGCGTCCCCGCCTCCCCGGCCCGGCACCCGCGCGCGGCTCTCGCGGGACGTGGCCTCGGCCGCCGGGCGGCTGGACGTGGTCCAGGTGACGGTCCGCGACGGGGTGGCCGAGCCGCTGTTCGGCCCCTCGGCCCTGCTGTCCGTCCTCACCCGCGCCGACGGGTATCTGATCGTCCCGGAGCCCGCCACCGGCCTGGACCGGGGCATCGATGTCGATGTCACCCTCTACCGATGACCAGCCCCCGCGAGAAGACGGTCGCCGCATGAGTGCCAACAGCCCCTTCCTGTCCGACGTTCCGGCGGCCAGGGCGCTCGCCGCCTGGCGGGAGGCGCGCGCGGCCACCGGCTGCCCCGAGCGCCTCGGCGCGGCGCGCGTGCCGGTCGACCGGGCCCTGGGCCGGGTGACGGCCGAGCCGGTGTGGGCGCGGCGGTCCTCGCCCGCGTTCGACTCGGCGGGCATGGACGGCATCGCGGTCCGGGCCGCCGACACGGTCGGCGCGGCGGAGACGGCCCCGGTGCTCCTCGCCACCGGTGACTTCGAGGTCGTGGACACCGGCGATCCGCTGCCCGCCGGCTATGACGCCGTCGTCATGCGGGAGCAGGTCCACCACGCCCCCGACGGCAGCGCCGAACTCCGGGCCGCGGTCCCGCCGTTCCAGCACGTCCGGTCCATCGGGGAGGACATCAGCGCCACCGAGTTGCTGCTGCCCGAGGGGCACCGGCTGCGGCCGGTCGACCTCGCCGCGTGCGCGGCGGCGGGCGCCACCGAGCTGGCCGTCCGCCGCGCGCCGGTCGTGGTGATCCTGCCGACGGGCGACGAGATCCGCCCCGTCGGGGCCGACCTCGCCCTCGGCGAGATACCGGACACCAACTCGCTGATGCTCGCCGCGCAGGCACGCGAGGCGGGGTGCGAGGCGCGGGTCACCGGCATCGTCGCGGACGATCCCGAGGCCATCTCCTCGGCCCTGCGCGCCGCGGCCGAGGAGGCCGACCTGGTCCTGCTGATCGCGGGGTCGAGCGCCGGCCGCGACGACTACACCTCCCGCGTGGTCGCCGGCGCGGGGACGGTCGCCGTGCACGGGGTCGCCGTGCGCCCCGGCCACCCGGTGGTGCTCGGAACGGTCAAGGGCGACCCGTCCACGCCCGTGGTGGGGGTGCCGGGGTATCCGGTGTCGGCCGCGCTCACCTTCGACATCTTCGCCGCCCCGCTGCTCGCCGAACTGGAGGGCGCGGCCCCCCGTGAGCGCCCCTCGGCCACGGCGCGGCTGGCCCGTAAGCTGCCCTCCGCCCTCGGCATGGACGACTGGGTCCGCGTGCGGCTCGGCCGCGTGCGGGACCAGGTCGTCGCCACCCCGCTCCCCCGCGGCGCGGGGGTCCTCACCTCGCTCGTGCGCGCCGACGGCCTGCTGGTCGTGGACTCAGGGCTCGAAGGACACCACGCCGGGGAGCGGGTCACCGTGGAACTCCTCCGCGGGCTGGCGGAGATCGAACGCACCATCGTCACCATCGGCTCCCACGACCTGGTGCTCGACCTCGCCGCCTCCGCGCTGCGCGCCACGGATCCGCTGATCACCCTGGCCTCGTCGAACGTGGGGTCGCTGGGCGGGCTGGTGGCACTGCGGGACGGGCTGTGCCACCTGGCGGGCTCGCACCTCCTGGAGCCCTCGACCGGTCAGTACACGCTGCCCTACGTCGACAAGCTGTTCGGGGCGGACGCGGACATCGCCGTGGTCCGGCTGGGCCACCGCGACCAGGGGCTTCTGGTCGCCCCCGGCAACCCCCTGGGCCTCACCGGCGTCGGCGACCTGACCCGGCCCGGCCTCCGGTACGTCAACCGGCAGCGCGGCGCCGGCACCCGCGCGCTGCTCGACCAGGAGCTCGCCCGCCACGACATCGCCCCGGACGCGGTGCCCGGCTACGCGCGCGAGGAGCACACGCATCTCGCCGTCGCCGCGGCCGTCGCCGCGGGGCGCGCGGACGCGGGGCTGGGGATCCTGGCCGCCGCGCGCGCGTTCGGCCTCGACTTCGTTCCGGTCGCCCGGGAGCCCTACGACCTGGTGCTCCGTTCCGGGGACCTGTCCAGCGCGCTGCTGGCGCCGCTGTGGACCCTCCTGGAGGACCCGCGCTTCCGCGACGAGGTGGAGCGGCTGGGCGGATACTCCTGCGCCGAGACGGGCCGGCGGATCCGCTGAGCGCCCGTCGGGTCACCGCGCGCCTCAGGTCCCCGCGGCCTCCTCGATCAGGCCCGCCGCGGCGAGGTCGGCCCACAGCCCGGGGGGAACGGGGGTCGCGGCGCGGACGGCGTTCTCCCCGACCTGCTCCGGGGACTGGGCGCCGACCGCGACGGCCGTCACCGCGGGGGCCCGCCGGGGGAAGGCGAGCGCCGCGGTCGGCAGGTCGACGCCGTGGCGCTCGCACGCCGCCCGGATCGCCGAGATCCGCTCGTACACCGGCGCGGGCATCGCCCCGTACTCGTACGGCAGCGAGGGGTCGGGCTCGGGGCGGCTCAGCGCGCCGGAGTTGAAGACCCCGGCGGCGACGACGCCGACGCCCCGGGCGGCGCACTCCGCGAGCAGGGGCGCGGCGGGCTGCTCCAGGAGCGTGTAGCGGCCGGCGACCATGACGACGTCGACCAGCCCGGTGCGCACCGCCGCGGTCAGCGTGGGCACGGACTTCGACCCCACGCCGACGGCGCGGATGGCGCCCTCGGCGCGCAGCGCCGCCAGCGCCCGCAGCCCGGTGTGGAGGGCGGCCTCGGGGCCCGCCGGGCCGCCGGGAACGGCGGCGGCGGGGTCGTACTCGTCCGGGTCGTGGAGGTAGAGGGCGTCGGCGTGGCCCAGGCCGAGGCGGTCGAGGCTGTCCGCGAGCGACCGCTCGACGCCCGCCCGGGAGACGTCCCAGATCCGGCGGTACCGGGCGGGCACCGCGAAGCCGTTCACGAGGTCGTCGCCCCCCGGGTCGGCGCCGGACGGTCCTCGGGGTCCGCGCGGTCCCGGCGTCGTCGCGGGTTCGAGCACCCGGCCGACCTTGGTCGAGACCTGGAACGCGCCGCGCGGCCGTCCGGCCAGCGCCGCGCCCAGCCGCCGCTCGCCCAGCCCGAGCCCGTAGTGCGGGGCGGTGTCGAATCCCCGCACGCCCGCCTCCCACGCGGCGTCCACCGTGGCGCGCGCCACCGGATCGGTGACCTCGCGGCCGAGGTTGCCGATGCCGGCGCCGCCGAACCACCACGGCCCCGCGCCCGCCGTCCCGCGGCCCACCGTCCCGGCGCCGGTCACGGCAGGCTCCAGACGAGCGGCAGGCCGTCGTCCTCGCCCGCGTAGTCGTCCTCGACCTCCAGCAGCTCACTCATCCTGGCCTGCCAGGCCAGGTTCACCGGGTCGTTCGCGAGCGCCCGGCGCATCGCCCGGTAGTCCTCCACCTCGATCGTGTGGAAGAGGTCCCGGCCGCTGCGCCAGATGCGCCAGGTGACGACTCCCGCCGCCCGCAGCCGTGCCGCGAGCTCGGCCGGGATCTCGGCGTGGACACGGTCGTACTCGGCCTCCCGCCCGGCCTTCAGCCGGGTGTGGACGGCGACGCGCTGGGTCATGCGCCCGCCCCGGCCGCCGCGGCGCTCGCCTTCCCCCGGCGGGCCTCGGACGGGGTGGGGATCGTGGGAATCGTGGGGAACGCGGCCGGTCCCGCGTCGCGGGATGGCAGCGTGGCGGTCCGGCTCACTGCGGCTCCTTCGGGGGTCTCCCTGGGGACCAGGGTGCCGCGATGAGAACACCCGGTGTATGCCGCGTCAAGGCCCCCGGCAGCACGGCGAGGGGCCCGTTCGTCGCGCGCCGGGCGGCGGGCGGCCGCGTGGTCCGCGCGGAGGCGCCGGGGTCCGGCACCGGGCCGGCAGCCCACCCCCGCCTGCCATTGATCGGGTGTCTCGCCAACACGAGGCACAACTCCCGGCGTCTCCCGCCTCTTGACGCCCCATACATCGGATCTATAGCCTCCGCTGTGATCAACGTCACCCGCCTGCCCGGCACGCCTTCGAGGACGAGGTACCGTGATGGCCGAACGTGGTTTTCCCAGACGTGTGTTCATGGCCGGCGTGACAGGGGCCGCCGCCGCCTTCGGGTCCGCATCGCTGACGGCCGGGCCGGCCGCCGCGGCCGGGCGGGCCACCGGGCACGGAGGGGTCACCGGCATGACGCTGTGGTACGAGGAGCCCGCGACCGACTGGGAGTCCCAGGCGCTGCCGCTGGGCAGCGGCGCGCTCGGCCTGTGCTTCTTCGGCGGACTCGCGCGCGAGCGGCTCCAGTTCAACGAGAAGTCGCTCTGGTCCGGGGGTCCCGGCGCGGAGGGCTATGACTTCGGCAACTGGAGGTCTCCCCGGCCGGGCGCCATCGAGGAGGTGCGGCAGCGCATCGACGGCGAACTGCGGGTCGCGCCCGACTGGGTCGTGGGGAAGCTCGGCCAGCCCAAGACGCACTTCGGCTCGTACCAGACCTTCGGCGACGTCTGGGTGGAGTGGACGCGGGAGCCCACCGACGTCAGCGGCTACCGGCGCCACCTCGACATCGGTGAGGCGGTCGCGGGCGTCGCCTACGCGTCGGACGGAGTGACCTACACGCGCGAGTACTTCGCCTCCGCCGCCGACGACGTGATCGTCGCCCGGTTCGGCGCGGACCGGCCGGGCGCGATCGGCTGCACCGTCTCGGTCACCACGGAGACCAACCGGTCGGCGGCCGTCCGGGCCGACGGCGGGCGGATCACCCTCTCCGGCGCGCTGAACGACAACGGGATGCGCTACGAGTCCCAGCTCCAGGTCCTGCACCGGGGCGGCAGCAGGACCGACAACGCGGACGGCTCGGTGACCGTGGCCGGTGCGGACTCGGTCACCCTCGTCCTCGCGGCGGCCACCGACTACGCGGACCGTTACCCGGACTACCGCAGCGGCGTGGACCCGCACGATCCGGTCACCGAGCGGGTGGACCGGGCGGGCGCCAAGGGGTTCGAAGCGCTGCGGGAGGCCCATACGGCCGACTACCGCGAGCTGTTCGACCGGGTGCGGCTGGACGTCGGCGAGGAGGACCCGGGCCTGCCGACCGACGCGCTGCTCACCGCGTACCAGGACCGGGCCCTGACCCCGGCCGCGCGCAGGGCACTTGAGGTGCTGTACTTCCAGTACGGCCGGTATCTGCTGATCTCCTCCTCCCGGCCGGGGTCGCTCCCGGCGAACCTCCAGGGGGTCTGGAACCACTCCACGAGCCCGCCGTGGGGCGCCGACTACCACGTCAACATCAATCTCCAGATGAACTACTGGCCCGCCGAGACCACCAACCTGTCCGAGACGACGGCGCCGCTGTTCGACTACATCGAGTCGCTGGCGCCCCCCGGCGAGGTCACGGCGCGCGAGATGTTCGTCAGCCGCGGCTGGGTGGTGCACAACGAGACGACGCCGTTCGGCTTCACCGGCGTCCACGACTACGCGCAGTCGTTCTGGTTCCCGGAGGCGGGCGCCTGGCTGGCGCAACACGCCTACGAGCACTACCTGTTCACGCGCGACAAGCGGTTCCTGCGCGAGCGCGCCTACCCGGTGCTGAAGGCGCTGTCGCAGTTCTGGATCGACACCCTGGTCGATGACCCGAGGGACGGCACCCTCGTGGCCTCGCCCAGCTACTCGCCCGAGCAGGGGGACTTCTCCGCCGGCGGGTCGATGTCGCAGCAGATCGTGTGGGACCTGCTCACCAGCACCGCGGCGGCGGCCGGGGAACTCGGGGACGAGAGCGGCTTCGTCGCCGAGCTGACCGCCACGCTCGACCGCCTCGACCCCGGCCTGCGGATCGGCTCGTGGGGGCAGTTGCAGGAGTGGAAGGAGGACTGGGACGACCCGGAGAACACCCACCGGCACGCGTCCCACCTGTTCGCCCTCCACCCCGGGCGGCAGGTCACCCCGCAGGAGGACCCCGAGTACGCCGAGGCGGCCAGGGTCTCGCTGACCGCGCGCGGCGACGGCGGCACCGGCTGGAGCAAGGCGTGGAAGGTCAACTTCTGGGCCCGGCTGCTGAACGGCGACCACGCGCACACCATGCTCTCCGAGCAGCTGCGCTTCAGCACCCTGACGAACCTGTGGGACACCCACCCGCCGTTCCAGATCGACGGCAACTTCGGTGCGACCGCCGGCGTCGCGGAGATGCTGCTCCAGAGCCACCGCGGGGTGATCGACCTCCTGCCCGCGCTGCCCGCCCTCTGGCCGGACGGCTCCGTCCACGGCCTGCGGGCGCGCGGCGACGTCACCGTGGACATCGAGTGGCACGGCGGCGCGCCCACCCGCGTGGCCCTGCGGCCGGGGCGCTCCGGCGAACTGACCGTCCGCGGCGACCTGTTCGCCGGTCTCTACGAGTTGCGGGAGGAGGGGAACGGCCGCCGCGTCGACGTCCGGCGAGACGACGACGAGATCAGCTTCACGGCGCGGGAGCGGCGTACCTATGTGGCCACCTCGCCCCTGCGGATGTCGCTGTCCGCGCCCGAGCACGGCGAGGCGGGGACGCCGTTCACCGCCGAGGTCACCGTGGCGGCGGCGGGCGGGACCGTACCGGCGGGCGAGCTGGCGCTCGACCTGCCCGAAGGCTGGACCGCCGCCCCGGCCGGTCACCCGGTGCCCGCCCTCCGCGACGGCGGGAGCCGGTCGTTCGCCTTCGAGGTCACGCCCCGGACCGGGGAGCGGCCGGAGAACCGGCTGCGGGCCGCGCTGAGCGGCGAGGACTGGCGGGCGGGCGCCGTCGCCCTGGTGACCGTGGAGGTCGCCCCGCCGTGCCCGGTGCCGCAGGACGGCCTCACCCTGGTGGCCTGGGACCCGCTCTCGGGCGGCTCGGTCCCCGACGCCTCGGGGCAGGGCCGGGACGCCGCCGTGGAGGGCACGGCCGCCTACGAGCCGGCGGGCCCGACCGGGAGCGCCCTGCTCCTGGACGGCGGGACCTACCTGAGGACCGCGCCGACGACGCTCGGCTTCCTGCGCGCGGCGACGTTCGCGGCCGAGGTCAGGGTGGACCGGGCGGACGGCTACCGGCGGCTGTTCGACTGGCAGCCAAGCGGCAACGACGGCAGCGACGGCGTGCTGATCGACCTGACCCCGTCGAACGAGGTGCGGTTCATCGGCTCCGGCACGGGCGTCACCACGTCCGCGGTCCTGCCGACAGGACGCTTTGTCGACCTGGTGATCACGATGAGCGCCGCGGGCCGGCTGACCGTGTACCTCGACGGCCGGCAGGCCGCCACCGCCCAGGTGTCGGACGCCGGCATCAACGGCTGCGCCCACCGCGAGCTGCGGTTCGGCGCGGACCAGGACGGCGGCCAGCGGCTGGTCGGCGCGCTGGACCGCGCGGCGATCATCGCCGGGCACCTGAGCGCCGCCGAGGTCGGCGACTGGCAGACCCGCGCCTTCGGCTGACCCCCCGGGCAGGCCATCGGGCGCGCCGGGCGCCGCGTCGAGCACGCGGCGCCCGGGCACGACGTGCTCGTGCGGGTGGCGGACGATCTCGCGCAGCCCCCGCCGGTGCCCGAGACGGCGACATCGTCGAACATCACCGGGTGCCGCACGGCCTCGCGCAGCCCCACGGCGCCCGCCTGCGGGCAGACCCGGACGCCGAGCCTGCGGTGGGCGGCGGGATCACCGCCGACGACCGGGATCGGCCCGATGGCGTGGCCCCTCCCTGCGCGGCCTGCTCCGTTGCCCCAGGGCGCCGCCCGGCCCGGGCTCAGACACCCGACCAATGCGGGTGGCGGGGCGAGGGTCTCAGTGCGGCTCGACCAGGGTCTGGCGGAGCCACTGCTCGACGCCGGCGACGTGCACCGTGGCCGTGGCGCGCGCGATGTCGGCCTGGCGCCCGGCGAGCGCCTGCACGATGGCGCGGTGCTCGGCGAGCGTCCGCGCCACCGCGCCCTCCTGCGTGAGCCCGCGCCACGTCCGGGCGCGCTGCGTGCGGCCCGACAGGGTCTCCACCAGCGAGGCCAGCATGGCGTTTCCCGAGCCCGCCGCGATGCGGCGGTGGAACTCCAGGTCGTTCTCGACCAGTTGGTCCACGGTCGGATCGTCACCGAGCGAGTCGAGCAGCGCCGAGAGATCCTCGATGTCCGCCATGGGCATCTTCAGCGCCGCGAGCTCCGTGCTGGCGGGCTCGATGATCCGCCGCGTCTCCAGGAGTTGCAGAACGGTGTCGTCCCGGTGGAAGTCCACGACGAAGCCCATCGCGTCCATCAGCAACGACGGCTCCAGGCTCGTCACATAGGTGCCGTCGCCGCGTCTGACGTCGAGGACATGGATGAGCGACAGCGCGCGTACGGCCTCGCGCAGCGAGTTGCGCGACAGCCCGAGGCGCTCGGCGAGGTCCGGCTCCCGGGGGAGGCGGTCGCCGGGCCCCAGCTCGCCGTCCATGATCATCTGCTTGATCGCCTCGATGGCGTCGTCGGTCACCGACATCGCGCTCCTCCCCACGCCGAAGAACGAGCAGGATACATCGGATCTTTCTCCGCGTTCCGTGCGGTGGCCCGTCTCAGCCGAGCGGCGCCCGCAGCGTGACGAACGAGTGCGGCGGCAGCGTGAGCCGCAGCCCCCCGGCCACCGTCTCGACTCCTTCGAACGGGCGCGGGGCGACGGTGTCCGGGGCCTCCCCGGTGTTGTGGTCGGCGGGCCGGCCGGCGGTCAGGATCCGGGCGTCGACCTCGCCCACGCTCCCGCCGCGCAGGTCGAGGCCGAGCGCGACGGATTCCCGGGCGTCCAGGTTGGTGAGTGAGATCAGCACGGCGCCGTCCCTCACGCTGGCCGAGGCGGACAGCGTCTCCATCTCCTTGCCGTCCACGGTCCGCCGGGTGCCGGACGCGCGCAGGTGGACGTCGAGCGAGGCGGCGTCCTGATGGCCCTTGTTCATCTCGAACACGTGGTACGTCGGGGTCAGGATGAGGCGCTCCTGTTCATCGGTGAGCACCATGGCCTGGAGCACATTCACCGTCTGCGCGATGTTCGCCATGAACAGCCGATCGGCATGCCGGTGGAAGATGTCGAAGTGCGTGCTGGCCACCAGGGCGTCGCGCAGCGTGTTCTGCTGGTGCAGGAAGCCGGGGTTGGTGCCGGGCTCGACGTTCCACCAGGTGCCCCACTCGTCCAGGACGAGGCCGACCTTCTTGCCCGGGTCGTAGCAGTCCATCACCGCGGAGTGGCCGCTGATGAGCCGGTCCACGCGCCGGGCGTTGAGCAGGGTCCGGTAGAACTCCTCCTCGGTGAACTCCGTGGCGCTGCCCTTGTCCTCCCAGGTCCCGGCGATCGTGTAGTAGTGGAAGGAGACGCCCTGGAAGAAGGTGCGGGGGGTGGCCTCACAGCCGAAGCAGCTGATCTGCCGCATCAGGGTCTCGGTCCACGCGTAATCGTCGTTGGCCGCGCCCGCGGCGATGCGGTACAGCGTGTTGTCGCCGTGGTCACGGCAGTAGGTGGCGTACTGGCGGGCCAGATCGGCGTAATGCTCGGCGCGCATGTTGCCACCGCATCCCCACGCCTCGTTGCCCAGACCCCAGAACGGCACGCGCCACGGCTCCTCGCGCCCATGGGCCTTGCGTTCGCGCACCATCGGGCTGTCGCCGTCGCGGGTGAGGTATTCCACCCAGTCGCTCATCTCCTGCACGGTGCCGCTGCCGATGTTCCCGCTGATGTACGGGTCGGCGCCGAGCAGTTCGCAGAGGGCCATGAACTCGTGGGTGCCGAAGTGGTTGTTCTCCTCGACGTTGCCCCAGTGGGTGTTCACCATCCTCGGACGCGCCTCGCGCGGCCCGATGCCGTCCCGCCAGTGGTACTCGTCGGCGAAACATCCGCCGGGCCAGCGGAGGTTGGGGATGGCCAGCGCGCGCAGCGCCTCCACCACGTCCAGCCGTATCCCGCCCTCGTTGGGCACCGGCGAGTCCTCGCCCACCCAGAAGCCGCCGTAGATGCAGCGCCCGAGGTGCTCGGCGAAGTGGCCGTAGAGGTGCCGGCTGATGACCGGACCCTCGATGTCGAGGTTGATGACGGCGGTGCCGGAACCGGCGGGCATGGGGACTCCCTGTCTGCGGGGGGGGTGGGGTGTACGGGGCGAGGCATCACGTTCGAGATACCGAATGGCATTCACAAATTCGAACGGGAAGATAGGTTGAGGTGTGGGTGGGTGTCAACGCATCGTGTGGTGT